>JBCKZY010000053.1:0-11424 GCA_038918635.1 Thermodesulfovibrionia bacterium | reverse complement strand
CATAGACCTTATGGTGCTGAATCACGAGACTCTTTCTCAGAGGGCAAGCAAGCAGTATCTCCGTACAAAGACCATCAAACCGCAAAGAGGGATCATCTGGGACAGGAGATTGAGAGAGATGGCTGTTAATGTTGAGGCTGATTCGCTTTATGCCGTTCCATCTGAGATCAAGGATGCGAAACTCCTCTCTTCACATCTGGCCCCATTGATCAAGACATCGGCAAGTAGTCTGGAGAGAAGGATTATAAAGAAGCAGAAAAAGGATTTTCTGTGGCTTGCAAGAAAGATGGACGAGAAGACATCCCTTAAAACCAATAAGCTTAAAGAGAAGTTAGGTATAAAGACGATCGGCTTTCTGACAGAGACAAAACGTTATTACCCGAGCGGACAGACGGCATCGCATATTCTTGGTTATACGGACATAGACAATAAAGGGATTGAGGGTATAGAGCTCCGATACAACGAATATATGACCGGCGAGGCAAAGAAAGTATTTTTGAGCAGGGACGCGCGCGGCAACAGTCTTTCAGGGGGTGTGGAGGAAGCTCTTCCCGGTAATAACATAATCCTAACCATTGATGAGAATATTCAGCATATAGCTGAAAGAGAAATTGCATTTGCCATGGAAGAGTGGCAGGCCAGTGCGGCCATTGCGGTAATGATGGACCCCAAAACAGGCGAGGTCCTTGCCCTTGCGAACAGCCCGGCATATGACCCCAACTTTCCGGTCAATATCCCGTGGGATAAAAAGCGCAACAGGGCGGTTACCGATCTGTTTGAGCCCGGCTCAACTATAAAATCAATCCTTGCCTCGGCTGCCGTCGAAGAGGGAATTGTGAGCCTTGATGAGGAATTTGATGTTTCAAAGGGATATATATCTGTCGGCGGAAAGGCGATTCGTGATGTTCATAGAAATGAAATCCTTAAATTTCAAGATGTTATACAAAAGTCGTCAAATGTCGGGGCGGTTCAGATTGGTCTTAAACTCGGGAAGGATACGTATTACAAATATCTTAAAAAATTCGGCTTCGGAGAGAAGACAGGCATAGACCTTCCGGGGGAGGTGAGAGGTATCCTGAGAAGGCCGGACCAATGGTCAGGCACTTCTCTGGGCGCGTTATCTATTGGACAGGAGATCGGTGTTACACCTTTGCAGGTGCTCAGGGCATATTCGGCGATAGCAAATGGCGGCATAATGGTGAAACCTTATATTATATCTGAAATAATCTCGCCTTCTGGTGAGGTGGTACAGAGTTTTTCCCGGATGGATGAAGGAAGGGTGATTTCCGTCTCAACCGCTGAGATTATCAAGGATATTCTTAAGACGGTGGTGGAGGAGGGAGGTACGGCGAGAAAGGCGTACATCAGTGGAAATCTGGTAGCTGGGAAGACTGGGACGGCACAGATGACCGATCCTGATACCGGCCGTTATTCAGAAGAAAAGTTTGTCAGTTCTTTTGTGGGGTTTGTGCCTGCGGATAATCCCAGGTTAGCGCTTATTGTTGTTGTATATGAGCCAGAGGGCGCCACATATGGCGGGACAGTGGCCGCGCCTGTTTTCAAGAAGATAATTGAGCATACTCTTACCTATCTTGATATCCCTATGGAGAAGGATGAGAACCATCTTCGTATTGTAAGTAGATGACTCTTCAGGAGCTTTTAGAAGGGCTCGAGATTAAAGAGATAAGAGGGCCTGTTGATGTAGAGATAAGGGGGATTGCGTACAATTCGCGGGATATAAAGAAAGGCTTTATTTTTGTGGCTGTCAGGGGATTTGTGTCTGACGGTCATGATTACATAGAGGACGCAGTCAGCAGGGGGGCTGTCGCGGTGGTAGCGGAGAAGGCGGAAGTGACAGGTAATATCGAGAAGCTTGTAAGGCGCAAGGGGCTTCCATATATTGTAACTTCAGACAGCAGGAAGGCTCTGGCCCAGCTTGCATCTACATATTTCGGACGGCCTTCTGAAAGTTTCCCGGTTGTTGCTGTAACCGGGACAAACGGAAAGACTACCACCGGGTACATCACAAGACATATCCTTAAGGCATGGGGGAAAGATACGGGCCTCCTGGGAACCAATGAATATATATTAGGGGAAAGGACCCTTGACGCACCCCGTACAACACCGGAGTCACTGGATATTCAGAGATATCTGAGGGAGATGCTTGATAACGGGATGGAGTACTCTGTTCTGGAAGTATCATCTCATGCGCTGACTCTTGAAAGGATTGAAGGGTGTGCTTTTAAGGTCGTTGTATTTACAAATTTTTCCCAGGACCATCTTGATTTCCATGGCTCGATGGAGAGGTATTTCAGCGCAAAGAGCAGAATCTTTTCCTATCTCAGCGAAGATGGTACTGCTGTTCTGAACTATGATGATCCAGTGGTCAGGACGTTGACGCAGAGTCTTGGATGTAGAGTTATTACGTGCGGGCTTCAGGAAGGCGCGATGCTCAGGGCTGTCAATATTTCAGACAGGGCGGTGCCCGGGGGCCTATTATTTGAGGTCCGTACCCCTGAAGGCGGGTTCGCGGTTGAGTCGGGGCTTGTCGGTCGTTTTAATGTATACAACATACTTATGGCGATTGGAGCCGCGTACGCGCTGGGTATTGACGTAGAGACCATACAGAGGGGTGTTCGGGATGCGGAAGTAATAAAAGGCCGGTTTGAGAAGATAAATGAGGGGCAGGATTTTATGTGTATAGTCGATTTCGCTCACACTGAAGACGCGTTGGAGAAACTGATTAAGGAAGCGAGACGAACAACCGGGGGAAGGGTGATAACCGTATTCGGCTGTGGTGGAGACAGGGACAGAACTAAGAGACCTCGAATGGGTGCGGTGGCATCGGATCTGAGCGATTTTGTGATAGTCACCTCGGATAACCCGCGTTCTGAAGAGACTTCTGAAATAATCAGGGATATATTCCAGGGGATTAAAAGGGATAACAGTTCTGTACAGCCTGACAGGACAAAGGCTATAAGAGAGGCGGTTGAGATGGCGGAAAAAGGGGATACCCTGCTAATCGCGGGCAAGGGTCATGAGGATTATCAGGAGATTAAAGGGGTTAAGGTAGGCTTTAGCGATAAAGAGGTCTTAATAAAGGAGTTAAGAAGGCGGCAGGGGAATTATGTCACTAACAGTTGAAGAGATAGTCAAGGCCACGGGAGGGGAGCCGCTATGCGGGAATTCCATGGCCTTTTCAGGAGTATCAATAGATTCAAGGACCGTAATGGAGGGTGAAATATTCTTTGCGTTAAGGGGTGAGAGGTTTGACGGGCATGACTTTCTTGACTCCGCGCTTTCAACTGGAAGTGCGGCGGTTGTTGACCATGGATTTGAGCCGGCGCAAAAGGGAAAGGCGATTATTCAGGTAAAGGACACGCTTAAGGCGCTTCAGGACCTGGCTGGTTATATGAGGTTGAAGTATGACATCCCGGTGGTTGCGATTACCGGCAGTAACGGAAAGACTACCACCAAGGAGATGACATGTTCGATTCTGTCCAGGAGATTTAAGGTGCTGAAGAATAAGTGCAACCTTAATAATCATATAGGCCTGCCGTTGAGCCTGACGAGGCTTGTTCCTTCTGATGAGGTTATGGTTCTTGAACTGGGTATGAACTCCACAGGGGAAATCAGGAGGCTGTGCGAGATAGCCATGCCCAGCCACGGAGTAATAACAAATATAGGTTCAGCGCACATAGGAAGGCTTGGAAGCCGTGACGCGATAAGGAGCGCAAAGCTTGAGATGCTTGAGGGTATTGCCACCGCGGTACTTAATGGTGATGACGACTTTCTGATGGACGGAGTGAGGGGTTTTAAGGGAAAGATAATCACCTTCTCCATAAGGAGTGATTCTCATATTATGGCGAAGGATCTTTACGCAACGGAAAGGGGTAACAGCTTCACACTGGCTTTCAGGGATGGGAAGAGTGTGCCGGTCAGGTTAAATGTTCACGGTCTCTTTAATGTCTATAACTCTCTTGCCGCCTCGGCTGTATGTTTCTCTCTGGGGATGAATATTGAAGAGATAAGGACGGCCCTTGAGGAATACACCGCTTTTCCGATGAGGTTCGAGGTGCTCAGGAGGGGAAGGATAACACTCATTAATGATTCTTATAACGCAAACCCTTCGTCTGTATTTGAGGCGCTTAAGGAGCTGGTAAGTATGCGTGGAGGCGGCAGGCTGGTGGCGGTACTGGGCGATATGAGCGAACTGGGAGATTTCGCGGAGGATGCTCACAGAAACGTTGTAAAGACGGTGATTGAACTTGGGATAGATGTGCTTGTATCGGTCGGTGAAATGATGTGCCTTGCCGCCGGGGATGCGGGAGATAGGATTAAAGGCATGAAGCCCGTCATATATAAATTCGGGGATGTTGAAGAATTAACCCTAAATATCGAAAAGATCCTTAAGCCGGGGGATACCTTGCTCCTTAAGGGGTCACGTGCAATGAATATGGACAGGGCGGTGAGGGGGGTAACGGATGTTATATAAACTGTTTTACTCCTTTCATGAGGTATATTCCCCCTTTAATGTCTTCAGATATATTACATTCAGGACCGCGCTTGCAATCATCACCGCTATGCTGATCACCTTAATAATGACCCCATGGTTTATAAAGAAGATGAAGAGGATGAGCATTACCCAGCATGTCAGGGATGACGGACCAAAGACCCATTTGCCGAAAGCCGGGACCCCGACCATGGGCGGTATCCTGATTATTATCTCAATAGTGCTGAGCGTCCTGTTCTGGGGTGATCTGAGCAACAGGTTCATGCTTGTTATGCTTATGGCATTAATCGGTTACGGACTGATAGGTTGTCTTGACGATTACCTCAAGACGGCAGGCAGAAATCCTAAGGGACTAAAGGTCCGTTACAAATTGGGATTACAGGTGGTACTGGCCCTCCTCATAGGACTTCTGTTTTACCATGACCCTAATGACGCCTATGCCGCGTCTCTCAGTATCCCATTCTTTAAGAAATGGCTGATAGATATGGGGTGGTTTTATATACCTTTTGCGATACTTGTAATTGTAGGTTCCTCTAACGCTGTCAATCTTACAGACGGTATAGACGGCCTTGCCATAGGGCTCGTCGGAATAGCGACTCTTGCAAACGGCGCGCTGGTTTATATATCAGGAAATTCTATTTTTGCCGAATATCTGCATGTGCTTTACCTGCCCGGTACGGGTGAGCTTTCCGTCTTTTGCGGGGCGATGTTCGGATCTGCACTCGGATTTCTCTGGTACAACAGTTATCCCGCTGAGATATTTATGGGTGATGTCGGTTCATTAGGGCTTGGCGGCGCGCTGGGAACGCTGGCGGTAATAACCAAACACGAGGTTGTCCTTGCGTTGGTTGGAGGCATCTTTGTTCTGGAGACCTTCTCGGTGATGATACAGGTCGTGTCATTTAAGGTTACCGGTAAAAGGGTTTTCAAGATGGCCCCCCTGCACCACCACTTTGAAGTGAAGGGTTGGCCTGAGCCAAAGGTCATAGTAAGGTTCTGGATTATTGGAATAGTTCTTGCGCTTTTGAGTCTGACGACGCTTAAGATTAGATAACAACAAATAACGGGTAATGGGTGATAGGTGACAAAAAACAGGTAATAGGTGATAGGTGACAAAAAACAGGTAATAGGTAATAGGTAATGGGTGATAAAACTTCAACATAAAGGCGCAAAGGGACAAAGGCTTCTGAATTTAATATATGATCCAGGTTAAAGAAAAGATGAATATTACTCCGAACAGTCTGAATGACAAGAAAGTCCTTGTGGTCGGCCTTGCCAGAAGCGGGACAGGAGCGGCAAACCTACTCTCTTCGATTGGAGCGGAAGTCACTGTGACTGACAGAAAGCCGCGCAACTCTTTAAAGTCTGAAATAAAGAAACTTTCACCGGTTGTTAAGTTTGTATCCGGTGGAAATACAGAGGGACTTTTTTCAGGCGCTGACCTTATAGTGGTCAGCCCCGGTGTCCCTCTTGATATCCCCCAGATAACGGCTGCCGTGTCAAGAGGCATCCCGGTGATAGGTGAACTTGAGCTTGCTTATCAGGTAGCAGTTGGATATGGAGCCGTTGATGATGAAAATTCGGAGCATGGCACCCCTCCATTTATAGGGATAACCGGGACTAACGGAAAGTCGACAACGGCCACGCTTGTTGACCTGATGCTGAAGATGTCCGGTTTCAGAACGCTTTTATGCGGGAATATAGGCAGGGCACTTACCGAAGAGATTAACAAACTGGGTTTCACCTCTGATGGGCCGGTATTGACGGGGGTCGATCGTATAGTCGTTGAGGTTTCAAGTTTTCAACTGGAGTCTATTATTGAATTCAGGCCGAAGGTCGCGGCTGTTCTAAATATAACACCGGACCATCTTGACAGGTACAGATCTATGGATGAGTACGCTGGAGCCAAGGCAAAGCTCTTTGAGAATCAGGGAGAAGGGGACAGGCTGGTCCTTAACGCGGACGACCTGCTGGTGATGGATATGTTAAAAACAGGGCGCGGCAGACATGATGGGTTGATGCCGGATATATATTTCTTCAGCCGGTCCAGAGAGGTTGAGGGCGTCTACCTGAAGAATGGGGTCATATACTGTAATCTGTCCCATACTACATCCATACCCTCTCATTTTCCTATTATGACCACTGATGAGGTGAGAATCAGGGGGCTGCATAATCTTGAAAACGCGATGGCCGCTTCCCTGATCTCAATACTCGCCGGTAGCCGCCCCGAAGACGTCAGGCAGGTGCTGATGGATTTCCCGGGGCTTGAGCACAGACTGGAGGTTGCGGGCGAATTCAGGGGTGTCATCTTCATTAACGACTCCAAGGGTACAAATGTCGGTGCAGTCATGAAGTCTCTTGAGAGTTTTGAGAACCTGATATTGATAATGGGAGGCATGGACAAGGGTAGTGACTTTACAGCCCTGCGTGCCCTTGTAGAAAGCAGGGTCAAGACATTGATACTTATAGGTGAGGCAAAGGAGAAGATCGCAAGGGAGATCGGAAACTCCACGGAGACGATACTCGCGGCAGACATGTATGACGCCGTCAGGATCTCTGTCTCCAGGGCTTCGGGCGGCGACGTGGTCATGCTCTCTCCGGGGTGTGCCAGTTTTGATATGTTTGATGACTTTGAAGACAGGGGAAGAAGCTTTAAAGAAGCTGTAAGAAAGGTTGCGGGATAAGCATGAAAAGTTCGCGAGATATAGTTGTCCCGGTATTGATCCTTGTCGGCATAGGGCTGTTGATGGTATATAGTTCAACTGCTCTCATGTCGACGAAGAAGTACGGGAGCAGCTTTCATTATCTCTGGAATCATCTTTTTACTGTGTTTGCCGGACTCATAACGATGTTCGTTTTAGCAAAGGTGGACTACCGGAAGTTCAGGCCTCTTGTTATAGTTTTTCTCGTGTTTTCTCTTATATTGCTGGTGCTGGTCTTTGTGCCGGATATCGGCCTTTCGGCAAACGGGGCAAGAAGGTGGATAAGGTTATGGCCCAATACGTTTCAGCCATCGGAACTTGTAAAGATCACTCTGGTAATTTTTCTGGCTGAATACATGTCAAAGAACATTCAGAGGATGAAGGATTTCCGCTACGGAATACTGATTCCTGCCGGTGTGATGTTTTTATTTCAGTTTGTAATCATTCTTCAGCCAGATTTCGGAGCTGTAATGAGCATAGGTATACTGACAACATGCCTCCTTATACTGGGGGGAGCCAGGTTGAGATACATCTGGGTAGGTGCCCTGTTGTCGCTGCCTCTACTATATCTGCTGGTTTTTTCTGTTCCATACAGGAAGAGAAGGATAATGGCCTTTCTTGACCCGTGGCAGGACCCCTTTGAAAGCGGGTTCCAGCTGGTACAGTCTTTTATTGCATTTGGAAGAGGAAGCATCTTAGGGGTAGGGATAGGAGGAAGCAAACAGAAGCTATTCTTTCTGCCGGAGGTCCATACGGACTTCATCTTCTCTCTGATAGGGGAGGAGATAGGCCTGATAGGTGTGTTAGCTGTTGTGGGCCTGTTTGTATGGTTATTTGTAAAGGGTGTAATGATAGCGAATAGAGCAGCGGATCCGTTCAGCTACTATCTGGCGTTTGGTCTGACGTTGATGATAGCTTGTCAGGCCTTAATTAATTTTTCTGTTACCACAGGTCTTATGCCTACAAAAGGCCTGCCCCTGCCATTTATCAGTTATGGGGGGTCCGCGCTTCTTAATAATATGGCGGCAATGGGTATCCTGATAAGCATATCTCGAAGAAACGGGCAGCTTCCCCTCTCAAGCGCCCACCATCCTTTCCATATCGAAGGCGGAGATAGCGAGAGGTCGATGTATGGGAGCAGAAGGGCCCGGATGAAAATATAGATATGAATATTGTGATAGCCGGAGGAGGGACAGGCGGACATCTCTTCCCCGGGATAGCGGTTGCAAAGGAGCTTGAGAAGACAATGGTGGATTTGAGAATATGTTTTGTCGGAACGGTGAAAGGGATAGAGGAGAAGGTTATCCCCAGGGAGGGTTTTGATATAAGGTTCATAAGGTCCGAGGGGTTGGTGGGAAGAGGGTTCTCAGGTCTTGTAAGAGCCATTATTAAGGTGCCTTTATCCATAAAGGATTCATATATGATACTTCGGGAACTGAGGCCTGCAATGGCCCTCGGTGTCGGGGGATACAGTTCCGGCCCCCTGGTTTTTTGCGCTTACTTAATGGGTATTCCAACAATTTTCAATTCCGGCTCAAGCCTGATTCCGCTGAACTGCTCAACCTTTGACCTGACAGTCTCCATAAGCTCGATAAATTCCCTGCATGTGGCCTTTCCCCTGTTAATGAAAAAATTAGCATGCTCCGAGCTCACCTCAACATCACCTGACCTCATTCCCTTACAACCTGCCCGCTCTATCAGACTTCCAGCCGTATCAGCACTACTTTTCTGCTTGACTTCAACGGGGTTCTTAAAAACACAGCCGGCGGATGATTCTCCAATAGGCTGAGATTCTCTCTTCCTGCCGAGGTATTCCCTTATCCGTCTGCCTACGGCTTCAGCATCATCTTTTCCAAGTATGATATTGGCGCTCATGATTATCATGTCATCAGAAATATTTGAGTTCCTGTAGGAAAATAATATCTCCTCCTTACGCAATATCCTGATACTACCTTCCCGGTTCATTACCGCAACAGAGACGATCACGTCCTTGATTTCAGTGCCGAATGAGCCCGCGTTCATAAAAACCGCCCCCCCAAAAGTGCCGGGTATTCCTGCAAGGGGCTCTATTCCGGAATAGCCGTTCCTGCCTGTGAAGTTCAACAGGAGACTTACCGGAACGCCGGCCTCAGCAAACAGGATCGCGTTCCTGTCATCTCCCCCCCTTACAAGCTCTATGTTCCTGAACTCCCTTAAGGATATCCCTAACCCCTTAACCCCCTTGTCACCCACAAGCAGGTTTGTGCCGCCGCCAAGTATAAATACCGGAATCATCTCTTCACTGGCGGCAAAGAGTACATTTTTCAGGGACAAAGGGTCCTCAGGAAAAACCACAATCTCTGCAGGCCCGCCGATCTTTAGTGACGTATGCCCTGACATAGGCTCCTCAAGCATCACCTCTCCCCTAAAATTATCTTTTATCTTATTTAATAAATTTTGCGTTTTTGATTCAGGTTTCATAATCTTGATGGCATCGTAAAAAGTCCGATCTACTGCGTTGCAGCGCATTTTGAAATCCTCGACATACTATATGTATTGTCTCGGCTTTAAAAATACACTACGCCTTGTATATCGATATTTTTACTTAGCCATCCCATGACTTTTTACGAGTGCATCAATCTTCATTCTTCAATTGTTTTTGATAAACTCCTCTCCTATCTTCCAAACATCACCAGCGCCCAACGTTAATAATGCATCCCCTTCTTTAAGTTCCCTCTTCAGGCAGTCAAGTACTTCGTCCCTGCTCCTTATGTAATCAACGTCCTTCCCGGCGTTCCTTATCCCGGCGAAAAGGATCTCTGAGTTTATCCCCTTCAAAGGTTTTTCCCCGGCAGGGTAAATATCTAATAGCATCACCTTGTCAGCATCAGCAAACGCAAAAAAGAAATCTTCCAGCAGGTCTCTTGTCCTTGAGTATCTGTGGGGCTGAAACAGCACAACCAGTCTATCTCCAATACCCGATTCCTTCAACGCCCTTAAGGTTGCCGTGATCTCGGTTGGATGGTGTCCGTAATCGTCTATAACACTGATCCCGGATACTGAACCCTTTGATTCAAACCTCCTCTGCACCCCGCTGAAACCAGCCAGTGCCTCCCTGACCGTCTCCATCTCGATACCCAGTTCATGGGCAACCGCGATAGCGGCAAGACTGTTGCATACGTTATGGCTCCCGATCAGCGGCACCTCAAAGGTCCCAAGTGATACCTTGTGCAGTTCCGCCTCAAAGACTGACCTGAACCCTTCCGTCCTTATATTTACCGCCACTAGGTCAAGTCCACTGCTGAGCCCGTATGTTGTAACCCTTCTCTGCACTTGGGGCAATAGTTCTTTTATATACAGATCGTCGCCGCACAGGATGGATATGCCGTAAAACGGCACCTTGTTTATAAATGAAAGAAACGCCTTTTTTAATCCATTAATGTCTCTGTAAAAATCCATATGCTCTCTGTCGATATTCGTTACAATCGAAATTGTCGGGGCAAGCCTGAGAAAAGAACCGTCACTTTCATCTGCCTCCGCGACAAGAAATTCCCCCTGTCCCAGCCTGGCATTACTTCCTATATCCTTAAGTTTCCCGCCTATTACAACAGTAGGATCAACCCCGCCAAGGGCCAGTACACTGGCAATAAGCGATGTAGTAGTTGTCTTGCCGTGTGTGCCGGCAACCAGTATGCCGTATTTAAGACGGGCAAGTTCAGCGAGCATCTCAGCCCTTGGAATAACAGGGATTGAGAGTTCCCTTGCTGCCGTAACTTCCGGATTAACGGCATTAACAGCCGATGAAATAACAACAATATCGGCGCCCTCAATATTCTCAGCCTTATGCCCTATGTCTACCGTAATGCCCAGTTTACCAAGCCTCCCCGTAATCTCAGACTCCCTCAGGTCCGAACCGCTGATATCATAACCCAGATCATTCAGGACCTCTGCGATACCGCTCATACCGACACCGCCAATCCCGACAAAGTGGATCTTTTCATACTTTCTATACATGATCTAAAGTTCTTCGGGCATAATAATCCTCCCGGAAATTCCGGATAAATATTAATATTCTCTTCTCTGCTGCTGCACAGCAATTGTATTACTCCACAATCTCCGTTCCGAGCTCTCCCCTTCCAGTAATCTGCGGTCTACACTTTTAAGTTTCGTCTGGCAGAAGACGCAGATTTCCTTCTCCGTATGAAAACTGCATTCCGTTTCTTCACTACA
>JBCKZY010000052.1:0-11810 GCA_038918635.1 Thermodesulfovibrionia bacterium | reverse complement strand
CTTCGACCTGTGAGTCACTGTGTTAAAATGTAGGATACGTATTATTACTTAGCCATCAAGGTTAGAATACAATAAAATTAAGTGGCTTTAAGATATTGCGGCATGGCAGACGATACTCGAAAGGATTTACTGACTATTTAAAAATATAAGGTCCCCCTTCTTTGTTTTCACAAAGAAAACAGGGGGGCAAGGCGGCTAACCGTGACCCCGCCTTTGGCGAGGCTAGTGGCTGTGAACCTGACAACCTGAGTGGTTACAAAAATTACAGCTATATACTGTGGAGGTTTCTTTTGTGAAGGCACTTGTGGCCATGAGTGGTGGTGTTGATTCGTCTGTTGCCGCTTACCTGCTTACAAAAGATTGTTTTGAGGTATCGGGGATAAGCTTTGAACTCTGGGACAGGAGGGATCTATCCATCTCTAATACATGCTGTTCACTTGAGACGATAGAGATTGCAAAAGACGCTGCCCGGAAGCTGGGTATTGAGCATTATTCGGTTGATGTCAGAGATGCATTTTACAGACATGTCATTGAAGGTTTCTGTGATTCGTATGTTTCGGGATCGACACCAAACCCGTGTATCCTCTGTAATAAATACATCAAATTTGCTTTCCTGCTTGAAAAGGCAGATGAGATAGGCGCGGACATTATTGCAACGGGTCATTACGCAAGGGTGGAAAGGCCCGGGAGTTGTAATGGTATTGGTGAAGGCGATGGAAGGTTTCTTTTAAAAAAAGGAGTAGACCCTAAGAAAGATCAGTCTTACTTCCTCTATGTAATGACACAGCATGAACTTTCAAGGGTGGTCTTTCCTCTTGGGGGAATGAGGAAAGAGAAGACTAGACGTATTGCTGAAGATATTGGCCTTGTAAACGCGTTGAGGGCTGAAAGCCAGGAGATATGTTTTGTTGGAGACGGGAGTTATATTGATTTTGTCAGGAATATTAACCCTGATGCATTTAAACCGGGCCCGATCGTAAGTGAGAAGGGTGAAGTTCTCGGAACACATAAAGGGATCGCATTCTATACTGTAGGGCAGAGAAAAAGGCTTGAAATTCCATCGCTAATACCTTTTTATGTTATTGACATTGACAGGGGGAGAAATACCATTATCGTTGGTGACAGGAAGGGTGCGATGAAGAGTAGGTTACTGGTCAGGAGTTTAAACTGGATTTCTATTAACGGATTAAATGAACCCGTAAGGGCAGGGGTAAAGATACGTTCAACCATGATGGAAGAACCTTCGCTTATAACACCCGGAAGAGATAGTGTTATTGTGGAATTTGATAATCCCCAGTGGGCCCCGGCACCCGGACAGAGTGCCGTATTCTATATTGATGACATTGTTGTAGGTGGCGGGGTAATCGAAAAAGAGGAGTAATAAACCGCCTGAACCCTCTAACCCGAAGAACAAACTTAGGGTAACTTCCCGCAAACAAAAGAAAATTCTATTGCCAGCTTCTTTGTGAAACGGGTTCTAAATATAGTTTTCCGCCTTCTTTTAGTATGAAAATACATTTTCTGGTTTATATTTATCATTTTCCGGTGTATACTTATGGTGTTATGCCTAAGTGTAGGATAGGATGCAGCGGTTTTTTATATGATTCCTGGAAGGGTAATTTTTACCCTGAAGGGCTCCCTCATAAGAAATGGCTGCCATTTTATGTGCAGAAATTTAACGCTGTTGAATTGAACATCACGTTTTACAGGCTCCTGAAGAAAGAGACTTTTGCCCGATGGTTCAAGGAAACTCCTGATGATTTTGCTTTTACACTTAAGGGTAGCCGGTTCATAAGCCATATCAAGAAATTCAAGGACGTTGAGTTGCCTCTCTCCAGTTTTTTTAATGTTACAACCCCCCTCAAGAAGAAGTTTGAGGTGGTCTTGTGGAAGCTCCCTCCGAACCTCAGGGTAAATTTGAAGAGTCTTGAGGACTTTGTCGAGGTACTCAAGCAATACCCGGTACGCCATGTGTTTGAGTTCAGGAACAAAAGTTGGCTTACGAAAAAGGTTTACAATATTCTTTCGGCCTCAAATGTTGCTGTATGTATGGCTGACTGGCCGGAGCATATAGACGATCTGCCTGTAACCGCTGATTTTGTATATTTACGCAGGCAGGGTGAGAGCGGCAGTTACGCGACAAATTACACGACAGAACAGTTGAGAAAGGACGCAAGCAGGATAAAGGAATATTTAAAACAGGACAAGGATGTTTATATGTTTTTTAATAATGATGCCTTTGGTTATGCCCCGAAAAATGCCATGGCACTAAGAGCTATTCTTGATAAGACTCTTCCTAAATCTCTTAAGCAGACGAGTATTAAAGTTGAGGGTTTACAAGTGAAGGCGGTAAAGAAGAAACCTGCTGTCAAAAAAGCCGCGAAGAAGACGGTAAAGAAGAAACCCGCTGTCAAAAAAGCCGCAAAGAAGGCCCCCAGAAGGTCACTGTCAAAATAGGAAAGAGAGGTTAACAGCCGGTTAACCGTCTCCTGCCCCCCTTTATATGTTTTGATCTGTTCTTATAACAACTAAGGTTCACGGTTAAAGGTTAGAGAGGGATAAAGATTGAACGATTTGAAGATATTGAGGCTTGGCAACTATCTCAAGCAATATGAAGATCGCAAAGCGATCAACTGTGAACCTAACAACCTTAGTAGTTATGGATATGGATAATAAAAAATTAGAGAAGGTCTGGCCTATTCTAAAAAAACAGGTGGAAAGTCTGGAGATGCCGTGGCTCGATCAACTTGTTAAGAAGAGACCTCTTAAAAGAGAACCGTTCAAGGTGCTCATTTCATGCTTATTGAGTCTAAGGACTCAGGATAATACAACGGGTGCCGCGTCGGAAAGGTTGTTCAAATTGGCGTCGGATCCCGAAAAGATGTCAAAACTTTCCATTAAAAGAATTGAAAAGGAGATTTACCCTGTCGGTTTTTACAAGGTAAAGGCAGAAAGGATCAGGGATATATGCAAGGTGCTGTTGAGTAGATATAGCTCTAAAGTTCCTGATGATATGGAGGAACTGCTTAAACTTAAGGGGGTAGGGAGAAAAACGGCTAACCTTGTTTTGACTCTGGGCTACAAAAAACCCGGTATATGTGTTGATACGCATGTTCACAGGATAACCAACAGGTGGGGTTATGTTAAAACAATAACTCCTGAAAAGACGGAATACGCGCTCAGGGACAGTTTGCCTTCAATGTACTGGCTTGAGATAAACGGGCTTCTCGTTGCTTTTGGGCAGGGTGTATGCAGACCAGTTTCACCTTTTTGCAGTAAGTGTGATATAAGTGTTTTCTGTGAAAGAGTGGGTGTTGGTATTCACAGATAAGGTGATAATAATAAGTGTTTATTAGTTATTTGTTGTTGGGTTAAGCTCATTTGTGCCTTTGTACCTAAGAAGTTCAGTCCCTTGAATATTTTTCTTCTTTCTGGTAAGTTTTAGCCTTTAAGAAATATATACCTTGTTTGGTATTATTTCAGTATACTATGTATGGAGAATCGTATGGAAAATATCATTTATATGAAAAAACTCCTGTTACCGCGTCTTTCCACGTTCAGTGCACTGTGGTCTGTTATATTTGTATTACTCTTATTCTCATGTGCCACTTCTCCTGCTAATAGAGGTGAATATGAATTTGACACCCATTATAAATTTGGATTAGCTCATATGTCAAAGGGGGATCTCAGCAAGGCATATATTGAATTTCAGAAGGTCATAAAACTGGATCCAAAGCATAAAGAATCCCTTAATTACCTCGGTTACATAAGCTCCAGGTTTAACAAGTATGATGAGGCGGAATCATATTACAAGCGGGCTATATCTGTTGACCGGCATTACTCCGAAGCTTTGAACAATCTCGGTGTTTTTTATCTGGAGACTGAGGATTGGGATGAGGCTATCAGATACTTTGAAATGGCCTTAAATAATCCTGTCTATAACACACCTGAGATGGCATATTCAAATATGGGGTTTGCATTCCTCAAGAAAAAAGATTATATAAGTTCACAGGATGCCATTAACAGCGCACTAATAAGGAAACCTGATTACTCATTCGCTATATATGTACAAGGACTTATTTTTACAAAACTGCATGATGACGATGCCGCGATAAAGAATTTTTTAAAGAGAATAAGTATTATGCCAGATCACTTTGAGGCTCACTGGGAGCTTGCAAATGCTTATGTCAGGATCGGTGAGCGTGATAAGGCGGTCGAGCACTTCAAAATTGTTGCTGACAACGGTAATGAATTAATTGCAAATGAGGCCATTGAATATATAGAACTTCTCAGCAGGTAAGTTCAAAGAAGGCGGGTTTCTTCCTTAATTACATTAAAGATTTTAGTGTTTCATGCAAATAAGGGTATTGACAAAGCCTCTTTTCTGCTGGTATCTTTTGATTAGTTTTTTTACACCTAATATTATTTCAATAGAAAGGAGAAGATATGACAAAGGCTGAAATTGTCGATGTAGTAGCAGGTGGAGCCAGTATATCAAAGGCCGCTGCTGCAAAGTCCATTGATTCTTTTATTAAAGTAGTTACAAAGGCCCTGAAGAAGGGAGACAAGGTTACTCTTGTTGGATTTGGCACTTTTTCTATTAAAAAACGTAAGGCAAGAAAAGGACGTAATCCCAGAACAGGGGAAGAGATAAAGATTCGTGCAGCAAAGACCCCAAAATTTACTCCCGGGAAGGCGCTCAAAGACGCGGTAAGATAAAATAACAGGTTTTAAGTGGTGCCCTGTTATTTTGGGTGAGAAAAGCCTGTGGCAAAAACAATTAGCCACAGACCCGCTTCGCCGATGCGAGGCGAGCTTACACAGACTAGAATATTTCTTCTCTCAAAAACATAAAGCAGTTAAAGATTTTATTAAATTTTTAATACCCCACAGTCTCGCTTAGAAGCGCCTACTTCTGGCTGCTGTGGGGTTTCCTCTTAATCCCCACTTTGGAAAAGGGGGGCGAGGGGGGATTATTTAAAATAATATTTTTTTACCTAACGATACCCCGCTGTCTCGCTTAGAAGCGCCTACTTCTGGCTGCGGCGGGGAGTCTTCATTATATAATTCTTTTTTAAGTCAGTGTGAGTCAGTGGCAAAAGCAATTGAATTTATTTCGCTCAGTCGAAGTTAAGCTGAATCCTTTCAATACCGGTTGCATTCCCTGTATCTGGATTGACTTCTATAACAACACAGGAAAGTATTGACGCGCCATTTGCTACTTCAAAACGAACCGGCATCTGTGTGAGGAATTTATTTATTATAAGTTCTTTTTTAACACCTATTATCGAGTTGGATGGCCCGGTCATTCCGGCATCTGTAATATATGCGGTCCCACCGGGCAGTATCTTCTCATCGGCGGTCTGAACGTGGGTATGCGTCCCTATGACGGCGCTCACCTCTCCGTCTAGGAACCATCCGAAAGCGCATTTTTCTGATGTTGCCTCCGCGTGAAAATCAACTAAAATTACCTTGGTCTGCTCTTTTATTGAGGGGAGTTCCTTCTCCACAGCCATGAAAGGACAATCAAGGTTATTCATAAATACCCTGCCCGAAAGATTTATGACCCCGACCTTATCCCCTGAGGGTGTTTCGGAGATGATACTCCCTTTACCGGGAACGTCAGCAGGGTAATTGGCAGGTCTGAGCAGCCTGTTCTCTTTCAGAATTAGTGGGACTGATTCTCTTTTGTCCCAGATATGGTTCCCGGAAGTCAGGATGTTAACTCCATTGGAGAAGAGCTCCTCGGCAACAGGTTCTGTAATCCCGAACCCTCCGGCTGCGTTCTCGGCATTTGCAATTACAAAGTCTATCTTATGCCTGTCAATAAGTGAAGGCAGGCCCTTTTTCAGAGCTCTTCTGCCGACTTTGCCGACTATGTCTCCAATGAATAATATTTTCATAATAAACGAAACGGGTAATCAGTGATGCGTTAACTGCGATATCTACTAAAAGCCGTTAGAAAAGGGGCCGAGGGTCCCAGCGTTCTAGGATTCAAGTGAAAAGCATTGATAACGGCTAATTCTTTAAAGAACATGATTCAATAAAATAAATCCTTGGTCTTCTATCTTTATGAAGAAATGAACTTGAATACCCCGTTTTGTAAACGGGGATGAAAAGTTCTCCTCTCAAGTCTCCCCTGGCCCCCTCGCCTCGGGGCGGAGCAACTGGTCTTTGCCAAAGAGGGAATACAGACTGCATTAACATTAATAAAGTTTTTCTTTTTGATGCCCCGCCTTGTAGGCGGGGAACTTCACTTGTTCGCTATAATCCTGGAATCCTTGACCCCTAGAATCCTAACTGTTATCAAGTTTTTACTTCGCGTATTCAACATACCTTGATTCCCTGACAACAGTGACCTTGATCTGTCCCGGATAAGTTAGTTTCTCTTCTATGTTTTTTGCAAGATCTCTGGACATCTTGGCACATAGATCATCATTAACCTCGTCAGGTTTGACAATAATCCTTATCTCCCTGCCGGCCTGTATCGCGTAAGACTTGTTGACCCCGTCGAATGATGTTGCAATCTCCTCCAGATCTCTAAGCCGCTTCAGGTAGCCCTCCATGGATTCTTTTCTTGCCCCCGGCCTTGCAGCGGACAGGGCATCGGCAGCTGCCACAAGAGGCGCCTCAACGGAAAGGGGTTCTCCTTCACCGTGGTGAACAGCTATAGCGTTTACTATCTTATTGTTTTCACCGTATTTCTTTGCCATATCCGCCCCAATAGCCTGATGGGATCCTTCGATGTCGTGGTCTATCGCTTTACCTATGTCGTGAAGGATTCCAGCTCTTTTTGCAAGCTTTATGTTCACTCCGAGTTCGCCTGCCATCAGACTTGCCATATGGGCGACTTCCCTTGAGTGTTCAAGGACATTCTGCCCATAGGATGTCCTGTATTTGAGCCTACCGACGAGTTTTATAATCTCCGGGTGTATACCATGGAGTCCAAGATCAAAGACGGTCTTTTCCCCTTCTTCTTTAATCGTTGCGTCTACTTCTTTCTTTACCTTTTTCACTATCTCTTCAATTCTTGCCGGATGTATTCTCCCGTCTTTCGTGAGACGTTCAAGTGATATCCTCGCAATCTCCCGCCTTACCGGATCAAAACATGAGATCAGAACTGTCTCGGGAGTATCGTCAATAATGAATTCAACACCTGTTGCCGATTCCAGCGCCCTGATATTTCTTCCTTCTCTTCCGATTATCCTCCCCTTCATCTCGTCACTTGGCAAACTGACGGCGGAAACAGTGTAATCGCTGATGAAGTCGCTTGCATAACGCTGAACGGCAGTACTGAGTATGTGCTTACATTTTTTATCTGCAGACTCCATCACTTCGTCCTCTACGCGCTTTGCTATCTTAGCGGCGTCATACCTTGACTCGTCCGCAACCTTCAAAAGGAGTTCTTTTTTTGCGTCCTCTGTACTGAGATTCGATATGCGTTCAAGTAAAGCGGTCTGTTCCTTTATAATATCCTGGGATTTGAGATTTTTTTCGTTGATCTCTTTTTCGGTTTTGATCAGTTCTTTTTCTCTTTTACTAAAGTCGGACTCTTTTTTATCAATCTGAACCAGTTTTTTATCAAATATCTCTTCTCTCTGCCGCAGTCTTTTCTCAAGCCGGTTTAAATCCGATTGTTTCTCTTTCAGTTCTTTATCTGCTTCCGTCTTGTACTGGAGGTTAAGAGACTTGGCCTCCAGAAGTGTCTCTTTCTTTAATGAGGACACTTCTTTCTCCGCGTCTTCAATAAGCTTCCGGGCTTCCTCTTTTGCGTTATATACTTTTTTTCTGGAACCTGACTTAAAAAATAAAGCTGACAGGACAAAACCAATGACAGATCCGGCAACAAGGAAAAGAGAGAAATATAGAATGTAGTTTGTCATTATTTGTTCCTCCTTTTATTTAATTGGGCTTTAAGAGTCTTCTCATAACCTTCATCAGATGGCAGAAAGAATGTCTTATTTTGCCCTGTATATTCCTGAGATACAAAATGTCCTTTGTAATCATGTGGATATTTATACGCTGTCCCTGACCCTAGACGTTCTGCTCCCCTGTAACCTGTACTCCTGAGATGAGAGGGGACCTGTTGAAGCCTTTCTTCCCTGACACTTGAGAGGGCGTTTTCAATGCCTTTATAAGAGGCGTTGCTTTTTGGCGCCATAGCTATGTATAGCGCGGCCTGTGCCAGCATAATTCGCCCTTCGGGCATGCCGATAGATTCGATCGCCTTCATGGCTGATACAGCAACCTGCAGCGCCCCCGGATCCGCGTTCCCGACATCTTCAGACGAACATATAACGATCCTCCTTGCAATGTAAAGCGGGTCTTCACCTGCTTCTATCATCTTTGCAAGCCAATAGAGAGTTGCATCGGGATCACTGCCCCTCATGCTCTTGATAAACGCAGAGATGGTATCATAGTGCTCGTCTTCGCTGTAGTATAGAGACTTCTTCTGGAGGACCTCTTTTGCGAGATGGATATCGTAAGAGGAGCGATCTGCGCCCATAATTATATGGCACCCCAGTTCGAGTGTATTCAGGGCCCTTCTTGCGTCACCTTCTGATGCCGCAGCGATAAATTCCATTGCGTCAGATTCAAGTTTGATATCCATATCTCCAAGACCTCTTTCCTTGTCCTGCAAAGCCCTTGAAAGAAGAGTCATTATTTCAGAACTGCTCAGCGGACTAAACTGGAATATCATCGATCTTGAAGATAATGGAGGGATAATTGAAAAGAACGGGTTCTGAGTAGATGCTCCTATAAGAATTATGTTGCCGCTCTCGACATCGGGAAGTAGAGCATCCTGCTGTAATTTGTTGAATCTGTGGATCTCGTCGACAAAGAGTATGGTACGGTCTGACTTACCTGCTTCATTTATGGCGTTTTTAATATCCCTGACACCTGATGTAACGGCGTTCAGGGCTATATATAACGCCTTTGTCCTTTTTGCAATAATACGGGCAAGGGCTGTCTTCCCGGTGCCGGGAGGGCCGTATAGAATAAGCGAGACGATAGAGTCTCTCTCTATAGCTTCTCTGAGAGGTTTTCGGGGACCAAGAATGTGTTTCTGTCCGAGAAATTCCTCAAGTGTTTCAGGCTGCATCCTCCAAGCGAGGGGAGCCCTTCTGTCTGGTTTGGTCAGTTCCATCTTCAGGGGATAAACCCCTGGCCTCCTCAAAAGCAGGCAGCGGGAACCATTAATCAGTTATGACAGAAAGGTTTTTGCAGGGCGGCATGGTAAATCTGCAAGACATGTTTGTGTCTATGGCAAAAACCCCGTAAAAGTCCTTTAGAAAAAACAGAAATCGTCTGAAAATGCTTAAGTCAGGAGCATTTTCTTTGATGTTGTGATATTTTTTTGTAATGTTTATCTTTATCCATGCCGGAAAAAACTTAACTGTCAAGACTGAATAAATTAAATATAGTCCCACCTCTGCTAAATTTGTTATCCCACCTTGCCGTGTTGAGGTAAAACTTGTGCCCCTGTATATACAGGTGGGTGTCTTGAAGGTAAGATCAGGCTTTCTCTCCCTAGACTCAGGGATGCTCACACTTACCTTACGCTGACTCCCATAATTTAATAAATGTCGGAACAAGTTTCCCTCATGATCACGAACAAGGCAGGTATATTGCCTTACTTATAGATATTTTAGAATAAAAATATCCCAATATCAAGTAAAATATTTTGCATTATTATGCTTATTTAAGGCTAACCCCATAATTTATAAGGGAATTCCTTAATTTTCCCCTATTTTCATCGCTCATTGGACATAATGGAAGCCTGAACTCCTCCTCAATCTTCCCCATCATGCTGAGCGCGGTCTTTACGGGTACCGGGTTTGTCTCAAGGAACATGGCCTTGTTAAGGGGTTCCAGTTTAAAGTGCAGTTCTCTTGCCTCAGTGAAGTTGCCGGTCTCATATGCTTTGCACATTGCCGAGACATCCGCGGGCGATACATTGGCTGAGACCGAGATA
Source organism: Thermodesulfovibrionia bacterium (assembly GCA_038918635.1). GTDB lineage: Bacteria > Nitrospirota > Thermodesulfovibrionia > UBA6902 > UBA6902 > CAXMSH01. Next base: position 1,834 of record JBCKZY010000052.1, on the reverse strand, counting down.
GTACCCTTCCCTCCAAGAGTCATTAATGTGTAGGTGGTGAAATCGTCACCGGATAGTACAGTTAACCTATTACCGCAGAGCCGCAGGACTTCGCTAATCTGTCTCATGTCCCCGGTGGCTTCCTTTATCGCGACTATGTTCTCTGACTCCATAAGTCTCGCGACCGTTTGCGGGAGCAGGTTCACAGCTGTGCGGCTCGGAACGTTATATAGTACAATGGGGATATCAACTTCTTCAGCAACTTTCCTGTAGTGCCTGTAAAGGCCTTCCTGGGAAGGCTTATTATAGTATGGAGTAACAAGCAGGGCGCCGTCAGCACCTAATTTTCTTGCTTCTCCGGTCATTATTATGGTCTCGTCCGTTGAATTTGCCCCGGTACCGGCGATAACAGGCACCCTTTTGTTGACAACCTCAATTGTAAATTCGATAACTCTGTAGTGTTCTTCGTATTCCAGTGTGGCTGATTCTCCGGTCGTCCCGCAGGGCACAATGGCGTTGGTCCCTTCAGAGATATGCCATTCTATTAAATCACCCAAGGCCTTTTCATCTACCTTCTTATTTCTGAACGGTGTAACAATTGCTACTATTGACCCTTTAAACATTATTCCCCCTATGATTGTATGTTTTAATATCTAAAGTTTATGGTAAACTTTATGGTAACGTCAAGCCAAAAATATTAATTAAGGTAACGGATCTCCGCTATATAGCTTTCCGTACAACGGACTGAACGGAAAAAGAGCCTGAAATAAAAAAATGTTTGATATAGGAACACAGGAACTCATAATAATATTTATCGTAGCCCTTCTGGTAGTCGGGCCGAAAAAACTTCCGGAACTTGGAAGGACACTCGCCAAGGGAGTTAGACAATTAAAGACAGCCATGCAGGGTATAAAGGATAGTATTGATGATGTGGAGAAAGATATAACAAAGGATATAGATATAACAAAAGATTTAAATATAACAAAGGATATAAAGAAGAAGATAAAAGAGGATTTATTCCCCGGAGACCTGTTTGACCTTCAGGAGAAGTCCGAGGAGAAGAAGGAGAACCCTCAGGAGAAGCCCGAGGAGAAGAAAGATAAAGTGAGTAGTTCAGGACATGACAAAGAAGGGGATGTCGGGGGGGAGCGACAGGAAAAGGCAGGGACCGGAAATGACGGATAGACAGCCCATTTTAGAGCATCTGGGCGAACTGAGAAATGGGATTTTCAAATCACTGATAGTTGTTGCCATAGGTTTTGGCGTCTCCTTCTATTACTCAGAAAATATCTTCAGCGTACTGATCCTGCCGATGCATTATATACTGAGTTTTTCGCTGGAAGAACCTTACATGGTATTCAAGCAGACAGGAGATGCAGACTTAAACCTTGTATTTCTTGCTCCAGCCGAAGCGCTCTGGATGCATTTCAAGATCTCCTTTATGGTCGGGACAATCGCCACCTCACCGGTGATATTTTATCAGGTCTGGAAATTTATATCTCCCGGCCTTAAGCAGAAAGAGAAAAGATACGCCTTACCATTTGTTTTTGTAACAACAGCACTCTTTATTTCCGGGGTGCTTTTCTGTTTTATTATTGTCCTGCCCTTTGCCATGAACTTCCTTCTGAACTATAAGACGGAAAATATAAAACCCATGATATCCGTGGGGAAGTATATTGATTTCTGTCTAAAGTTTATCCTGGCGTTCGGCGTTGTCTTTGAATTGCCGGTTATAGTCGTATTTCTTACGAGGATGGGCATAGTTACAACGGAATTTCTTTCAAAGAACAGGAAGTACGCCGTTCTTATCGCGTTTATACTCGCGGCGTTTCTGACTCCTACCCCTGACGCCTTT
>JBCKZY010000051.1:0-12174 GCA_038918635.1 Thermodesulfovibrionia bacterium | reverse complement strand
CACCCTGATGTGTTATTATCAATAATCGGGACAGTCGGGAGAATGACAGAATAATAGAATGTGTTGTTAGAATCGCTCAATTTGTGTTTTAGATATGAAATTAATTGACGGCATAGAAAACATAAAGAAAAAACCGCCTTACCCGGTTCTGACGATAGGAAATTTTGACGGTGTTCATCTTGGTCATCAGGGGATCTTCCGGACTCTTGTTAAAAGGGCAAAAGAGAGGAGCGGCACATCGGTTGTCTTTACATTTGAGCCCCACCCTTTAAGGATAATAGCTCCAGAGAGAGCGCCAAAGCTTCTAACTCCGTTTAAGGACAAGGTGAGTTTAATAAAATCCCATGGAATAGATCAGCTTATATGCGCGAATTTTACGAAAGAATTTGCCCGGATTAACGCGGATGATTTTGTTAAGGATATACTTGCTGGTTCTATCGGCGTTAAAGAGGTCTTTATCGGTTCTAATTACCTCTTTGGAAAGGGACGCAAGGGGTCCCCTGAACTTCTCAGGAGACTTGGAAAGAAATACGGTTTCAGGGTTACAGTCTTAAATGAGATAAAATTAAATAATGTTACTTTAAGCAGTTCAAGAATAAGATTAATGATAGCCAAAGGAAAAGTTGAAGACGCCTCTGAACTACTCGGAAGGCATTACTCTGTTGAAGGAGTGGTAATTGAGGGAGCCAAGAGGGGTAAAGCCCTGTTAAATGTACCAACAGCCAATATTGCCACCTCCAATGAACTGCTGCCTAAAGACGGTGTCTACGCAGTGACGGTCGACATAGGCAAAAAAAGTTTTGGTGGAGCAGCAAATATAGGCTGTAATCCCACATTCATGGACAAAAAGTTCAGTTTTGAAGTCCATATACTTGGACTTGACAGGGAGCTTCTTGGCGAAACACTCCGGATTAATTTCATAAAGAGAATACGGGACGAGAGAAAATTCGACAATATAAACGATCTTGCCCTTCAGATGAAAAAAGACATTGCGTATATCAAAGATATCCTGAAATAGTAAACCAGTAACCATTCAGTGAAAGGTGGTAACTGTCCGTCATTCCGGCTTGTCCGGAATCGTTCTTTAGAAGGATTCCCGACGCGCTTTGCTTGCGGGAATGACATGCTTTTGAGTAATTGCGATATTTATAAGCAGACACTAAGAAGGCACTTTTATGAGATATTGCCACCCTTCACTGAATGGTTACGTAAACCACCTGTTTTATATTGATAATTACTAATATGTATGATAGCATTATTGATGCACTCGTAAAAAGTCATGGGATGGCTAAGTAAAAATTTCGATATACAAGGCGTAGTGTATTTTTGAAGCCGAGACTATACATATAGTATGTTGAGGATTTCAAAATGCGCTGCAACGCAGTAGATCGGACTTTTTACGACGCCATCATTATTTATTATATTGCAATTATTGCCTGAATCAGGGTTTTTTAAAGCGTTTACCTGTACTGTATATTAAAAGGAGAAACATATATGATCAGGATTATAATGCCAATCTTTGTGGCGGCAATGTTAATCCTGCCGCAGGCGGTTTTGGCAGGGGATGGTATATCTTACAGCGGATCCTCCACGATCGGCATGAGTATACTTGAAGAGGGCGCGATAAAGGCATTTGAACAGAAGACAGGCATAAAATTCACCTCTGTAAAACAGCCGGGTTCAGGAAAGGGAATAAAAGCCCTTATCAACGGTGAGGTAAACCTTGCCGGGGCCTCACGGGCGCTGAAGAATAATGAGAGGAAGCAGGTACTTGGAAAGACGATCGGTTACGATGCGATAGCCGTGTTTGTAAATAAGGACAACCCTGTTGAAAACCTGACAAAAGCACAGCTAAAGGGAATTTTTACAGGTGAGATCAAGAACTGGAAAGAGGTAGGAGGCAACGATGCCCCGATTACTCCCAATACTGAGGTGCTGGGTGAACAAAGAGCAACGATGCTGGTATTTCAGAAGATGGCGATGGATGGAGCGGACTACGGTAAAGGCTTCAATGAGATAGACCTGCCGAGGGACCAGATTGTGCAACTCGCTTCAGACAAGACCGGGATATGCTCTGTAAGTTTCGGTCTGCTTGCCGCAACACGTGAGAATGTGAGAAATAAAGTTAAAGCCGTATCTGTGAACGGTATTGAACCGACACCGAAGAACATTAAGTCCGGCGCGTATCTCATTTCGCGGCCCCTTACCCTTGCGACAAACGGGCTGCCAAAGGGTGATGTGAAGGAATTCATCAGCTTTATCCTTTCACCGCAAGGACAGAAAATAGTTGGAATAAACTTTGTGCCGGTAAGGTAACAGTGGTCGTTACCGGCTATCTGAGATATGGGGGTGCAGCTTGCTTAAGCTTTTGAAGGCAATCAATCCATTAAGAATACTCAACAACTTTGTGACGCGTCTGAACATCCGCACGAATCTTATAGTGCTTACACTGATAGTGCTCATAAGCCTTACTTTCTCCACGTACATGGGTATTTACACTCTGAATCAGGTAAAGATCGGGAGCAGCCTGTATGAAGAGATTCTGGACCTTAAGTCTTCGCTTGAAATTGTTGCCCTCCTACAATCAGACCTGAATCAGATTCGCGGGGACTCCCTCGCGATGCTTGGTGAAGAAAACCCGGACATAAAGAACCAGATCAATGAAAACATTCTGGAACTGAGTGGAGAGATTGATTTCCGGTTCAACGAGATACTGCAGATTATAGATGATGAGGAGATGAAACTCCCCATTCTTGATGCCCAGCAGACATGGTCTGAATTCATTAATTCACTGAATAATGAGATAATACCGGCGATCAACAAAGGAAACGCAAGTACCGCAAGAGAACTGACATCCGGCATTCAGAAACTGAGATATGAGAGGTTTCTTGTTCAGGTTGAGTCCCTTGTAGATACCTACACTTTAACGATTGAAGAACTGGAAGTGATTACAAAAGATGTAGTCAGGAGTAAAATAATTACTGTCATTGCGATAAGCGTGGTGATGTTCGCCATCGTCCTCTTCATCGCGGTCATGATCAGCAGTGCCATTATTATCCCACTTAAGAAGACGGCAGGGTATCTCGAAAGAATTTCAGATGGTGACCTCAGTCAGCAACTGGAGAAAACATCAGACAATGAAATCGGTCTCCTCTTCTCCAGCGCCAACACAATGTCGGAAAAGCTGCAGCATCTTATAAGTAATATCCGGGAAACTTCCCTGGAAATACAGACCACCGCCATTACCTTGAATAAATCATCCGTAAAGTTATCCGGCGGGACAAAACATCAAAATGAAATGATAGATAATGTCGCATCTGCCTTTACACAGATGGCTCAGATAACCTCAGAGATCAACTCCAAAACAAAAGACCTTAACGCTTCACTTCAGGATTCCTCATCGTCTTTATATGAATTGACCGCTTCTATAAAGGAGATCTCCGGCTTTGCTGATAAGGCCTTCCAGGAGGTTGACAAGATAACCTCGTCACATCTTGAGATAAACTCAACAATGGGCAACACACTGGGTTTCCTGGATAAACTTGCCCTGACATCCCAGCAGGCTTCCACCAGGGCGAGTGATCTTACAACAGCGATAACTGAAACCGGAGAACGCGCAACTGAATCGGAAAAGCTTACAAATGAGGTTTCCATCATGGCTAAGGATAACGGCGTAAAGGCCCTTGAGAGAATGATAAATGTAAGCCGCAAGAATAAAGACCTCGTTGACGACTACAGTAAGATCATTAAATCACTTGGCAGCAAGTCCGCCAATATAGGTAAGATCCTTGACGTTATATACAATGTCGTGGACCAGTCCAGTCTGCTATCACTTAACGCCGCCATAATCGCCGCCCAGGCAGGGGAACACGGTAAAAGTTTCGCGGTTGTTGCTGATGAAGTTAGAAAACTATCCAACACAACAACGGTCAATCTTAAGCAGATAGAAGAAGTTGTTCAGGGTGTCAGGAGTGAAGTGGAAGAAGCGGTCAACATGATAGATGGCATTACAAATGGAATGGATAGCAGTATCCTGGCCGCGGAACAGGCTAATAATATCCTTAAAATGATCGAGGACATTTCTACTCAGTCTACAGTGATGGCCGGAGAAATAACCGCGTCAGTGAAGAAACAGGTTGACTACTGTAACGATATTCACGAAAGCGTTCTTAACAATTCAAAACAGGTTGATCAGATTAAGGAAGTAATGAATGAGCAAAAGAAGGGAAGTGACCTTATTGTTAGCTCCGTCGAAGAGATCCGGACGATAGCCGAACAACTCAAGAACAGCACACTCGAACAGTCCAACGGCAGCGCGATAATATCTCAGACAACCAGCGAGACACAGTCTTTCTCAGAAAAATTGGTCAGGGCTATTGATGGGCAGCAGGATGCCAACAAACATACAGTAGAGTCCCTTGAAGAAATCTCAAATACCACTTTGAAAAACCTTGGAACACTGAAAGAGATTGACAGTATATCGAAGAAATTGGGGTCACTCGAACAGAAACTGATCTCAAACATATCCAAATTTAAGCTTCCGAAATAGAATTAAGTCCAGGTGGATTTCACCCACATCTATGCTTCGCGTCTGTACCCGTGTCTTGTTTTATTGAATAGTTCCAGATAAGCGAAGAAGTGAGGGTTAAAGCAGGCTTATCGGATCTACATCCACATAAGTCTTTATATTATCTATTTCATTCAGCATCCGAAGTATTCTGGATGCTTTACTCCTCAGGTTCCTGGAATTTTCCCCCTTTATAATCAGGTGCCACCTCCAGAGGTTCCTTATCTTTTCTATCGGCGCCGGAGAAGGGCCAAGTATATCTATGCCTCTGCTAGAGGTTTTATTTATTATCTCTGAAACCTCTTTGATGATTTGTTTCCCCATATCCCTGGTCCTGAATTTAAGAACGATCCTGACCATCTTGCTGAAGGGAGGATACGAAAGCTCCTCCCTGAGGGACATCTCTTTTTGAAAAAAGCCCTTGTAATCATTATTCTTCACATATTCAAAAACATAGTGTCCGGGGTTGTATGTCTGTATATATACCTTGCCGGGGTAATCACCCCGCCCTGCCCTTCCCGCAAGCTGAACGAAGAGCTGAAAAGCCCTTTCCGCTGATCTGAAGTCAGGAAGATTCAGCGCCATATCCGACGATATCACCGCAGATACTGTTACATTAGGCAAGTCATGACCCTTCGCAACCATCTGAGTGCCTAATAACACGTCTGTAGCGCCATCCTCCATCTCCTTTATGATCCTGTAGTGTGAAAGTTTTTTTTGTGTCGTATCACTGTCCATTCTACTCAGATTGATAGAAGGAACCAAAACCTGCAGCTCTTCCTCTACCTTCTGGGTCCCGAGGCCGGCATACCTGATCTTTGTACCCTCGCATTCAGGACATTTCTTATAAGGATATAAAAAAGAACCGCAGTAATGACACTTCAATGTTTCAGTATCCTTATGATATGTAAGAGTAATACTGCATGCCGGACATTTGGCTGAATAACCGCAGTCAGTACACATTAGAAAAGGGGCATATCCCCTTCTGTTGAGCATTATCAAGGCCTGTTTGCCTTGCAAGAAATTATCCTTGAGGACGTTAAGCAGTCGTTCTGAAAATGCCGCTGTCCACTTTTTCTCTTTTGTAAGGTCGAGTATCTCAACGTCCGGCATAGGCCGGCTACCCACCCTCTTTGGAAGCTCCAGATAGTTAAATTTTCCCTCCATTGCATTGTGATAGCTCTCAAGAGACGGCGTGGCAGATCCAAGTACTATCTTGAAACCTTCGAGTTTTGCCCTTACAAGAGCCACATCTCTTGCGTTATATCTGAGCCCGTCAGACTGCTTATACGAAGCCTCCTGTTCCTCATCTACAACTATGAGGCCGAGTTTTTCATAAGGGGCAAATACAGCGCTCCTTACCCCAATAACGACCCTGGCTTCACCCCTTCTCATCTTCCACCACTGCCTTATCTTTTCACCCCTTGATATTCCGCTGTGAAAGAAGACAACCTGTTCTCCAAAACTGCTCCGGAACCTGTCAATCATCTGGGCTGTAATGGATATTTCAGGTACAAGCACAATCGCGTTTCTGTCATCAGGAAGGGCATGAATAGCCCGCATATACACCTCTGTTTTCCCACTGCCTGTAACTCCATGCAGCAGGAATACCCCCTCATTCACCTGATTTATTCTGGCCAGTGCTTCCCGCTGTTCCGGCATTAATTCAAAAGCCTTCTGCTCTTTTATCTCCTTATCGTACGTAATCCTTGTCTTACCCGGACGTCCCCCGGTAAAAAAAGCAGATGGCACCGCGTTCTTTAGTGCTAATCCGGGAGTCGAGAGATAATACTGCCCTGTCCATTCTATTATTTTAAGTATATTGCGCGGGAGAAAAGGCTCATCGTCTAAAACATCCTTTACTTCTTTAACAGTTATTTCTCTGCTTAAGCCGCTCTTTCCTTTTTTATAAATACAGGTAATGATTCCGACCTTCTCAGCACGCTTAAAGGGCGTCAGAACACGAGAGCCTGTCTTTATCTGCGGGACCAGTTCTTCAGGCACTGAATATGTAAATGAACCGGCATTTATCGGGAAGAGAACATCAATATGCATTAAATTCCTTTCTTCAGCCACAGACCCGCTTCGCCGAAGCGAGGCGAGCTCACACAGACTAAAAGACCTTTCTTTGCCACTGATTTACGCGGATTAAAATACCTTTATTATTTTATGAAAAGTTCGCCTTTCAAGTCTCCCCTAGCCCCCTCGCCTCGGGGCCTGTCTCGCTAGTAGCGGACGGAGCAACTGGTCTTTGCCAAAGAGGGGAACAGACTGAATTATCATTAATAATATTATTTCTTTTTGATGCCCCGCATTGTAGGCGGGGAGCTTCACTAAGAATATATAATGCCCAGAAAGTTTTTTATATATTTATTAGATTAGCAACTATATGAGTATTTACTTTTTATTTAAATAAAATCTGTGTAAATCCGTGGCTAAAAAATCAGCGGCTATCTTTTCGTCTAAACCACCACTTCTCTGTCTCAACAGTAAAGAAGACTACTGATGAGAGCAATAGCGCTATCGCAAGTTCCCCAGCTGTAAGAGGAGCGGTCTTAAAGATCGGGTTTAAGGCCGGAATGTATATGGTTGTCATCTGAAGTCCAAATGTTAAAAGGACCGCCCATAAAAGCGGTTTATTCGAAAATAAACCCAGTCTAAAAAGAGATACCCTTTCCGACCTGACGGCAAGCACATGTCCCATCTGGCTAAGACAAAGAACGGTAAAGACCATGGTCTGCCAGTGTGCCTGCTCCCGTCCTGCATTAATAGCCCCTGCCTGTGTAAATAGAGAAACACCACCCATAAGAAGTCCAACCCAGATCATATGAGCCGCCATCCCATGCGCAAAGATGCTCTCTTTAGGATGCCGTGGGGGTCTTTCCATAATTCCCTTTTCTGAAGGCTCGGCTGCAAGGGCAAGGCCCGGCAGGCCGTCAGTTACAAGATTAATCCAGAGGATGTGGATCGGCAGCAACGGGATAGGCAGGCCGAAAAACGGTGCAAGGAATATTGTCCAGATCTCGCCTGAATTGCTCGTCATGGTATATTTGATAAACTTGCGGATGTTGTCGAATATCCGCCTGCCTTCTTTCACAGCCTTCACAATAGTAGCGAAATTGTCGTCAAGGAGTATCATATGCGCCGCTTCTTTTGAGACATCTGTTCCGGCTATCCCCATTGCAACTCCGATATCCGCCCTCTTTAACGCAGGCGCATCATTAACGCCATCTCCGGTCATGGCAACGAACTGGCCTCTGTCCTGAAGCGCCTTGACGATCTTCAACTTCTGCTCAGGCGCTACCCTTGCGTATACACGTATGTGTTCGACCCGCTCCTCGAACTCCTCCATCGATACCTGATCAAGCTCTCTCCCAATGATCACTGCACGGGAGTCATGTTCGAGAATTCCCAGTTTTTTGGCAATAGTCATTGCGGTCAAGGGATGGTCGCCGGTTATCATCACGGGTTTTATTCCTGCTTTCATGCACATCGCAACAGCTTCTTTTGCCTCCTCCCTTGGAGGGTCCATCATGCCGGTGAGGCCTATAATGGTAAGTTCTGCCTCAACATTTTCAAAAGACATGTCATCAGGCAGGCTGTCCCACCTTCTCATAGCAACACAAAGAACCCGCAGACCGTCAGCAGCCATCCTGTCGCCATTTATTATTATCTCTTCTCTATTGATAGGCATGAGTCCGTCAGACGTCAGGATATTGTCTGCCCTGTCAAGAAGAACATCTACCGCGCCCTTGGTGAAAGACAAGTAAGCAGCAGGAAGTAAGAACTGTGAATTTGATGCCGGTAATTCTTTATCTTTTATTTCCCAGTTCCCAGTTCCCTGTTCCCAGTTATGGAATGTTGTCATGCATTTCCTGTCAGAATCAAAGGGGATTTCTGCAACGCGGGGGTGTTCTTTTCCCAACTCACTTTTGTCAAAGCCATTTTCTTTGGCAATGTTATACAGGGCAGTTTCTGTCGGATCGCCTATGACCGTGCCATCAGCACCCATCTGTGCGTCATTACTCAACGCAAGAGCAGTGAACAGAAGTGATTGGTGATTGAGGGTTGAGGTTTGTTCCTTACTTTTCACTCTTAACTTGTCACTCTTAACTATTTCCCCATCTACGTAAATCTCTTCCACTGTCATCTTATTCAGCGTGAGGGTCCCGGTCTTGTCAGAGCAGATGTATGTGACAGAACCGAGTGTTTCTACAGCAGGGAGCTTTCTTATAAGGGCGTTCTGTTTTACGAGCTTTTTTGCCCCAAGTGCAAGTGATATGGTTATTACAGCCGGAAGCGCCTCGGGTATTGCCGCAACTGCCAGGGATATGGCGGTCAGGAGCATCAACAATGGAGGTTCGCCCCTGAAAACCCCTATGCCGAATACTAAGGCGCATATTGCAAGCACTGCAAGTGCAAGATTTTTTCCGAACGATAAGAGCCTTTTCTGAAGCGGGGTTTTGACCTCTTCCTCTTCCTGAAGCATGGTGGCAATCTTTCCAAGTTCTGTGTCCATGCCGGTGGCCACGACAATGCCGGCGCCTCTGCCGTACGATACTGCCGTGCCCTTGTAGGCCATGTTCTTTCTATCGCCCATGGGCAAGTGTTCGTCATGCAGTACCTTTGTATTTTTTTCAACAGGCAAGGATTCTCCGGTAAGAGCGGCCTCTTCAGCCTTTAACCTGGCAGTCTCCGTAAGTCTCATATCAGCCGGCACAACCTTGCCGGCTTCGAGCAGCACTATATCCCCCGGAACAAGCTCTGATGCGGGAATATTCATATGCTCCCCGCTTCTTAATACAAGGGCGGTGTGAGCAGCCATTTTCTTAAGGGCAGCCAAGGCCTTTTCAGCCCGGTATTCCTGAACAAAACCGATCACTGCATTCAGCAGCACTATTACTATTATCGCAATCGTGTCTACAGGGTCTCCAATAATCCCTGATATGATTGCAGCAGCGATAAGGATAAGGATCATAAAGTCCTTGAACTGGTCAAGGAACATCATGAAAATAGTCTTCTTCGCTTTCTCCTTTAATTCATTGGGGCCGTATTCTTCAAGGCGTCTTTCAGCCTCATCTGAAGATACACCCATTAAAGAGGAGTTCAGTTCTCCAAGAACATCTTCAACTGTTTTTTGATGCCAGCGCATTGCTTAAATCTCCTTCTATTTCACTATATATAGTGAAACAAATGTTATGACTAGAAAGACCTTTACCACTAATAAACATACTCATCGCGGTAAAGGCCTCGCCTGTCAGGCATGCTAAACCCTTATTTCTTAAAAACACCGAACAGTTTATCAAGCCCTGTCTTCTCAAGCTTTGATACAGCTTCAAGCTCACCCGCATCAAGCCAGATGCCTTCACATTCAGAGCACTTGTCCACCTTAATTTCTTTGTAATCTATCTCTATCAGTTCCATCCCGCACTTGGGGCAACTCATATAATGAAGATCTTTTAGCCTTTTCTTTTCTTCTGATTTAAGGTTCTTGTGTTTCTCTTCCTCTATCTTTTTTCTCTTTTCAAACTCCATCTTTGCAATAAATTCTTCTTCTCTTTCACTCGGCTTCATTTTTACTACCTCCTTTTTGATATTTTGCCTGTAACATATCTCTTTGCATGCCTAATGCCTAAAAAGTACAGCCATATACGCATCAGCCCTTTTTTACATAAACTATCTTGTCAAAATTCTCTGTTACCGGATCATATGCATAAACATCCCCGGTGCCAATATCATAATACCAACCATGAAGATAGAGCAACCTGTCTTCTAACGCCTTTGCTACAAATGGATATGTTTGAATATTTCTGAGTTGCACAAGGATATTTTCTTTTTCTACAATCCTCTGACGGGATTTATTTGAAAAGTCAGGATAAATCACATCAAGCGTCTCTTTTACAGGTGATGCTATCTTTAACCAATCCCTCAGGTGGGGCATGCTCTTGAGTTCGTTCTCATCCTTATAGAGCGCATGCATGGCGCCGCAATTTGAATGACCGCAGACAATAATATCCTTCACCTTTAACATCAACACTGCAAATTCTATCGCTGCCGCAACGCTGTTCTTATCCTTTATCGCATCATAAGGCGGAACAATATTCCCTACATTTCTCACAATAAAAAGCTCGCCTGGTTTGCTCTGTGTAACGAGATTCGGGTCTACCCGTGAATCGGCACAGGATATGAACATAACTTCCGGTTCCTGTTCCCTGGAAAGCCGACTGAAGAACTCCTCTTCTTTTTTAAAGTGGGATTCCTGAAATTTATGAATGCCTTTATAAAGCTTTTTCATTCTATTAACCTCAAAAAAAGAAGACCTTTACCGCGACAATGATTCTTTGCCGCAGTAAAGGTCTTGCTTGTTAGTTTTATCTAACCAGCGGTACCGGGTTCTTATTAAGAACCGTATTGACGATATCCGCTGACTTAGCTACTCCCCTTTACGCTTTATTTATAACTAAAACATGGAGAATATGTCAACATTCTCTCCCGGATGTCAGTATATCGAAAATCTCACTGTATCTCTTTGCCGCCTTTTCGACTATATGATCAGTCAGTACAGGACCGGGGAAAGTCTTGTCCCATTCCAGAGTAAGGAGATAATCCCGTACTATCTGCTTGTCATAGCTGTCCTGTCCCCTGCCCGGAAGATAGTCCCGCATAGACCAGAAACGGGATGAGTCGGGTGTCAGGAGCTCGTCAATCAATATGAGTTTGCCCTCATGGATACCAAATTCGAATTTTGTATCAGCAATTATTATCCCTTTTTCTTCCGCGATCTTCCCTGCTTTAGCATATATCCTGATACTTATGTCCCTCAGTCTTTCCGCCATATCATTTCCAACAATAACCCTCATCTTATCAAAAGATATATTCATATCATGTCCTTCTTCTGCCTTTGTGCTAGGAGTAAAGATCGGCTCATCGAGCTTTGCTGACTCCAGTAGCCCATCCTTGAGTGTTATGCCGCATACAGTTCCATTCTCCTGGTACTCCTTCCACCCTGAGCCAGAAAGGTAGCCTCTAACAATGCATTCAACAGGCATCGGTTTCGCTTTCTTTACCAGCATACTTCTGCCATCAAGTAAATCAGCATATTTATGCAGTTCCGGGGGGAAATCTTTAACTTCAGTAGCAACGATATGATTATTGGTGATATCTTCCATCTCTTTAAACCAATATTCTGATATCTTCGTTAAAATCCTTCCCTTGCCTGGGATTCCATTTGGCAATATTACATCAAAAGCGGATACCCTGTCGGACACTACAAGAAGCAGATATTCTCCAAGATCATATATGTCCCTTACCTTTCCCCTTCTTGGAGTTCCTGCATCAGGCATCTCAGTCTCTAAAATTACGCGTTCCATTCAGACCCTCCCGTGAATTTATAAGCTCATATTTTCAAAATAAACCGTAACTGCTCAGGCGCAAAGGCACATTGGTTATCAGAAACAGAAGGAAAGTATTATATCCTTATTATTCGCTTTGTGCCAACCACAGTCGTTACTATAAAACTTTTAAAAAGCTGACACCGCACATTACTATTCGTGACACCCGTTAATAATATACACAGATGAGCAATTCTTTGCTACGATATAATATAT
>JBCKZY010000050.1:0-12337 GCA_038918635.1 Thermodesulfovibrionia bacterium | reverse complement strand
ACTACAAATCAGTGCTTTTGAAAAGGGGGACACTATGGCTGTTCAGAATGAAGGCGAACAGTACAAATGTAATGTGTGCGGCAATGAAGTAACGGTCACAAAAGTCGGAGGCGGAGAACTGGTCTGCTGTGGACAGCCTATGGAGAAGACAGCCGGATAGGAGAATAAACATGTCAAAATCAATCAAGGGGACAAAGACAGAAAAGAACCTGTTAAAGGCATTTGCAGGAGAGTCACAGGCAAGAAACAGATACACTTATTTTGCAGGTAAAGCCAAAAAAGAAGGCTATGAACAGATTGCGGCCATTTTTCTGGAAACCGCTGAAAACGAGAAAGAACACGCCAAGGTCTTCTTTAAATATCTTGAAGGAGGTGAGCTTGAGATCACCGCAGGGTTTCCTGCCGGAATTATAAAAAGCACATCCGATAATCTGGATCATGCTGCCGATGGAGAGAATATGGAGTGGACAACCATATATTCTAATTTTGAAAAGATTGCCAGGGAGGAAGGTTTCCATGATATAGCCGATTCTTTCAGAGATATAGCGACTGTTGAAAAGTTTCATGAATCCAGATACAGGAGCCTGTCATCAGACATCAAGAATGGAACGGTTTTCAAGAAAAGCTCTCAGGTAAAATGGCACTGCAGAAATTGCGGCTATATTTATGAAGGCCCGGAAGCCCCTGAGGAATGTCCTGCGTGCAGACACCCACAGGCATATTATGAAGTATTGGCTGAGAATTAATTCGACTTAAGTCTCTCGATAAACTCCAGATAGTCAGGAGGCACATCCATCAGCTCAACGCCCAAAATATTTTCTTTGCCGTCATCATCCAGGCAATCGACCTGGACCGACCACCTGACGTTGCTTGGAAATTTCAAAAAACCTTTACTCTTGTTAATTACCACTTCAATGACCGCGTCAAATGGCGGGGACATCCTGGTTCTGATAAACATGCCCTTCTGTGAAAAGTTGCCGACCGTTCCCGGATAGACCTTATTACCCCAGTACAGTCTTGCCTGAAGTTTTACTGGAAGTCTTTCAAAAGCCCTACTTTTCATCAGCCAGGCTCCATGGAAAACAGCATCTAAATATAGACAACGAGCTTACCTGCTACGACATTACATAACCATTTTCACACATTAAAGAAAGGAAGTCAATAATAGAATTTCAGGTCGACTGAGGCATGTGAAAGGACGCGGTTACACATACGTAAGCCAGGATTTATACGCTTCAACCTCACCCTTAACGGTTTTAAAGAAGAGTCTCTGCAGTTTCTTTGTAACAGGACCTGGTTTACCATTTCCAATCATCCTGCCGTCCACCTCTTTTATAGGTGTAACCTCTGCCGCGGTGCCGGTAAAGAACGCTTCATCAGCTATATAGAGCTGGTCTCTTGTAAAGTCAGCCTCATTAAATTCTATCTTCTCCCTGCGCGCCATCTCGATAATACTTCTTCTTGTTATACCATCAAGAACTGAAGGCAAGGGAGGAGTAGCCAGCACCCCGTCTCTAACAATAAATATATTCTGTCCTGTTCCCTCTGAAACAAGTCCGTTTGTATCAAGCAGTAAGGCCTCGTCAAAACCGCATGATATTGCCTCCTGCTTTGCCAGAAGCGAATTTGTATAGTCACCGCAAGTCTTACTCTTTGTCATAGTCACGTTTACATGGTGCCTTGCAAAAGAGGAAATCTTTACCCTTATACCGTTCTTTATACCGTCCTCTCCAAGATACGCGCCCCATGGCCATACGGCTATTGCAACCCTGATCGGATTGTCCTTAGGATATATGCCCATAGCACCATGCCCAATAAAAACAATCGGCCTTATGTAACACTCCTTAAGCTTATTGATTCTGATAGACTCGATAATAGCCTTCTTAATCTCTTTACTGGAATAAGGAAGCTTGATTTGTAATATTTGACAGGAGTCGAAAAGCCTGTCCACATGTTCGTCCAGCCTGAAGATGACAGAACCTTTCTTTGCGTGGTAACATCTTATACCCTCAAACGCGCCTATACCATAATGAAGGGTATGTGTTAAAACATGAACATTTGCATCGTTCCAATTAACAAAATCTCCATCCATCCAGATCTTTTTAGATTTATCAACCATCTTCCCTCCCAGAAAAAGACTCGGATATGCCCGAATACCCATAAGCAGTCAGTGAGCATCCGCTTCTCCGGTATTATTTTATAAAGCCTATACTGTTTTACACAAAAAAGGTTTCATTGTCAATAAACCCCAGGACATTACCAACCATCTTCACCTATAAGCGGTACAAAAACACAAGAGGTTGAAGTCGATTTTTCAACCCCTGACGGGGTCTTCCTGATCAGGTAAAGCACCTGTGATAATTTATCTCCGACCGGTATTACAAGCCTTCCCCCTGTTTTTAACTGACTTATATACACGTCAGGTATCTTAGGGGCGGCAGCAGTAACAATAATAGCGTCAAAAGGCGCGTATTCCGGAAGACCTAAAGTCCCGTCACCTGTAAGGACATGCACATTAAGATAACCATGTTCCTTCAGCAAATCCTTCGCACTTTCAGCAAGAGAATCGACCCTTTCAACGGTGAAGACCTCAAGAGCCAGAACAGACAGAAGAGATGACTGATATCCCGATCCGGTGCCTATCTCAAGGACCCTCTCATCTCCCTTCAATTCAAGGAGTTCTGTCATCAACGCTACCATATATGGCTGCGAGATCGTCTGTCCTTCACCGGTAGGAAGGGCCCTGTCATCATATGCGACATCCTGCATGTCTTTCCTGACAAAAAGATGGCGACTGACACTCTCCATTGCAGAGAGAACACGTTCGTCCTTTATACCTCGTGGCCTCAACTGGTTTTCAACCATCAGACGCCGTTCTTTTTCGTATTCCATAAATACTACTCAGAATTATTTTGCCACAGATTCACACTGATTAAATAACAAAAAAATAATAACATTATTATTCAAGTACAAAACGACATCTCGCAAACTTCACAGTGGGGAAGAACACACATAGGCACAAAATAAAAGAAGTTTATGGGTTTAGTTATTATTTCATGTTTTAAGTTCTTATGTCTTTAAATCTGTGTATATCAGTGGCTAATTTATCCTTTTTAATATCGAGCGTGCCGCGACAATACCGGAAACAGATGCCTGTATAAGCCCTCTACTCACACCTGCCCCGTCACCGACAGCAAAGAGGTCTTTTACCTCGGTCTCCAGATTTGTGTCCAGCTTAAGCTGCCTGGAGTAGAACTTCACCTCAACACCATAAAGCAGGGTATGTGGGCTGTTGACACCGGGGGCGATTTTATCCATCACCTCCAGCATCTCAAGTATATCTGTTACATATCTGTAAGGCAGAACAAAACTGAGATCACCCGGCACAGCGTCTGTCAGCGAGGGGCTTACCGACCCACTCAAGATCCTCTCTGAAGTTGATCTACGTCCGGACTGAAGGTCACCCAGCCTCTGAAGAATGATCCCGTTGCCTAAAAGGTTAGCAAGGCTGGCAACGCTCCTCCCGTAAAGATGCGGCTCGTCAAATGGCTCGGTAAAATTTGTACTTACAAGAATAGCAAAGTTTGTATTACCGGTTATCCTGTTGGAATAACTATGACCATTAACCGTCCAGACTCCCTTCACGTATTCCTTTACAACCTCACCTTCAGGATTTACACAAAAAGTCCTTACCTTGTCATTGAACTTATTCGAATAAAAGAGGAGTTTTGGTTCATAGGAGACGTCCGCAAGGGGTTTCAGCACACTGGCGGGAAGCTCTACCCTCACACCGATATCCACCGGATTTCTGAGGAGTGAAAGACCTAAAGCCCTTGCCTGCTCCTCAAGCCAGAGGGATCCTTCCCTGCCGGGGGCAGCTATCACAAAATCAGAAGAAAATTTCTCGCCATCACTGAGCTCAACGCCTGTAACCTTATGGTCCTCAACCAGGATATTTACAACATCAGCTGAAAAAAGAATATCAACGGATGAGTTGAGGTCAGCCTTTAATCTCTTCAGGAGTTCAGGACATCGGTCAGTGCCTATATGTCTTATACGGGATGGGATAAGAATAAGTCCGTTTTTTTCTGCATTACTCCTGAGCGCCTCAACCCTTTTCAGGTCAGAACCGTAAACGTCAGTAGGTGCGCCATATTTAATATAGATTTTATCTGTGTAATCAATCAGGTCCTCTAAAGTACTGTCATCTATGTACCTTGACAGATTTCCGCCAACTTCCTTTGACAGACTCAGCTTACCGTCACTGAATGCACCCGCGCCTCCCCAACCGCTCAATAGACCACAGTCAGGACAGACGGCACAGGAGACATTCTTGATTTCAGAAGGACATGTCCTTTTATCAATATCCCTGCCCTTCTCAAGCAGGAGTATTTTAAGCCCTGAGTTTGAGGATACAAGCTCAAGAGAGGCAAATATCCCGGCAGGGCCCGCGCCGATTATAATGACGTCATATTCTTTCATAACAGAACAAACCCTCTTACCAAACTTTCTACTTTAGTAAGCAAACATGCAATCTTGAACCCTTGAACCCTTGAACCCTGTTTTATTCAGATCCTCCAATTCTTCTCCATATGTTTTAAAGCCTTATAATTTGTCAGGTCCAGATGCACCGGCGTGATAGAGATATAGCCATTCTGTATAGCTTCGAAATCGGTATTCTCACCGGTTTCCCACTTTGGTGTCCCGCCCCCGATCCAGAAGCATTCTCTACCTCTGGGATCAGATATCTCCTGAATCGAGTTATCATAGATCATCTTCCCCTGCTTCGTAATCTTTACCCCCTTAATCTCGGGAGAATTCGGCATATTAACGTTTAACAGTGTGTCAGGCAACAATCCATTATCAAGTACCATAGAGGCAAGCTTAACTGAAAACTTTGCCGCCTCCCTGAGTTTAGAAGTACTCATTCGGAAGATGCTGCTGTAAGAACTGCTTCTCACCAGAGAGACAGCAATTGATGGTACCCCTAAAAGCGTCCCTTCAATAGCTGCGGCTACAGTACCTGAATAGGTTATGTCATCCCCGAGGTTGCCTCCGTTATTTATCCCTGAGACGATAATATCCGGTTTTTGGGGAAGCAGTTTATTTACACCGATTATAACGCAATCAGTTGGCGTACCGTTTATGTGGTATGTATTCTTCTTTAACTTTTCAAATTTCAGGGGCCTGTGAAGAGTCAGCGCGTGAGCAACTGCGCTCTGTTCTGTCTCAGGAGCGACAACATAAACATCACCTAAAGATTCAAGTGCCCTGGAGAGGACCTTAAGACCGGGAGATGAAATACCATCATCATTTGTAACAAGGATAACAGGCATACATATATATTCTAACAGAAAAAGATTGATCCTGGTTTAGCAGACATCATTCTATGGCCCGGACAGATCTCCGCTATTGGCCTTCTCCAATGCAAATCAGGCACTTCAACCCACCATCTGACGGAGATACTCCGTATAAGCTCATGCCATATCATCGAGGAGTCCTTATCAAAGATATTTGCAGAGTCTGCCTGCAGGAGATGCCAATCTCCTCTTAGAACCTCATTATCCAGCTGCCCGGAAGACCAACCGGCATATCCCGCGTACACGCGGAATTTATCCTCCTTACGGTGGTCAACGATTAAACCATTAAGAACCTTTTGGCTGGTGCTTATGAATACGTCATCAAAAACTCTAACAGATTCTTCGACTCTACTATTGGATTGGTAAAGCACCACTAACTGATCTAAAGAGACCGGTCCTCCAAAGTATAAGGAGTCATTTCTGTTTCGCAGTTCTTTTATTTCAGGCAAAGCATCGGACAGTCTGGCATCGATCGGGCGATTTATGATAAGTCCCATTGAACCCCCGATGTCATACCTGACCAATAAAATGACTGACTCAGAAAACCTGGGGTCTTTGATATTTCGGCTGGCAACGAGAAATTTACCTCCGGATAATCTGGAAGATGAAAGGAACGGATCACTCTGAGGGATATCAACCCGATTCAGTAGAGAATAATAATCAGGGATACAACAGTAGCCCTCTGCCCGGGCATGAGAGAAGACAAAGAGAGTCATGAAGATCATAAGGGTTAATACAGCAATAACCCTTCGCTTGCCAATCACACAATATGATTCATTCAAGACACAAATCATGGAGGTAATCCTCAGGCTACAATTCAATCACTCATATTACTGTCTTATATAATTCAAATAACTAATTGTAACATGACCAATATGCTCCCGGGAACCTACGCCACTCCCCGTCTTACTTAATACCCTTTGAGGTTTAACCGGTTGTTATTTAAGTATAAATGAGACTATGTATTTAGAGGCCGTAATTAATATGCAGAGCGCCAGAATCCATTTAATCACTTTTGCAGGAACAAACTTTTGTACCCTCGCCCCGCAATACATACCGCCAAAACCACCAAGCCCAAATAGAACACCAAGTAACCAGTCAGGGGAGATGGCCATATCGGGATAAAACGGGGCTATAATCTGATAAAAGATCACACCGGCTACTGATGTTACAAAGGTTCCCATAAGCGCCGCCCCGGCAACAGTATAAACAGGCAATCCGAAAAAACTTATAAAGAATGGAGCAATTATGGCGCCGCCCCCTATTCCATAAACTCCACCTACAATTCCGACAATTAAACTCAGTGACATTATCCCAATGGTATTTATATTGAAATTCTGCCCATAGAAATCATAAGAGATATGAGTCAGACTGAATTTTTTTACAATTACTCTTGGCAACTGGTTTTTCCCATGCTTTGAGTTGAATTCTTTGGTTAATTTCTGGAACTCTTCTTCAGCAGACAACTTGCCTTTTTGAATCCTTTTCTTCTTCAGTATGTCTTTGAGTAATCTTGCCCCGATGTAGAGAAGAACCAATCCAACAAACATCTTGAAATTTCGGGGATCAGGAAGATATTGAACGCGGATTATTGCTCCGATAAGAACACCCGGTAAAGTGCCTACAATGACCACCCAGGTTAATGGCCAGACCATGCGCCCTTCTTTAATATACCTGTAAACTCCACTGGGAATCGCGACTATATTATAAAGCTGATTCGTAGCGCTGACCGCCGGAGTATTAAAGCCGAGAACACTTACCTGAAAAGGCAGAAGCAGAAAAGCGCCGGAGACTCCACCCATTGATGTGAAGAACGATATAACAAAAGCTATCGCCGGAGGGATGAAAGGATTAACTTCTATGTTAGCAATCGGGAAGTACATTATTTCTTCTTTCAGTCTGATAGTATATTAAACAATTTGAGTACTTTATTCATGTACCAAATGTTCGTCAATCCTACTTCCACATCAATATACGGGATAAACTCCAGTAGAAATCCAGACGCCGCGATATCTAATTCTGTTCCCGAGGCCTGCCCCAGCAGTTCGTAAGCAGTACAGAGTAGGGAGAGCAGGGAACTATTTTTAAAAAAAGCTGGATTCCCGCTCAAAGCACTGCGGGAATGACAGATTAAGGTAATAAAAAGACGCTGTAACTTTCTTCAGTTACAGCGTCCTGTTTTTCTCTATTGTTTCAGACCTAATAAAAAATATACAGCATGGTCAACATGACTACCAGGAACAATATCGTCATGCCTGCGCCAGCCCTAACATAATCAACCGTTTTATAACCGCCCGGCCTCATTACAAGTGCATTGACCTGGTGTGTTGGAAGAATAAACGTATTTGATGCTGACAGAGCCACAACGAGCGCTGTAAGGCGCGGGTCCGCTCCCGCCTTTATAGCCATGGTCATGCACAGGGGGACGAGCAGTACCGTGGCGCCTACATTGGAAACCACAAGCGTAAAGAACGAAGTCATGATCCCTACAACTGCAAGAAATACTATTACAGGAACATCTCCGATCATATTCATGATGGTGCTCGCAATGAATTCTGCTGTTCCTGTTTTTTGAAATGCCAGGCCAAGAGGAATCAGCCCTGCAAGCAGAAATACTGTCATCCAGTCAACAGATTTGTATGCCTCATCTACTGACATGACTTTAGTCAGGATCATACCCAGGGCGCCGGTAAGAAGACATACAGACAGGGACAATTTCATATCCGGATAGCCCAGAGCAGCCATTAATGGATTAAAACCAAGGACAAGACCTATGGCAACAGCAAGCCATGTTAGCGCTGTTTTTGCCTTCTCCGTTCTCATGATTTCGCCCTGGATTTCCGTAGTAAAGACAAATGTCTGTTTGCCCTTTAACATATGAAACTTCTCCCACCTGCCAAAAAGAAGCACAGCATCGCCGGGATGCAGTTCTCTGTCGGATAGATCACCCAATATACATTCACCGCCTCTGCATATTATTACGGGATTGATTTTATATGTCTTTCTGAACTGAACTTCACGCAACGTCTTACCCGCAAGTTCAGATCGGGGCGTAATGATGCCTTCAAGTATTCCCGCATTGTTTGGAGAAAGGTCCTCGGCAAATATCTCAAGGTCAAATTTAAGTATAAAGCCTAAATCAGAAGCGAATTTCTTGACCGATTCTGAGCAGCCTACTACCGCTATATAATCACTACCGTATAGTTTTTCATCCCGTGATGGCGCGAATTCCTTGTTGTTAGTTCTTGTATGAGAAATAGCAACTATAGTTATCTTATAGTCCATCCTGATCCTCAACTCATCAAGCGTCCTTTCATCACTATAGCTTTCCGGGATATACAGTTCATGGAGAGAGCAGGCTTCGGCATATGTAGCTTCAATATCAGAAGGAATAAGAGCAAGATCAGATGGCCCGCCGTTCCTGGGCAGTATATACTTCCCGAAAACAATGAAATACAGGATCGCACTGGCAACAAGAGCGATGCCTATAGGTGTCTGAGTGAAGAGACCGAGTGGTTCCATCTTCTCAGGAAACCCGCCTAGCCGATTGGCCTGGTCAATAAGATCATTAAGAAGGATAGTCGGGCTTGCTCCGACAAGGGTTATGGTTCCGCCTACAATGGCGCAGAAACCCATTGGCATGAGTATCCGTGATACAGGAACATTCACCTGGCGGGAGACCCTGATAGCCGCGGGCATAAAGAGCGCTGCAGCTCCGATATTCTGCATAAAGCTCGAAATAAACGCGACTGTACCTGATATGAGCGCGATAATCCTGCTTTCAGCCTTGCCTGCAAACTTCAGGATATTCCTGGCAAGAACATTCATAACTCCAGTCTTATCAAGGCCAGCGCCGATTATTATTACAGCGATGATTGATACAACTGCATTACTGCTCAATCCGCTGATGGCCTCTTTCGGAGTAACCAGCCCCAGGATAGGAAGCAGCACCATCATCATAATGCCTACCACATCTACCCTTACCCACTCAAAAACAAATAGCGCAATTACAAATACGAGAACACCCATTACAACCATCATCTGGGTTGTAAGTCGTAAAGGCTCTGCAGTCGTAGAAGCGTCACCTGCATAGCATGCACCGGCAGACAGCAACAGACCTGCCAGAAGCAATAAAAAGACATGAATAGTGCTTTTTCGCAGCATAATTAATTACATTCCACTGTTAGGATAAGGAGAGAACCAGACAATTCGTCGTAGTATATAACATATTGATCTGGAAAACAATTTGACGATATATCCAGAGAATATGATGACTTTGTTATTTCTGGATCATATTTAACAGTACAATAGGACAAAAGCAGGAAGAGGTTAGGATAAGGGTTACAGGTCAGCAATATTAACTCACTTTATACAAAAAAAACAGGGACAAGCCCCGCTTTTTTTATTGAATATGATATTATTCAGCCAGAATATTAGCTGCAGCCAGAAAAAGATCAGAATCACGAAGCACACCCACAATCGTATCTCCTTCATAAACCGGCAGCACAGTGACTTTATTTCTATACATTGACTTGAGAGCTGTCATCATATCAGCATCTGCATCTATGTGACCTTTAATTTTAAGCATAACATCACCAACTTTTGTAGCTGCATTCTGAAGCACCCTCTCCTTGAAACCAGCTCTGACTGCATCAAAATCAGAGGCATCAGCCTCCGCAAAGGCGATGGAGATGCCCAGGGCAGCCAGCTTATCACTTAATTTGCCGGCAATCTCAGGCATAAGCGCCCTGAGGATACAATGGAAATCAATTATCCCCATAAGCTTGCCATCGGTCAGTACAAGACTGGTACGATGTCCGGCCTCTGTACACTTACCGGTCTCAACTTCGCAGTATATTCTCTGCATCTCAAGAACAGCTTACTTAAGTGTCTTCTCAGGAGATGTAACGGCATAATCGCTGATAGGTATCATTAATTCTTTTACTTTTTTTTGTAAAAACATTCTATTTCTCCTTTATACTTGCTTCATAACAGGGACTTAAAGACTAATGTCCGCCTGAACCCAGAATGCCTGAAGCCGCGACCGTAAGCACAAGCACCTCTACAATAACCAGAACCACATAAATATTATCTTTTTTACGGATCAGTCCTGGAAGGATTGACAGATAACAGATTATCGTCAAAAGAGACAGAAAGGCGATAGGCAGAAAGTTAAGCATATCACCTTTACTCAGATTGCCGAGCCATGCCCAGCCCGCATGAATACCGGTTTTATTCAGGTATTCCGCAACACCTCCATCAAGATTCCAGTAGTTTTGTACTTGATCTATAGGAATCATCGGTTCAAGGATTCCAGCGCCGTATACGAAAAAAGTAATAATAAGCCCTATAAGGCCGATTATCATTCCCTTATTCAGAATGTTTGAATATAAGATCTGTTCTTCAGTTGCTTGTGGAGCCATATCTTCCTCCTGTAAAATTTCATTTTACTGATTACACTGATTTAAAATAGATTAATCGGATTATCATTTATCTGTGTAATCAAACGTTGTTATTTGTGGAATCAGGCATGAAATGCCTTATCCTATTCCTAATCCCTTTAAGAGTGCCTTGAGTCCTGCAACACCGAGAACCACGATAACAAGTATCCTGATAACCTTGGGCTTGGTAACGGCTAACACCCTTACACCGACAAGAGAACCGAGCATAATTCCAATCACTGAAGGTACGACCATCAATGGAAGCACAGCACCGTTGTTCATGTATATCCATGCGGCTGAAGTATCAGTAATGGAAAGAAGGAATTTACTTGTCGCAACCGAGATCTTGATTGGCGCGCCCATCAATAAATTCAGGACAGGCACGTTTGCCCATCCGGCACCCAGCCCGAACATACCAGCCATTATCCCGATGATAACAAATAAACCCAATGCCATGGGGGTCCTGTGGACCTTCCATGCAACATCTTCATTAATAGTAGGCTCATGGTAAACACCGGTTATCCTCAATACCTGGGACAGCGTATCAGAGTTTGGAACATCCGGGTACTCTGACTTCTTGGCCTTGACCATAATTGCAACAATTCCCAGGATAGTGGCGCCGAGAAGGGTCTGTATTACATTGGTTGGCAGTGCAAGACCTATCATTGCTCCGCCTATCGCACATGTTGAGGCGATCAATGCCATTGGAATTGCCAGACGAAGGTCAGCCATACCTTTCTTAAGCAGTCCTGGACCCGCAGCAAGCGCTCCTGAAAGTGCTACGATGAGGCCTGCTCCTCTTACAAAGTCAAGATGAAAAGGCAAAAACCCGCTCACGATCGGAACATAAAGGACTCCTCCGCCAACTCCGGCCAGCACGGCGAAAACACCGAGAACAAATGACAGGATGAGCAGGATGAGCGGCCAGTACCACCATACATGCTGCGCAATTGCATCTGCTGTTACCTGCATTGCAGCAACGTCTTCTGCTGTTGCTGACGCGAAAACATCTGTAGCTCCGACCATTAGAACCAGACCGATGACCGGCATTAAAATAAACTTTGAAAATTTAAAGATTATTTCTATCATTATCTTTCCTTCCTTAAATTTATTTAGACCTGCTTAAAATTAAATGAATTTGTTTAAGTGAATTGAGATATACGACAACGTGCTTCTAATTACAACGGATTATATATTATAAAAAAACACTGCATAAATCAATAAAAAACTGGATCTATAGCTGAATTTATAAATGTATAAATAAAACTTGCCATCTATTTAATGGAAAATCATCCTTTATATTCATAAAATCCGGCACTGCGATGGAGCCGGTTTTTTGTAATAAGTTAGATACATACAATCCCAGCAGAGAAGATCACCCTGTTTTCCCGAAGTTGCCATAACAACTTTAATCGGCAATTACCTACTAACAATTTTCATATGTTATGTTTTAATGTATGCCTCACGAATATCTATACCTGTGCCCAAACTGACTATGCCCAACGTCCGTTGCGAATTATAGTATAATCTTATCTA
>JBCKZY010000049.1:0-12357 GCA_038918635.1 Thermodesulfovibrionia bacterium | reverse complement strand
CACTTCAAGGTTCCACACAATACCCGGATGAGCCATTTTTTATTCATAAAATCTCCCCTGTCCCCTCCAGGTTCGGGTCTCATAGGGTCGATTCGACTTTGCCTCCGCCTCAGGCGGATTCGCCGAGGAGAAAAAGAGGGGGATATGTGAGGGATTCTCTTTTATAAGGTAGATTTGATAAAGTAATCTACATAAAAGCCAGTATGGCTTTTTATAAGGAATCTTATGCAGAATAAAATAGAAGTTAAGAAAAGACTGGGTCTTCACACATCCATTGCGGGAGGGGTCCACCTCTCTCTCAAGAGGGGCAGGGAACTGGGCTGCAGTACGATGCAGATATTCTCGCATAACCCAAGGGGGTGGTCCAGAAAGTCTCTTAACGAAGAAGATGCTGCAGAGTTCAGGAGACTGTCTGAGAAATATGATGTAAGGCCGGTCTTTATTCATTCGTCCTACCTCATTAACCTTGCTTCTCCTGACAGCGAGATCAGAAAAAAGTCTGTTACTCTTCTTGTATATGAACTGCGCATGGCGGATATGCTTGGTGTTGAGTACGTGGTGCTGCATCCCGGCAAGGCGGTGGGGCAGGGCGTCAGGGAGGCTATGAAGAAGGCATCTGATTCGCTTAAAGAGGTGGGTGAAAAGGCCGGGAGTCAATCGGGACTGCTAATTGAAAATACAGCGGGGCAAAGAGGTGATATCTCGTCATCTATTCCGATGATCTCGGATATCATCGATGGTTCGCCCGATGGTCTGGTAAGGGGTATCTGTCTTGATACCTGCCACGCGTATGCGGCGGGATATGATATAAGGGAGGAGAGCGAACTGGACAGATTAAGGGCTGAGATCAGGCGTTATCTCGCTCCATTAAAGGTGGAGTTAATACACCTTAATGATTCAAAAAAGGGACTCTCTTCCGGTGTGGACAGACACGAACATATCGGAAAGGGGGAGATCGGCAGGGCAGGGATAAAAAATTTCCTGGCAGACTCTTATTTTAAGGATGTTCCTCTTGTGCTTGAAACACCCAGGATTTCGGATAGTGATGATATAAGAAACCTTAAGATGGTTCGGAGGATATTAAAAGAGATAGGGACAAAGGACAGGTGATGGGAAATGGGTAATGGGTAATGGGCAAAAGGACAACGTTGCTAAGACACAAAAACAAAGGCAGTTGAAGATCGATAGTTAAAGTAAAGGTTGAGGTTGAGCAGAATAACCAATAACCCAATAACTCAATAACCAATGACCAAATAACAAATATAATTGTTAGTATTTGTGGAATTTTACATGGAACTTATAAGGAGGTGAGCAACTCCGAATGCGATTGATCGTTCTTGGCAGCGGTACCTGCGTGCCGTCACTGAAGAGAAACGCTCCAGGCTACTATCTGGAGGCAGGAGAAACTCGTCTGCTTGTGGACTGCGGAAGCGGTACACTGCTTCAGCTTGAGAGGTGCAGTAGAAGCTATAAGTATATTGACGCAGTATTCATAACGCATCTTCATCCGGACCACTTTTCAGATCTCATGCCGCTTATCCATGCTCTGCTATACACACCGGGCTTTAAACGGAAGAAGGACCTAATTATCAACGGGCCGATAGGTCTGCGTCGGTACTATGATCTTGCCATAGCATCAATCATCGGGAAGCCTGAAGGATTCTCCATAGTCGTGCAGGAGATAGAGGACAGTCTTGTGCTGGAGCCGTTCGTCGTAACTGCGATGCGCACTGTACATTCCGAGAGTAGTGTTGCTTACAGGTTTGAAGAAGGGGGAAGATCGCTCGTCTACACCGGAGACGCAGCATATGATGAAGGTCTTATTGATATCTCACGGGGAGCGGACATTCTCGTGATTGATGCCTCTTTCCCTGAATCCATGAAAGTGAAGAATCATCTCACCATCAGGGAGTGCGGACTTGTTGCCGAGAAGGCGGGAGTTAAGAAGCTGATCCTGTCACACCTCTATCCTGTTGATGTTTCTGATCAGGAGAGGCTAAATGAGTGCAGGGAAGTCTTTACAGGAGACGTCTCCCTCGCACATGACCTCATGCAGATAGATATGGGGTCAGGCTTGACTATTGACATTTGAAGACAAAAGAGGATATTTTTCTATATGGCAAGAAGGCCGAGAATAGAATTTGAAGGCGCGTTTTATCATGTATTAACAAGAGGGAATCAAAGGCAAAAGATATTCAAGACTAATGATGACTTCAACAAATATTTAGAAATCCTCTCCGATTACAAAAATCGCTACAACTATCATCTCTTCTCTTATGTGTTGATGAGTAATCATGTTCATCTGCTTATTCAGACACTAAAAACTCCGCTCTCAAAAATACTCCAGGGAGTAAATCAGCGATATACAACCTATTTCAACAGGAAATATAAAACAGTAGGGCATCTGTTTCAGGGGAGATACAAGGCGATACTCTGTGACAGGGACGAGTACCTGCTGAGCCTCGTAAAGTATATTCATATGAATCCTGTGCGTGCGAGAGTGGCTGAGACCCCCGCAGGATACAAGTGGAGCAGTCATTCGACCTACTCAAAGAGAATAACGGAAGGAATTGTTGATACTGATATCGTATTAAGAATGTTTTCCGAAGACAAGGCAAAGGCAGGAAAGCTGTATAGAAATTTTATGTATGATGGAATTGTCGTGAAGAAGGAGAGTATATACAGCACTGTAGATCAGCAGGTACTTGGTGGAGAGGAGTTTGTAGAGAAGATAAGGGATGAATATGATGTGCAGATCGAATCGGATAAAAGGAAGAAAGAATATTCTTTATTTCAGATATCTGGTGCAGTCGAAAAGGTATGCGGGGTCAGTTTAAAGGAGATACGGCAAAAGGATAAGACCAGGGCCAGTTCTGCCGGAAAAAAACTTATGGTTCTTGTGGCAGGAGAATATGGATATACTGGAAGGGAGATAGCTGAATATATAAAGAAAGACCCGTCTCTTGTGACTCGCTATAAGATGGAGAGGCGCAAGTGGGAGAAGGAGGAAAAGAAGGTTGAAAAAGCCCTGATGGCTCGGTAAATGTCAATAGTCAAGCCTGACCCCACTTACCCCCCTCAATCTCGATTGAGGGGAATTCGGTTTTTATTGAAAGAAAAATGGACTAAAAAGAATATATTAAAGGAGATGGATGACATAGCTAAAATAGCTTCAAATGTCAATAGTCAAGCCTGACCCTATTGTATTAAGTTGTGTATTAAGTTGTGTATTAAGTGTATTAAGTATTAAGTGTATTAATTATAAGGAAAAGTAATAAGTTTATAATGAAAAGAAAATTGACTTAGAGGTTTTTACGTGTTAATGTCACTTTACGAAAATACAATTAACATAACGCCGAAAGGGTAAACCCCGCGCAAGCAGGGGGCACAAAGCCACCTGTCCCTGATCATTTTTGAGGGATAGAGGGGCTGTCGAAGTGGTTTTCGATATATGACCTGCCTTTTTTTGAGGTAGGTTTTTTTTGAAATCTGTCCGCAGCTTAGAGTTATTTGTTAAAGAATTAACTTTAAATCCTTTATGAAGGGGGATTGCAGTTGTCTTTAAGACAGGTAATAAGGGCTATCAGAATATTTGTCACGGCAATTCTCCTAACATTTCTCCTCTGCACGATCTCTCCGTCTCCTTCCTATGCGGGCGAAGTAACCCTTTTTGATCACACGTTTGTGAGAGAGAAAGGCAAGACGTTTGTAGAGCAGCATACATTCAGTATCCCTGCTCCTGCCGAGATGTACAGGGTCATCATTACGAACGGGAATGCTGACGGAACCAACAGGTGTTCCACGGCTATCGCGGATGTCAACGGCATCGAGTTAATTCAACCTTCAGACCTGAACCAGAACTTCTATGTACTTGACCTGACTGTCCCCCTTGATTCCACGAACGTCTTCAGCGCTACGCTGAGAAGCATCCCCGGCTGTTTCATAAACTTTCAGTTAATAGGAATTGACTGGACCCCGCCGCAGGTCCTGATAACCACACCTGGAGACGGCGATATTTTAGGGACTTCTTCTACCCTCTCCTCAGGAACGATTGATGATCAGCACTCGTCGGTAGCGGTTAACGGGGTAGCGGCTGTAAATTCAGAGGGCCTGTTCCAGGCAGATATCCCGCTAGAATATGGTCAAAACAGCATTCTTGCGTTGGCTACTGACTTTTACGGTAATATTGATACGAATGAAATTACGGTTATCTCTGATACCGTATTGCCGGTCATCACGATAGATCCGACGCCTGAGTACATATCAAGCAACATGATCCAGCTGACAGGCAGTCTGACTGATCTTACGGCAACAACCGTGAGCATACAGGGTCAGAGCGTTTCAGTGCCTGCCGGAGGCGGGACGTTCAGCTTTACAGTAAGCCTTACAGAGGGGTTGAATACATTAACAGTGACCGCTGTGGACAGCGCGGGCAACAGCTCTGAAGCATCACGCGATATAACATCAGATACGATCGCTCCTGTTGTTACGATAGATACCCCTGCTGACGGTCTGAAGACAAATATTATGATACAGACCGTTTCAGGTACAGTCACTGATTCATCGACGATTGAATCGGCATCTCTGAACACACTTCCCCTTACTCTTACAGCCGGGGCTTTCTCACGGGAATATTCACTTGAGGAAGGGTCAAATGTAATAACAGTTGAAGCTACAGATATAGCCGGGAATACAGGTTCGGCATCCATTGAGGTTGAACTTGATACCCAGCCCCCTGATCCGCCGGTAATAGACCCTTTACCTGAAATAACAAACGCTGTAAATATAACCGTAACAGGTTCTGCCGAGGCCAACGCGCTGGTAAAGGTTGCAGGAGAGGGTGAAGTATCGGCAGACGCGTCCGGGCACTTTTCAATAGAGGTGAGTCTTGAACCTGATACGCTCAATACGTTCAGCGCCACCGCTACTGACGAGGTGGGCAACGAGAGCCAGCCAGCTGAATTCTCAATACTGCAGGATTCAATTGCGCCGGAGGTGACCGGATTTTCAATTCTTGCTGATCCAAAGGTCACGCTCGATATACCGGTCTCCATAACCTTTTCTGAAGAGATAGACCCCGGGACGGTCAATATATCAAACATAACGTTAGAGGGGCCGACGGGTTTAGTTGACGGGACGTTCATCCAGTCGGGCACAGAGGTTGTCTTTACACCCGCGTCTGAACTGCAGGCCAACGAGACATTCACCCTTACCGCCGGCACCGGCATTAAGGACATGGCCGGGAACAATCTTGAGACCGCCTATACCGCGACCTTTGAGACCCTGCGTGGACCCGCGTTTGTCTTCGGAGAAGTCTATGACGATACCCTGGGGCTCCCGATTGAAGGGGCCCATGTGAACGTCCTGATTATTAATAATGAAGTTCCTGATCCTGCTATCTCTCTTCTCACAGACACTATGGGACGCTTCAGCTTTGATTTTGAAGGCGCTGCGGGAAGCGCCCTGATCCAGGTCTATAAGGATGGATATACAAAGGCGTTCAGAAGGGCATCTCTCTCACCGAACACTTCTCATACCGTCTTTGACCTTAGGCTCACGCCGTTGCAGACCGCTACGATACCGGCATCAACAGGCGGCAGTCTGGCATCAGGCGACACCTCCCTTGAGATTCCGGCTTACGCGTTAAGTGAGGATATGGAGGCCTCGCTGGCGATACTGGGCCAGCAGGGTATGGGCTACAGGCTTCCGATAGGCTGGTCGCCATTGTACGGGGTGGACATTTCGCCGTGGGGAGCGGACCTGAACGCGCCGGGGACATTGAGCATAGAGAATATATGGAATATAACCGATATAAATGAGCTTGCTGTCACCTATTTTGATGAGGGCACGATGAGCTGGATATCAGGGACTGTCTCTCTTTCCGCTGACTTTATCGATGTAGAAGTAGGCAGACTCGGCCAGTATTTCCTGATTATTCCTGACATCCTTTCCTTTGAACCGCCGATGCCGTCCGCGGCCGGTGAACCTCTTCTGCCTTCAGTGGATACCCTCGCAGACGGAATAACGGCCACCGTGGAGCTGATTCCTCCGGCCGTGCTTTCACAGGAAGGCGCACAGGGCATGACGACAGTGATAGTCACTACCCTAGACCCGGTACCTTCCGGCACGCCGATATGGGTAAGGATCGTTGAGAAGTACAATCTCACCAGCGGAGAGGTGATCACGACAGAGCCGTTTATCGAGGATATTGTTTTATACAGCTGGCCTGATGATGATATTGACAATACCGTATCCGCCCGCTTTCCGACAACTCCTTCAAAGACCTACCCGTTCGGAAGCCTTATTTACGGAAAAGTAGATATAGATATCTCCATGCCTTCGCTCGTTGATGAACCCGTTGAGAACGTATTGGGAGAGAACGGCGGCGCGGTGACCGGCGAGGGCTCCATGACTATTATAGTGCCGCCTTCATCGCTCACAGATGAGACGGTCTTCAGACTCTACTCACTGTCAGAGCCTGAACTCCCCCTCAGCGGACCAGCGGACCTCACTTTCCTCTCGGCACTTATACTCCAGATGGAGGGCGGGTCGTTTAAAACGGACGCGTTTCCACAGTTCATCATCCCCGGACCGGTTACCGAAGGGATGGAGGTAATCGTCACAAGGGTTGAGACGATAAACTCGGAGTCTGTTCTTACGGCTGTTGCAGAGGCGACAGTGATCAATGGAAATATAACTATCAGCAGGTGCATCACTGACGGATGCATCTCCACGGGCCGGTATGCCTTTTACAGCCCTTCAAGGCCGGTCGGCTTTATTACAGGAGATGTCCTTAAATCTGGCAGCGCTGTATCAGGTGCTGTAATAACAATGGATAACGTGCCCTTCAAGGCGATCACGAACAGCATTGGAGGCTTCTCTGTTGTAAGCCTGTCCGGTGACTTCATCGTGACCGCGACTGAGCCCGGAACGGGTTTAACCGCCTCGGAGACCGGAACAGTGGCGGCAGGTGAGAGCATCATCGTTCAGTTGAACCTCTCTTTGACAAGGCCTGAGGTGAGCCAGATTACACCTCATAACATGGCGACTGCTGTGAACTCTTCAGACGGGATCAGGGTCTTCTTCTCGGAACCGGTCAATCCCTCTTCAGTAGACAGCGCGTCATTCATGCTGATTCAGGACGTGCCCGGTATAGACGTGAAACCTCTGCAGGTCAGCGGATACATATCACTCGCGTCAGGGAATACCGTTGCCCTTTTTGAGCCGGAGTTCCAGCTGGAGACTGACACCATTTACCGTGTGAAACTCACAGAAGATATCATTGACGACTTTGGCGAGCCGCTTGTGCCTTTTGAGTCGGTCTTTACCACTGCCGGGGTGCTCGGCAACGAGGCGCTTGATCCGGGACAGCTAATGGCCGGCATGCCTGATGAGACCGGGTATATCACCATACGCGGCGGGCCTGGACTGTCGCCTGCTGAATCGTCGGTTGTATTCTTTAACAGGACAAAGAACATCACCGTGACGGTTACGTCCGAGCTAGACGGAAGCTTTGTAGGGACGATCCGGGCAGACCTTGCAGATATAATAGAGGTCCATGTAACAGACCTCCTCGGCAACGTGACTATACTGGACCCGGGCATATTCCAGGACCCCGACGGCACCGCCGCGGTCGGACCTGAGGGCGGCACCATCTACGGTCCCGGCGGGGTAACAACGTTTATACCCGAAGGCGCCTTTGATGAAGTCATCGCGCTCAAGGTTGCCATGCTTACTGAAGACGCGCTGCAGGATGTGACTATTGATCCGGGCTTTCTGAACGCCGGTGTGTTTGAGGTCGATATGGGCGGTGTGACGGCAAAGAAGGAGCTTAAGGTCTCAATACCCGCGCCCGAGTGGCTGACGCCGGAGCATCAGATACTCATGACAAAGGTGATCAATATCAGGGGCTTTAACGAGATGACACTCTCATGCCCCGCGGTGCTTGAGGACGGGAAGATCTTTAACACCTCCCCGCCATTTGACGGACTCGTGGAGGGCGGGGTATACGGCATGCAGACATGGTATGACCCTGCGACAGGGTTCGGTTTTGCCATGGTCGAGGCATGGAGTTTCTATGGACCGGGATTTGTCCCTGGAGAGGGTCTGAACTTCGCCACGTGGGAGCAGACAAGAAGGTTATTCCCTATAACTATCCCCATAGACAAAACCTTTAATGTGGAACTTACCAGCCTCAACGGCACCGTACTTGATTCGGTCACGATAATGGGCCCCCCTGCGCGCGGCGAGTTTATTGAGGGGGTCGTGAAACTGACGGACGATACTGTTCCGCCTGAAGTGAACTCTATATCGATCCCTGACGGGGAGACAGGTGTCCCACCGGAAGTAGAGTTTATGACAACCGCCTTTAACGAGGATATCGATCCCTCGACGGTAAATACGGACACTGTGAGGGTTACGGACGGCAGCGGCAAAAAGGTGGAGGGGACTGTCTACGTGGCAGAGGATAAAACTACGGTCGTCTTTGTCCCGAGGTACGGCTACAGGTACGGCGAGACGTATACCATAAATATAAGCGGGGTAAAAGACTGGGGCGGTAACCCGGTAGCAAGCTACAGCAGTTCCTTCACAACCTTCAAGCCGGAGATCATCTCGACAGTGGAGGTGCCGCATGCCATGGCGATCGATAAACTGAGGGACCACATAATAGTGAAGGGGGTTGATCTCAGTCATGCCTTCGATCTGGTGCACTCTTCAGACATATATGTGATAGACGTCTCCGATCCCTTCACTCCGCACGTAGTCGGTAGAACGGTACTGGGCGGATATGTACGTGACCTCAAAGTTGTCCCTGATATGGGGGATTATGCTGTTGCCGTAGGCGGCCGGGCAGTTACGTATGGTTCTCTTGACCTCATCGATCTATCGAAACCGACTAACCCCAGGCGTCATGAATCCATATATCTTTCGTGGAGCGGTGGATACAGCAGTACCCCGCCGCCTAATGTCCCCTACGGGGGAGGCGAGCCTTATGAAGTGGCGGTCATCGGCACGAACGCGTACGTGGCTGACTGGGGTATCGGAGTGCAGGGTGTTGACCTGACCGCTGTCACTCCTCCGCAGGAGATGGCGCAGGCGAACGCGATCGGCGGTACGATTACAGGTAAGTCCTATAATGCGGTATCAAAGGTGCGCAACAATATACTCTCGCTCAATAGCAAAGGACTCTCTATCATCAGTCCGCAGCTTTCCGTTCTGGCAGAGGTGTCGGGGATGGAGTGGCCTTACGGTGTCACAGGGGTTGAGGCGTTTCCTGTTGACAGGGACGGTGATCCGGCAACACAGGACCAGGTGGATCTCGACCTTGCTCTGATATCGACGTCAGACGGGATAATTGTCGTGGATGTTACAACACCGAACTCACCGAAGAAGATGGATATGATTCCAATTAGTGTGGGGAGTACTATTGTGGTTAACAGAGAGAAGAGGCTCGCCTATGACAGCGCGGGACAGATCATAAGCCTCAAGGACATCAGACACCTGTCAAACCCGGCTGCTTACGGGGTCTTGAGAGACTCTGACGGTGATGGCATTGATGACAGACTGCTGTACACGATCCCCGGAATAGCATATGATCTGGTTCTGAGCGATGACGGTACATTGGCCTATTACGCGAGTTATTTAAGTGGTAAGGTGAGTGTGGTGGATATTGGATTGCCCTTTAGTTATGAAAGAAGATGTGCTGTTGATGATACATGTGCTTGTGAGGTAAGTGAGCAAACTCTGAGCTCCGTTGACCTGACATTGGGAGAATATAATGATGACGCTGTGGATCTGGCGGTAAAGGTCCAGGGACACAAAGTTGAGATGAAACGGCGTTTCTATGACAACAACTGGCATTTCGACCATCTCAGGAGGCTGGAACCGGTATATTCAGGTACGGCTATAGATTATATCAAGGCAGATGGGGTGACATACTCAAAAGCCGATCCTGAGGGGACGGTCTTTGACTATATTCCGGATTCTAATTATGAAGCGAAACGTACGATTTCTGTAGTTGAAGGAGGTTATCTGTGGGAGGACAGCTCAGGCAACTGGCGCCAGTATGATACGTTAGGCAGATTGTCGTCTTACGGTAACAGTAATGATGTCAAGGTGTCATTCACCTATGAGCCGGGAGAAGACGGCAGGCTCATTGGAGTTTCTGACCATTTTGATAACCAGGTGCTCTGGTATGAATATGACGCAGGTGGAAGAGTATCCGCTGTGCGTGATTCGTCATCAAGGAGCGTGACCTATTCCTATAATGGTGACAAACTTTCAAAGGTTGTAGACCTTCTAGGCAATGAAACAACTTATCAGTATGATGCAAATGGCAGGCTGGCATACAAGAACACCGCGGCCGGCAGAGCCGCAAATATTACATATAACGGGGACGGCTTAGTCTCACGCGTAACTGCCGGAGACGGAACAGGAAAATTCTTTGACTATATTGACGGAGACCATTCCCGCATTACATTTACTAGCGGCAAGACAAAAGATGTATGGATAGATGGTTTCGGTAACAGGACAAGAGAGGATATCAACGGAAAAACTGATTACACGGTAACAGTAAACGGAAGGACTAAAATTGTTAAAGATGCAGGCGGTGACCAGACGACGAAAGTATATGACGGGCAGGGCAACCTCATAACATTGACTCATCCGGACGGCACATCGGTTAACTATACATATGAGACTCAGTTTAACAAGGTTTTAAGCAGGACAGATGAACTCGGCAATATTGCGGAATACATCTATGACGTTTCAGGCAATATGACGAAGATGTTTGAGGCAAAAGGCACGGCTGACGAGCGTGTCACAGAATATACTTATGACGCACTTGGAAATCTTATTACTATAAAGGTGTTAGGGGATGCAAAGACCGCTATTGCAATAACCGGTTTGACGTATGACACATCCGGAAACGTGAAATCAGTAACTGACCCTGAAGGGGGAACAACAAGCTTCACCTATGACATCATGGGGAACATAGTAACCATGACAGATACCCGCGGCAAGTTGTGGGGATACGAATATAATGATATGGGCTGGCTGACGAAGATAACCGATCCTCTTGGCAACAGCAAAATTCTGGGCTATGACGCGGTCGGCAATAAGATTCAGGAGACAGATGAAGAGGGAAGAATAAAGGTATTTGAATACGATATACATGATAATCTCATAAAGATTACGGATGCTGATGGTAAAGACACAATTCTTGAATACGATACTGATAACAATTTAACCAAACTGACAGACCCTGTTGGCAAGGTAGTAGGATTCCAGTATGACCTTGACGGGCACCTTGTCAAGACAACAGATGGAAACGGTAATGAGATTTCGGTTGAATACAGTGCCTCAGGATCAGGTTGTCCCGCATGTTCAGGAGGCGGTGACGCGGATCAGCCGAAGAAGATAACCTACCCGACCTTCAGCCGGACGTATGACTACGATGTTCGTAACAGAAAGACAGCCGAGAGGGATATATTAAGTGAGACAGAGACACTTATAACCAGCTTTACATATGACTCAGCCGGCAACGTTACTACCAGAACCGACAGGGAATCTCAAAACACATCTTATGAGTATGACTCCTTAAACCGACTGATCAGGGAGACCGACCCGGCCGGTAAAGTCACAGAATATACCTATGATGACCGGGGCAACATGATAGCTTTACAAGATGGAAGTGGAAATATTACGAGCTTTGAGTATGACAGAAAGAACAGACCCGTCAGTGAGATAAGGCCGATAGGAGAAGAGACGACCTATGTGTATGACGGTAATGGCAATCTTATACGAAAGACTGACGCGGAGAACAGAAAGATAGAGAACACATACGACAATGCGGGCAGGTTGACAGAGAGCGTTCAGAGAAATGCTAACGGTACTATTGTGAAGACTATTACCTTTACTTATGACAGGGCGGGGAATCTTAAGTCTTACAATGACGGTGTGACTTCAGCGCAGTATGTTTATGACAACACCTATAGGAAAATCTCCGAGACGGTCAACTACGGCTCTTTTCCATTGAACCATGCGTACACATTCTACTTCAACGGTATGAAGAAGAGCTTCACCGGCCCGGACGGTGTGAATTATCAATATACCTATGACGGCAATAACCAGCTTGCGGGAATACAGATACTCGGCATCGGCGCTGTCTCCTATGACTCTTATGTATGGAACAGGCCTGATTCCGTTACCCTGCCCGGAGGCGGGGCAAAGGCATATACCTACGACCCGCTGATGAGGACAGAATCGATTACAGGAGAAGACCCTGCAGGTGCAATAAAGATGGACTACGGGTACACCTACGACAGGATGAATAATGTTTTGAACAAAAACACAGAG
>JBCKZY010000048.1:0-12396 GCA_038918635.1 Thermodesulfovibrionia bacterium | reverse complement strand
TTCAATGTAAGGAAGAAAGAATTAAATTAGATTCGCTCACAATTAGATCGCTATTCATTGGCACATCGGTCTTCCGCACTCCTGAGGGGAAGTTCAAAAAACTCCCCTCGGCGAAGCGGGCAGTTTTGCCTGTCCCGCCTGTCCCGATTCTTCGGGGACGTTATCGGGGAACTTTTACCCCCCTCAGTTCTCTTAAAGACCGGAAACAAACTATGGGGATTTAAAAAAGAGCAAAGAAACATTGATAATTGATTATTGCCTGTCACTCGTTATAGTTATTGCTTATTCTCCTTATCTCTCAACCTCAACCTTAACCTAAGCACTTTCCGTATCACTGCTTGACGATTAAGTACATTAATAAGTACACTTAAAT
Organism: Thermodesulfovibrionia bacterium; assembly: GCA_038918635.1. GTDB lineage: Bacteria > Nitrospirota > Thermodesulfovibrionia > UBA6902 > UBA6902 > CAXMSH01. The sequence continues at coordinate 12,023 of JBCKZY010000048.1, read as the reverse complement.
GTACCTGAAAGGAGGTGCTGTATATGCCTAAAACCATGCCTATCATAGAAGCCCGTAAAAAACTGACTTCCCTGCCTGAAGAATTGGAGAATGAGGGCGGGGCTGATGTAATTGCCGTAACAAGACGGGGCAAGCCTGTTCTGGCGGTGATGCCCTGGGAGTTGTATGAGTCGGTTACGGAGACGATGGAAGTCCTCTGTGATAAAGACCTGACAAAAAAACTCGCTAAAAGCATAAAGGAGATGGAGGCAGGTAAGGGAATAGAATGGGACAGGGCAAAAAAAGATCTGGGCGTTTAAAATGGAAGATAATAGTAACTCCTACCGCCCTGAAGATGATCAAGGGCATTTCTGATGCACGGATACGGGAAAAGATATCAGACGTAATAGACCGGCTTGCGTCAGACCCTGAAAAACAGGGTAAGCCGCTTGTAGGGGAACTTGCCGGTTTTAGAAGCATCAGGGCTGTGGGCCAGCGGTACCGTATCATGTATACAGTAAGGAAGAAAGAAGTCATTGTTGTTATTGTTGCCGCCGGCATCCGTAAGGAAGGAGATAAAGCTGATATTTATAAGCTTGCGCAAAGGCTTATTCGCCTGAGACTGATTGAATAATTTATTAAGGTTTTATGCAGGGTTTATAAAACTATCACAATTTTAATTATTGCTGGTATTATAAGGAAGTCAGTTTTTTTTGTTGTAGGGTTTTAGTCTTTGGGCCATGGGTTGTTACCCTCGAACCCCTGAACCCTTTTCGCCTTAGCGAATCCCGATTTACCCGTTCTCCGAAGTTCTACGAAGGATGGATCGGGAGAACCCTTGAACCCTGTTTTTATTATTTGGGAGTGTATAAGGTTCTGGTGCGTGCCTCGTGGTAGTTATACGGGCGTGTCTCGTGGGGTTAACCCCACGGATCCTTCCCGGACTTCTCAGCCTCGCCACAGGCGGGCGAGATCTCGCTAAGGCGGAAAATTCTATCCTATGTAAATTTCCAAGTGGGCGTCTTACTTGAGTTTTTTACATTCTAGCTTATATTTTAACAAGTTACAGGATTCTTTCCTTTCCTATCATTTCCTGTTAATTCTGTCCTTTTCGTAACATTCTGCTACAATCCTGCTACAATCTGAATTTTCTTTAGGTAATTCTGAAGATATGTAGGTGTAATAATTAAAATAGTTTTATTAATACTTTTTTCAGAGTTACTAAAATCCCTCCTATTACACTTATAATTACAAGGATATTCTTAACTTGCATCTTCCCTCTTATTTCGTAGAAAATTCCTTTCGGGGATGTGCCTACTTGCAAATAATGTCTATACTTATGGGGCTCAGTAAGAGTCTTAGACTCACAATCCAGTTCAATTTCTTCAATGCTTACTATTATTTTCTTCTCTAATTTCTCATTCGCAATTTCATCTAATTCAATAGCCATTCTAAACTCTCCTTGTATTACCAATGGCTATATCGACTCTATAAGACTATTACTTCTTTTTCTGTGCCGTTTTTTCTAATGAAAAATGATGCATCAGGAGTTGCCTCTATTATGAGCCCCATCTTAATGAATCTTCTCAGAATATCAATAACTGAAGTATTATGATTATCTGAAATCCGCTTCAACTCTGAGTATAGTTCTTCAGGAAGTTTGAGATTGTATCTCTTTGGTGCTGTTTTATGGTGACTCGATAACATTATTGCTTCCCCTCCTTTCATATATTGTCCTTGCACAGAGAGTCGCTACCATGGTAATAAATCTGTTTTTGTTTAATACACTTTTTCTAACCATTTTTCCTCCTAACGTTTGTACTCTTTTGCCAAGATGGCCAACACGATTAAGTTTATTCCCTGAACCACAACCTCCTTTCATTATATTTTTCATGATTATAATCGAGCCCCTTTAGGGCTCTTTTTGTACTCTAATTATGACACAATCTGGGCGTCATGTCAAGGGGAAATTGTACGTTTCCTCTTAATCCTTGCTCGTTAAGAAACTGTTTACTTTTTAGCAACAACTTATATTAAATTAAAGTTTAGAAAAGGTTGTGATTTTACATTAGACAAACTGTAATCCCGCTCTGTAATATTCTTTCCCTAATTTTCTTATCCATTGAACCTTAGCTTTTTCGTAATTATGAGGAAGAGAATTCCTATCAATTTGAAGTTCCTGTCCCCGTACTAACGATTCATCTACTGATATGCTCATTCCGCATTTGCTAATATCAATACCTTTGCTAGATAAGCGTTTCTGGAGTCCATTTTCCTGCAAGATGGTTTTATTCGTTCACAACTTAATTGACGTATTTCGCACACCCCCCATAACCACATTCACAATCCCCTATAGACACACTTTCACGCTTTCACGTTTGGTAATTGATACAAGAAAATATTCCGTCAATATGCAACTTTGGCCTACCATATCTTTCATCGACACAATTGGAGATGTTGCAGAAATGTAAACAACTTTCTGTAATGTGCACAAATGGGAATCTGGATGAGATCAAGAAACAGTTCTTTGAGAATTTCCCCAATTATATGCGGTTTATCAATCCAACTCAAAAAAGCCCTTTAATATAGGGGCTTTTTTCTTTCAAGATGTTAGCGTCTTTTTATTGAACAAAAATAGCTAGTTGGGTATATAATATCGGGGAACCGTTAAAGATTTAACCTCATAACTTAAAGGGGGTTTCTTATGAATAAAATAACTGTAAATCTTGATGGTAAATCTACAGAGATTCGGCGAATTCAAATTCCTCTTCATAGCCTAATTCTTGATATTCAAAATCCTCGCATACAGTATTATCTTGATACCCGATTAAACGACGAAGTAACTCAAAATAAAATAAAATTTGCTCTAGCTGAAGGAAATGAACAATATGAAAAGTTAAAAGATCATATTGAAAGCAACGGCGGCATATATGATCCAATATGGGTAGTTCCAAAGGATGATTACTTTGTTGTGGTTGAGGGAAATACAAGATCATATATTTATGAGGAACTTTCAGAAAAATACGTTACCGACGAAAAGTGGAAAAACATTGATGCTTATGTACTGCCTTACAAAGTAGATAAAAATGTAATAAATTTTATAAGGCTTGAAAAACACCTCTTCGGATCAACGCCCTGGGCAGCTTACGAAAAAGCCCGTGAACTCTACCGTCTTCACACTCAAGATGACTATTCGTTAAAACGTCTTCAACAGCTAACTAAACTCACAGCTTCTGATATTAAAAACAATATTCAAGCATATATGGATATGGAGGAACAATATTTTATTAAATACCATAACCCTTCAGAGAGGCTTAAATTCAGCTATTTTGTTGAGTTTAGAAAAAACAGGGAATTAAAAAAACTTATTAAAGACGGAAAGGTTTCATTGTTGGATTTCTGTGACTGGGTCGGAGAGGGCAAATTTAAAAGAGGTGAAGATATTCGTAAGCTCTCCATGGTGATTAAAGACGAGCAGGCGAAAGAAGCACTCATAGGTGACAATTTTCAAGCAGCTTTAGATCAACTAGAACAAAAAAATCCTGCTGCAAAATCAAAACTCTTTGAAAAAATAGAAGAGGTAATAGCTGGGCTTGAAAAATTGCCTTTTGGAGAATTTGATGAGATGAAAATAGGAATGCAGCCAGCTAAAGTAGACCTTCTTTTTAGACGATTTAATGATAGAAGAACAATTTTACATTTATAAAAAAGATGTTGATTGGTCGCTTTTACGGGAAGGTTTTTCTATCCCCGTATCCATTCAAGTAGTTTTCAGAGAACGGATGAAGAACTACTTAAAAAGAGGAGAGCGGAGAGATATAAACGTAATACTGGATGAGCACACTTATCAGGCAATAATAATAAACCAGACTTTTAATGAAAAGAAGTACCCTGGGCATGCTGATATTGTGCAAATCCGATACTCACCTCAAAGTCTTATTGCGGTAAAACTCCGGGGAATATTTAAATCAAGCTTCGACTTTTTTGCAGCGAGAAAGAACTAATACCAGAAAAAGTGTTCAGGTACCTGAAGATAAGAGAGAATATATTGTTTTATATACTACGCAGCTTGAAAATACTTTTTTCATAGATCATGTTACTTCTTCCGAATCTATACAAATAAAACATTCCTTTTCTAAAATCAACGAGGAAGACTTTGAATTCCAATCGAATTACAATAAAGTTGATGAATCTGCGAGAATAGAGACTAAAGAGCAAACGGTCAAGGTACGTAGACTTGACAGAGCGATTGGGGAAAATCTAAAACTATTTTATAACTACACGTGCCAAATTTGCGGTGATAACTTCGCTGATAGGTATGATTGCCTGATAGCTGAGGCACACCATATTGATTTCTTTGTAAGTTCGCTGAATAATGATGCTAGCAATATAACAGTGCTCTGCCCTAATCACCATCGAGTTATACATAAAGCACGTCCCATTTTTAAAAGGGATAATTTATCTTTTGTCTATCCCAATGGGTTAGAAGAAAAATTAGCCCTTAATAAGCATCTCTAATAAATACCCGCCTCTTGGATTGATGAAAATATCTGCCTTTCATAAAAAAAGAGGTGATAAGGTAGTATTTGTAAAAGGTTTGAAGAAAGATATGCAGCTTCAGATGTGGGATAGAATTTATATTACTTCTCTGTTTAGCTTCTTCTGGAACCAAACAATAAAAACAATAAAATATTATGAATTTAGTGTAAAAGACCCACAGAATCTTTTTATTGGCGGGCCAATGGCCACAATTATGACAAATGAAATAAAAGAAGCAACAGGTTATAAATCGGTAAAGGGGCTACTTAATGAGAGGGGAAAAGTAAGGCTTCCTTATGATTTTAAAATTGATAATATTGTTCCAGACTATAGTATGCTTGAGGAAATTGATTACAAATACCCTACTTCAAATGCTTATTTTTCTTATATAACAAGAGGCTGCATTAGAAAATGTCCTTTTTGCGCTGTGCCTAAAATTGAGCCAACTTTTACTGATTATATCCCCCTACAAAAGCAGTTGAGTAAAATAAAAAAGTTGTATGGAGAAAAAAAGGATCTTATGTTGCTTGATAATAATGTACTTGCATCCCCAAAATTTGATCAAATAATTGACGAAATAAAGGATGCCGGGTTTATTAAGGGCGCGCTCCTAAATAATAGATTGAGGTATGTTGATTTCAACCAAGGCATAGACCTGAGGCTACTCACCAAGAAAAAAATGAAGCGTTTATCAGAACTGCCTATAAAGCCTCTAAGAATAGCTTTTGATCACATAAAGCTAAAAGATAGATATATTGAGAAAATTGAATGGGCTGCAGAATTTGGGATACTGCAGTTATCAAATTATATTCTCTATAATTTTAATGATACACCTAATGAATTTTATGAAAGATTGAAAATTAATGTTGAATTAAACAAGCGGCTTGGCACAAAAATATTTTCTTTCCCAATGAGGTATATACCAGTAACCAATAAAAACAGGAAATATTGTGGAAAATATTGGACCCCGAGATATTTAAGAAGTATTCAATGCATTTTAAATGTTACGCACGGAGTAGTGGGCCCAAGAAAAGAATTTTTTAAGGCGGCCTTTGGAAAAAATTTAAAGGAATTCAACAAACTACTTATCATGCCAGACAACTATATTATTTATAGAGAGAACCACAAAAATAATGGTGCAGCAGACTGGTGGGAGCTTTACAGGGCTCTATCTCCTAAGCAAAAAAAGGAGTTTCTAAAAGTAGTCCATGAGAATAATTTCGCTGATGAAATAGATTTAAAATATCCAAAGGTAAGATCTCTTTTATCACATTATAAATATCCTAAAGCAAAAACGACTGATGATCTAGCTCGTTCCTATATTTGACAAGTTCCTTCTCGTATTATTATTAAGATGCCATTTAACCTCCGAAGTTTAAACCACACAGCACCAACACACCGACATTCTATTAGCTATAGAGCAGGTGTTTTGTTTACTTGTAAAACTTTAATCTATCAGGATATTTAAGAATGTTTCTGAAGGTATCTATTGTTGCGCCTACTCGTAGAAGGTTAATTGTATCTTCAATTTTGCCTGAATCAACCATATTTGGTTTACCGAATGTGATTAGAGACACGTCAAGATTACGCAAGATAGGCATGAGTACCTCAAGATATGACTCTCTGGGGCAGCCACCTGCATAAAACACAATAAGCTCATAACGTCGGTTTCCCAAAACTTGCGGTATAGTCTGATGCCACTTCTCGATCACCTGTGCTCTATATCTGCTGTTGATATGTTTATTGTAGGGCGCTATTTTCTCTTCTGAATTAACCATTCCATGTGCTGTTGTTAGAATCACAAACTTACATCCCATGGCTTGAGCAGTATTTCTCGTTGCCCCGACCCACTTTGCTCCTGGAAAAAAGTATTGAGCTTCACCAGCCATTGTTTTCTGGGAATTAGGACCTGCATCTGCTGAACACAGAACGATTTTATTGATATCATATGGACCTATCATAAATAATAACCTCTTATAGAATTGTATCCAGTCTTATCTGTTGAATTTCCTGTATTTATACTCTTTATTTCTTTATATTTCAAGGTATTTTATCATTTAAAGCAATTTGTTGAACTTTTTAATCGACTGTTGACAATGAAAGCTGTAATTAGTACGATAGTACTATAATTAGTACGATGGTGACAAAAATGAGTGTAAACTTACGTGAAATATTTGAAAAGAACCTGCTCTGGAAAGTACTTACGTTCTTTCTCCAGAAACCATCAACAGAGGTCTATGTCAAAGAACTTTCGCGTATCCTCGGCGTAGGGCCAACCGGTGCAAATAATGCATTACGGAGACTAGAAGAAATGAAGTTATTGCAAAAACGGGAGCGCGCGAGAACACATTTCTATATGCTTGATAATGAATCAATTCTGGTCAGACAGCTTAAGGTAACATACTTTCTTGCCAGACTTGAAGATGTACAGTTTGTGAGAAGGTGTTTGGATGCTGATGAAAACCTTATCTCGCTTTGTATATACGGGAGCTTTGCGGACGGGCGGTTTGATGAAAAGAGTGATCTGGATGTTCTCATTATTGCACAGCAGAGCCGGGATGCATTTGCTTCCGTGATTCCGCCTCTGGAACGGTTACTGAAACTGGAAGTTAATATTGAGACATTGAGCATTTCAAAATGGAACCGCCTAAAAGAAAAAGATAAAGGATTTTACCAGGAAGTTCTCTTATCACATATCTTGCTGTATGGAAGTGAGATTTCTTAATGAATTTAAAAGAGTGTTTTGATAAAAAGTATCTGGCCAAAACAAGGCCTTCGGAAAATAAGACCAGACAATCACTCTCTTCAGCAAAAAATAGCATCACAAAGGCGGAAGATAATGTCAAAATCAAGAATATGGATGTCGCGGTTATTATGGCATATACAGCAATGTTTCATGCTTTACGGGCATTGCTATTCTCTCAGGGAGTAAAGGAGAGAAGTCATATATGTATGCTTGAATACATAAAGACAGAATTCCCTTTTTTAAAATCTCTTGCCAGAGAGGCAGATGTCTACCGGCGATATCGACATACGGCGTTGTACGGTCTTGATGTTCTTGTTTCAAAAGAAGATGCCTCAGATGCGATAAAATTAGCCAACAAAATTATTAAAACAGTGGCGGATGTTCTCAAGTGAAGTTTCAGTTGCAAAGGTCTTCGGCACTCCCATGTCCATAAACCCAAGTGGATTAATGATGGGCGTTGACAGGAATCATAGTCAGCTTACCTCACGGTTGCTTAAAGACGGAAAATCCTTTAAAATTCAACATTGGGAGTGTATAAGGTTCTGGTGCGGGCCTCGTGGTAGTTATTCGGGCGTGTCTCGTGGTAGTTATACGGACGTGCCGCGTGGCTTTTAAGCCACGGGTCCTTCCCGGACTTCTCCGCCAAATGTTGTATAATTTGGCGGCTCTCTCGCTTGCAGCGGAAGATCTCGCCAGAGGCGGAAAATTCGGTGATAACACCGGGGTGATGTTTTTTTGTTGTTTGTATTGGTTTTTTATAAATTTGAGCACGTTCCTGAATATTCGTGGCTAATCGTTAATTGGGAGTGTATAAGGTTCTGGTGCGTGTCTCGTGGGGTTAACCCCACGGATCCTTCTCGGACTTCTCCGCCAAATGTAGTATAATTTGGCGAGATCTCGCCCGAGGCGGAAAATCCGGTGATAACACCGTTATGATAGTAACAATTGGGAGTGTATAAGGTTCTGGTGTCCTTCTCGGACTTCAAATCCGGTGTTGCCTGCCAAAAGCGGGCAGGGTGGGTTCGATTCCCACACACTCTCGCCAATAAACTTCACCCGTTTTACTTACCTGGCGTAATGGGCTTCAATGACAAATCATTCATCATCCCCTCGATGTGAGACAGCCTCTTCATCTACCCAGTCTTCTTCTTCCCATGTCATACCCCTCCTCCCGGGAACCTTTCTTGTCGGACCTGCTTTATAGAACGAACAGGATTTCGGGCCATAACAAAATGCTTCAAATCTGTATTTCTTATGTGAAGGATTCCAGTGATCTATAATTAATTCTACTGGCATAAGGCAACCCCATATGCATGTTTTACATTTGGATCCAAATGTCCGTGAATCCAGTCTGCGGTGTCCTCTCTCACGGTATACATCAAGGGCAGGAGGAACCATATGATACGGAGGAGCGGTATTTTGTTGAAGTTTATTTCTTTCGATTATTTTCAGCTTGCTTGACTTGTAATATTCTGCGGTTTCGATCCGGGGGTCAGAGACAGGTACGGACAGTCCACTTACTATATCACCAATATGAAACTGATGTTTTGAATGTGCTCCCTTACCTAATGCAATTAAAAATGACTTTTCTTCTTCACTGACGCGACCGTCAATTTGAAGAGTATATCCTAAATAAGTGTGACTTCTCTCATCAAAGGACCGCATAAGACGTATGCGAGGTTGAACAGAAATTACCCTGCCGGTCCAGAAAACCTTCTCCTTATTACTCTCATCTGTAGTCAATGGAGTCATATCTAATCGTCTGAATACGTTATATCATTTGCTTCGCACCAGTCGATGGCAATTTGCTTTATTGCTCCATCGTGATATTCGTACCATTCATCGTCAATTTTTAGTCTTTGTATAGCATCCCTGAATCTGCGAAAAGCACCCTTCCCATGTATTGTATTACTTAAAGCCCCGGAGATTTCTGTATCTTCTACAGAACGACAGAAATCCTCAATAATTCCATATTCATTGATATCATATTTCGTGGGCAGGCTGAGAAAGTCATCTTCCCGATCAATAAATTCGCGGGCCTTTTCTATATTGTCACGCTGCCATTCAGGATATTCCTCAAGGGGTTCCTGGTTCTCTGCCGCGTTAAACTCCTCTTCCATAATTACTATAACGTCGCCGGTCTTCTTGTCTAAATACGCATTGCTTTCGTCCGTCTGTAATTCAATGGCTTCTATTATCCTGTTTAATTTAACCGGAAATCCCATGGCTTTCATTTTCCTACGTATTACTTCTTTAAGAGAAAATTATTTTGATCAATATAACATAATAAATCAAGAGACAACCTGATCATACAATAGCTGAAAGGAGCCGACAGGAAACACATGACTAATTTACGATGATATCGTAAATAAGTCATGTGTATTGACTCAGACATCAAATTATATTAATAATTCAATAGATTACGAGCTCATAAATATGTTTCGATTCTCTATTCTACTGTTCCCTTAGGGTCATAGATGAGTCATAATATAAATATGATACGTGTATTTTGAAGATTGTTATCCAATTTTTTGCAATATAAACGTAATTACATTATGCCATATTGATCTATTTAAGGAGCGACAATGAAAACAAAGCTTGTTTCAATCGGCAACTCTAAAGGAGTGAGAATCCCGAAAACGGTCCTTGAAGAGTGCAATATGGAAAATGACGTGGAACTCATAATAGATAAAGATCGTATTATCATAAAGCCGCTAAAAAGAGTACATCGCCGGGGATGGGATAAAGCCTTTCAATTAATGCATGAGCGAAAAGAGGATTCACTTCTCCTTAACGAATCAGTTGATATGGATATGGAAGACTGGGAATGGAAATAAGGCAATATGATGTATGTCTGATAAACCTTGATCCAACCATTGGACACGAAATTAAATAAACAAGGCCTTGTCTCGTGATATCTCCCAATGAAATGAATAGAAATATCAGCACGGTTATTATTGCACCCATGACTACCAAATCACACGACTACCCATCAAGGGTAAAGATTGTTTTTCAGGGTAAAGCAGGATGGATCGTACTGGATCAGATAAGAACGGTTGACCGGAGGAGGTTAATAAAGAGGCTCGGGAAAATCAGCAGTGAAGCAATAAAAAAAGTTAAGTCTGTAATACTTGAAATGCTCGTTGAATAATTTCATCGAGTACTATCCCAATAAATGATAGTGAGTAGTTTTAATTTTCTCCCTTTCCAAGTTTGATGCACCCGTAAAAAGTCCAAAAACCCCCTCCCACCAGGGGAGGGGAAGCAAGACTTTTTACGAGTGCATCAAGTTTAATCACACACTGATAAACTTAGCTGAAGCTCTGCAAAAGACCATCTTAAGGGCCTGAAAGTAATAACTACAGCAACACCCCCAATCCCAGAAAGGCCTGAACGAAATACAGAAGTATAATCAATATTCCAACGGCATAATGCCTGTTTCTCCAGTATTTATCCGGGCCTTTTATCTTTTTTGAAATGAGAAACGTAGTTATGATCAGGGAAGCGATAGTCAGTCCTGTAATGAAGTGGAGCGGATATTTGAGAATGTGTCCGGCGTCAAGGTAGACAACCGTTATCCCCGCGAAAAAGCCTGAAACACCCAGCAGAGCGGCAACCGGCCCGATCTGCCGGTGTCTTTTAATATAATCGTTTCTGCCCGATTTCCTTATCCTCAATCCGAGAAACCCCTGATAAAGAAACAGCAACAGTACTAGCGTATTAAATGATCCGTGGATAAGCTTCAGATACTCTATTGACTCTCTGCTCATTTCAGACTGTCTCCATCAAAAAAGTTGTCGGGAAACACCACGTTGATTTGGAGGTCATCCATGAGAACCTCTTCAATAAGTATTCTGTCGACATCAAAAGACACTGCCTTAAGAGGAAGAGAATTTTCCCTGTCCAGCCACAGATGATATGCATTAATACGGTTAACCGTGAAACCTCCTTCCCCTTTGATGTCAAGCTTGACCGCGGGTCTCTTTCCAATGAATTCTTCACCCAGCACACGGGTCTTCCCGTTCTTCTGAAGCAGGCTCACCGATTTTAAAAGGGCCCCTATATCGGATTCATCGATCCTGTGGCCCCTAGAACTCCTTATGAACTTGTTATCCGGATCGAGGGTGAATTTAAATCGCCTTAGCCAACTGAAAGGGACTAGCGTTACCTTTTTAGTTCTGGGACTGTAGGTCAGAACCGTACCACGGTGCGGTTTTATGAATTCCATCTTTACGAAGCCCGGTCTCCTGTAATAATATCTGATGATCTCAGCGGAATCTCCGCTCCCTGATATCAACGTCACCCGATATGATTCTATCTCTTCATAATTATTGATGGCGTTAGATACCGGGTCCGACGCGAATCCAGCGGCTGTGATCAGCAATGCGATAAGAAGATGCATGGCTACTCTTCTACTTCCAGAATGCCTTCCATACCCTTTTCGCGGTGGTTTTTGAAGAAGAGAAACCTCTTGTCGCAGAAGATAGCGAACTTACCGGTCATTGCAGGAGTAAATGTGACGGTCTTTGTCCCAACGCTCATATCCTCGTTAATTTCAATTCCTGCTTCAGGTGCCTTTATTAAAATATTATGAGGCGCTATACCGGGGGTCTTTTTGAAGGTCAGTTCCACAGGTACATTGACTTTTACTATAATATGGTCCGGCTCATAATAATATGACCCTCCGGTGATCTCAACTCTCTGCACGCCGTCGCTGTCGATCACGGCCCTGTAAACCTTTTCCTGTGCCTGCGCGTGC
>JBCKZY010000047.1:0-12639 GCA_038918635.1 Thermodesulfovibrionia bacterium | reverse complement strand
TGGATTACATCCTGGTATGAAGTTTGCGTTTATAATTATTATAAGGAGAGAAGAAAGCGTATGAAGAATGGGGTGGTTATGTATCTATTCTCAAGAATAACGTTTATGGTCGCCTTCATTGTCCCTGGGTTTATTATCCTCCTTTCACCTGCTCTATTGTTTGCTGATACAGCAGAGGAATGGTTTAATCGAGGGAAAGATTTCCATAAAGCGGGGGCATATGAAAAAGCTATTGAATCCTACCAGCAAGTGATTAAACTCAAACCTGATAACGTAAAAGTTCACTATAATCTTGGGGCTGCTTATTTCAAATTAGGGATGTATACAAAAGTTGCAGATGTATACAGACAGGCTATTAAGGTACAGTCAAGATAAATGCCTCGGAACAAGAAAAAAGAAGATACAGGGCAATCCAGACCCTAAGTATGTATCAACAAGTTATGTAGAACGTCAAAACCTTACCATGAGAATGAGCATGAGAAGGTTTACACGCCTTACTAACGCCTTTTCAAAGAAAGTAGATAATCATTGCCATGCACTTGCTCTTTATTTTATGTTTTACAATTATGTCCGTATTCATAAATCATTAAGAGTTAGTCCAGCGATGGCGGCTGGCATCACTGATAAATTATGGAGTCTGGAAGATATTGTTGATTTGATAGATAAGAAATCAAAGTGAGACACTACCCACAAAGGCAGTTTCTTGACACTTTCCTGAAATAGAGATATACTTAAAATTCCTGGGGGAGGCGTGGCCTGAGAGTCCCGAAGCATTGGGAGACCCCTTGAACCTGATCTGGATAACCCCAGCGGAGGAAAGGTATAAATAGAAAAATATTCCGTATTCCTCAAGGTTTTTGGCCTCAGGGGTGTACGGATTTTTTTTGCCACGGATCTTCACAGATTCATAATAAAGATAAGTTGTTGTGGATATGGTTTTCTTTTCCGACTTATCAAGTCTGTCATTCCCCGATAAACCGGGACAGGCTGGCTTGCCCTGAACCGTATGGTACAGGGCTTGTCCAGAATCTTTCTTCATGAAAGGGAATGATTCCCGTCAAGCGGGCCTGTCCCGATACTTCGGGGAATGACAGAATAAAGAAAGAGTAGTAAGAATTGCTCAATTTAGATATGAATAATAAAATTAACACAGACCCTTCAAGAATAAGGGATATCCTTGCAAAATCATCTCAACTTGAGGTTTTGAACCTCTCAGAGGTATCGAGCCTTATAGCATTGAGAGACAGGGATGTATGGGATCAGGTGTTTGAAACTGCGCACAGGGTAAAGCAGATGGTGTACGGGAAAAGGGTTGTCCTCTTTGCCCCGCTGTATCTGTCAAATGAGTGTGTAAATGACTGTATATACTGCGGTTTCAGAAAGAGCAACAGGGACGCTGTCAGAAAGAGCCTCTCGAAGGAGGAGGCTGTCACCGAGGCTTCACTTCTTGCGGAAAGGGGATACAGGAGGCTGCTCCTTGTTGCCAGTGAGCATTCTGCAGGTATTGACTACCTTGAGAAGGTGGTTGACAGTATATATAAGGAAACGAAAATACGGATTCTGCATCTCAACGCCGCCCCAATGGGTGTAGAGGAATTCAGAAGGCTGAAGGAGTGCGGTGTCGGGGTCTATCAGTGTTTTCAGGAGACATATCACATCCCGACATACCGGTTTCTGCACAAATCCGGGCCCAAGGCCGACTACCAGTTGAGGCTGGGGGTTATGGACCGGGCTGTTGAGGCAGGCTTTGAAGACATCGGGATGGGTGTTCTCCTTGGTCTTTATGACTGGCGTTGGGATGTCGGGGCGCTGATTGCACACAGCCTCAGACTTATGAAGAAGTACGGTTTTGGTCCTCATACCCTTTCCGTTCCCAGACTGCAGCCCTCTCAGGGTTTTGATGCCGTGAGCACAGGTTACGCGGTTTCTGACGATGACTTCAGGAAGATTGTCGCCATCTTCAGACTTGCCCTTCCGTATGTAGGCGTTGTGGTATCGACAAGGGAGTCCGCTGATTTGAGGGACGAACTCTTCTTCACAGGCGCCTCCCAGATGTCGGCAGGCTCAAAGACGAGCCCATGGGGATATATAAATGGGGATGACACCGAGCAGTTTGAGACAGGAGATAAGAGGAGCCTCAATGAAGTGATTGACAAGATCATATCTTTAGGGCTTATACCTAGTCTCTGTACCGCCTGTTACAGGGAGGGAAGGAGCGGGGAGCGCTTCAGGCATATTACAGAGGAAGGAACTATGAAGCGGTTCTGCCGGGAAAACGCGTTATTGTCACTAAAGGAATATGTTGAAGATCAAGCTGTGGGAGACAGAAGGGACGCTCTATTGAGAATGCTTGAACATGAGGGTGCAGTGAGCACTAACGGCCTCATTGAGAAGTTCAGGCAGATAGAGCAAGGAAAAAGGGATGTGCATATATAAATACAGGGTCCTAGGATTCAAGGGTTCGAGTGAACAATTATCATTATTATGAAACTTAAACTGAACGGAACATTTTCTGAACATAGAGAGGTAACGACTGTTGCTGAATTGCTCCAGAGCCTGAAGATAAGGCCTGAAGGGGTTGCGGTTGAGGTCAACCTTGAGATTGTAAAGAGACAGGATTTTCTTAAGTGTAAGCTTAAAGAGGGAGATTCGGTGGAGATAGTGAACTTCGTTGGCGGAGGATAGCATGAATTTAGCCGCCTTCGGCGGGTTTTATTAGACAGGATATACAGGTCGAAGCGACTCTATACAACGACTCGTACCGAGATGTTCAGGATAAATTCAAAGAAAGAAAACAATAATTAATAATTAGACAGGATATACAGGATCTTCAGGATACTCTAAAAGAAAGAAAAAGATATAAAGAATAATCTTCTCTATTTTGTGAATCCTGTCAGAAAAATGGGGGATAATTATGGACGATAAGTTTGTCATTAAGGATATTGAATTTCGTTCCCGTCTCTGGGTTGGTACGGGGAAATACAAGGATTTTGAGGAGACTAAGCTGGCTATTGAGGCGTCAGGTGCCGATGTTGTAACGGTTGCCGTGAGAAGGACGAATATATTTGACAGCAAGTCGGAGAACCTGCTTGATTATATCGACCCTAAGAAGTACAAAATACTTCCCAATACCGCGGGCTGCTATACCCTTGATGATGCATTGAGATACGCAAGGCTTGCCAGGGAGACTGGGATATCTGACCTTATAAAGCTTGAGGTGATAGGTGATGAGCAGACGCTATTCCCTGATACATGTGCCACCTTGAAGGCAACAGAGATACTTGCAAAGGAGGGCTTTATAGTCCTGCCGTATACGAACGATGATCCGGTTATGGCCCTGAGGCTGGTCGACGCAGGCGCCGCGGCCGTCATGCCTCTTGCCGCGCCTATAGGGTCCGGACTTGGCATACGAAATCCTTATAACGTGAAGATAATACTTGAGCAGGCTAAAGTGCCTGTTATCGTTGATGCAGGGGTTGGGACCGCCTCGGACGTGACGATTGCAATGGAACTGGGCTGTGACGCGGTCCTGCTGAATACGGCGATAGCCGGCGCTGATGAACCTGTCACAATGGCTTTGGCCATGAAACATGCTGTTACAGCTGGGCGTCTTGCTTATAAAGCAGGGAGGATTAAGAGAAAACTTTACGCAACGTCAAGCAGTCCTATAGAAGGGATGCTATAGATACGGTGACCAGTGATCTGTTACCGGTGACCAGAGAAAAACATGAAGCAAAGAATTAAAAACTGTAAATTGTAAATCGTGGCACAGAAGAAGATAGATTTTAAACTGTATTTAATAACGGACAGGAAGCTGGTTGCTCGTCACGGCTCGACTGAGCTTGCCGAAGTCTCATCACTCGTCACCGCAGTCAGGCATGCTTTAAAGGGCGGGGTAAAGGCTGTACAGCTCAGGGAGAAGACCCTTAGCACAAGAGTACTGCTGAGACTTGCCTGTAAGTTGAGAGAGCTAACCGCAGTATACAGTGCCAGACTATTTATCAATGACAGGCTTGACATTGCGCTTGCGGCAGGGGCCGATGGCGTTCACCTTACCCGTGAGAGCATCCCGGCAGATGCCGTCAGAAGAGCGGTCGGTAACAGGCTCCTTATAGGCGTCTCAACTCATTCAATCAAGGAGGCGAGGGAGGCGCAGGATACGGGCGCTGACTTTTTAACATTTGGGCCTGTATACAGGACACCTTCAAAGCTGAAGTACGGAAAACCGGTGGGAACCAGCATGCTGAAGAGGGTCTGCAGAGAGATGAGCATACCGGTCTTTGCCCTCGGGGGGGTAAAGGAGTCAAAGATAGATGAAGTAGTTAAAGCAGGCGTTTTCGGGGTATCCATGATATCCGGGATATTCAGAGCTTATGACATAAAAGAGAAGACAGCAGAAATTATGAATAAATTGGGTTCACATCAAATGACTGAATAAAAAAATGATCGGAGAATATTATGGGTAATAATCTGAAAGAGACAAGGATAGAACTCGCCAGGAAGGGCATAATTACCGAAGAAGTTAAGAAAGTGGCGGCCGCAGAGGGGATTGAGCCGGAAAGGTTGTCAGGTGATATCGCCGAGGGACTCTCTGTTATAACAAGGAATAACAGGCACGATATAGCCCCCCTTGGCATCGGGAAAGGACTGAGGACCAAGGTTAACGCCAACATCGGGACATCAAAGGACAGGGTGTCTGTTGAGGAGGAGATGGATAAGCTTGATGTGCTGATAAAGTTCGGCGCGGACGCGGTAATGGACCTCTCAACAGGCGGACCCATAAATGAGATCAGAAGAATGCTTCTAAAAAGGTCGACCGTTTCGGTCGGCACTGTCCCTATATACGAGGCGGTGGCTAAGGCTGCCGGGGGGAAAGGCTCTATCTCCAGGATGGCCGTTGATGACCTCTTTGATGTTATCGAAGGCCAGGCAGAAGAGGGCGTTGATTTTATCACTGTTCACAGCGGCCTTACGAGAAGGACGATAGATACGCTCAGGGAAGACGGCAGGATACTGGATATCGTCAGCCGGGGCGGTGCGTTCCTTGTTGAATGGATGATATACAATGACAGGGAGAACCCGCTTTACGAGCATTACGACAGGCTGATTGAGATTGCAAAGAGGTATGACCTGACCCTGAGCCTCGGTGACGGCGCCCGCCCGGGGTGCCTGGCAGACGCAACGGACAGGACTCAGATAGATGAGCTTATGAGGCTTGGAGAACTCAGGGACAGGGCTGTTAAGGAAGGGGTGCAGGTAATTATTGAAGGTCCCGGCCATGTCCCTCTTAATCAGGTGGAACTTAATATGAAGATGCAGAAGGAGATCTGCAAGGGCGCGCCGTTTTATGTGCTCGGCCCTCTTGTTACGGATATAGCCATGGGTTATGACCATATAGCGGCCGCGATAGGGGCTGCGGTCGGAGGCGCAGCGGGTGCCGACTTCATATGTTATGTTACCCCTTCTGAGCATATCAGGCTCCCTAACATAGAGGATGTGAAGGAAGGCGTTATCGCGGCAAGGATCGCGGCACACGCGGCTGATATTGCAAAAGGCGTAAAAGGGGCCATGGATCTTGACAATGAAATGGCGAGGAGGAGGAAGGCGCTGGACTGGAACGGCCAGATTGAGCTATCTATGAACCCTGAGAGGATCAGGGACTGGCGTTCAGAGGTGCCTCCGACTGAGTCAGATGTGTGCAGTATGTGCGGTGAATTCTGTGCTATAAGGATTGTTGAAGAAGCGTTGAAGAAGCGTTGAAGAAGAAATGATGGCGTCGTAAAAAAGTTGAGAAGAACTAAAATACACTTAAACAGTGATGAAATATATGAACTTCTGTCATTCCCCGACTCGATTCGGCGAGCCGGAATGACATTTTGAAAAGTGTATACATGATTCTTATTTAAAGTATCTTTCAGCTTAAATGCGAAAGAGAGATAAATAATATATGACAAGATGGAATATTTCTTACATGAATAACAGGAGGGGAAGAGTTATAATAAGAACTAGGCAACCTTAATTTTATTTTTACGCAGAAGTACAAAAAAATTTTTCAATCCTGAACTGGTAGTAAAATTACCAAGATGAAAATTCATCCTGCCTCCATCCCTGAAATTAACAGTAAAGATGCCGCTAAGCTGTTTAAACGAAACTGTCGAAATCCGGTATAGTTCAATCCTGATATGCCTTTTGAAGATCAATGTATCGCCATGTAAAGCGATCTCTTCAGTCCTGATCCCCTGCTTGGAAAGAACCAGTAATGCCCATGGTAAATATATGGCAACACCTAAACCGAACATTACAGTCAAAAACGAAAACTTAAAGCTTTCTGTTGTGAAAAAAAGATATATGAAGAAAAGTATAAAGGGCATGGGGGTTATGGCAAGCAGCCCATTGTAAGAATATAATTTCATAATACTATTTCCGCCTGAAGTTTGATTTTAGCCTCATTTTTCACCTGTAAGATGTTAACGCCTTAATATGCTAATGTCAAGTGATTTATCACGGTAAACACCCTAATATTAAACGGTAAATGCTGTAATAACCGGCCGTATTAAATCTTGAATTGCAACAGCATAATGACGCGGTTTTGAAATATTGACCGTTTGCCCAACAGCTGGTTTCAATATAACATGTATAATTACAGCAAAAACTCTTTATGAAGAAATGAACTTGGATACCCCGTTTTGTAAACGGGGATGAAAAGTTCTCCTCTCAAGTCTCCCCCTTTTTCTCCTCGGCGAATCCGCCTGAGGCGGAGGAAAAGGGGGATTAAGGGGGATTTTACGAATAATATCTTTTAAAAATCTCCCCTGGCCCCCTCGCCTCGGGGCCTGTCTCGCTAGTAGCGGACGGAGCAACGGGTCTTTGCCAAAGAGGGAATACAGACTGCATTAACTTTAATAAAGTTTTTCTTTTTGATGCCCCGCCTTGTAGGCGGGGAACTTCACTTCAGCTTATTTGCAGGGAAGAGGTAAGCCTATTTCCCAAACTTTTTAGCCTTGGTAATAAATGGCCCTGATCCAGTTATTCTTTTTTTAAAAAAAGATAATACTATTTCAGCTTCATGAAAGGGAAGAGTTATAAACGAGAATTTATCGAGAATCTGTATGTCACGTATTTTATCCCTTGTAATATTGCATTTGGTTTTGATGAAATTCACCAGTTTATTGCGTGTCAGCCCGTCCTGCTTGCCTTGGGTTACAAAGAGTCGGGTTTTACCTTTGGTGTCAACAACCGCGTCAGCTATCTCTGTATAGCTTTCCTTGCTCAGTTCATCCTGAAAAGTGTACTGCAAAATGGCGGCCAGCAGATTTTCGGGTTCATTCCCCTCAAGAAGCTCTTTTGACATTTTTATATACTCACTTTTAGGAGCTAATTCTACAATATCTTTAAGATCTGCCATGATTCTTAGTTTTTTTGCTTTAATAACATCTTCAACTTTAGGCAGCATTGCTTTACGAATGTCTGTTTTAGCTCCTCTTTTGATGAATTGCAATTTTCTGTATTCTGACGGGGTAATAAACGTTACGGCAATCCCCTCCTTGCCTGCCCGGCCGGTGCGGCCAATCCTGTGAACATATGATTCCGGGTCCTGTGGAAGAGCATAATTGATGACATGAGTGAGGTCTTGAACATCGATGCCCCTTGCCGCCACATCGGTTGCCACAAGAATATTGAGCAGTTTCTTTTTGAACTTATTCAGGATTTTCTCTCTCTGGCTTTGTGACATATCTCCGTGTAATGAGTCCGCGTCATAACCGCGTTCAATCAGGTGATTGCCAACGGAGTCAGTATCAACTTTTGTTCTGCAGAAGACAAGCCCGTAAAACTTTTCTTCCATATCTATAATCCTGCATAGAGCATCGAATCTATCCGCCACTGAGACCTCAAAATAGATCTGGTCGGTCTGGCTGACCGTAAGCTGACCTTTGCTCACCTTCATCACATCATATTCACCCATATACTTTTTAGCGATCTGCAATATTTCTCTCGGCATGGTAGCTGAAAATAGCATAGTCCTTTTTTCGGGCCCGGTACTTTCCATAATCTCCCTGACATCTTCGATAAAGCCCATGTTCAGCATTTCATCGGCCTCATCCAGTACAAGGAAGGATATTTTATCCAGCTTTAATGTGCCTCGCCTGAGATGGTCAAGTATTCTTCCGGGGGTGCCTACAACGATATCAACCCCCTTTCTCAGGCTTCTGAATTGCAGGTCTATTGACTGCCCGCCGTAGATCGGAACGATACTCAACTTCTTCTTACCTTTTAAAGAATTGATCTCCTCGGCAACCTGGATGGCCAGTTCTCTGGTTGGAGTGAGGATAAGGCTCTGGACTTTTCTTGATTTTTCCGGCAGGAGTTCAATCATGGGAAGGCCGAAAGCAGCTGTTTTTCCGGTCCCGGTTTTGGCCTGTCCTACAATGTCCTTATTACCCGCGAGTATGGCAGGAATGGTCTTTACCTGTATCGGCGTGGGTTCTTCAAACCCCTTGTGCTTAATGACTTTCAGTGTCTCTTCAGAAAGACCTAAATTTTCAAAAGATTCCATCGTTTTATCTGATTCCTTTCATTTAATCTATGGTTTGCAATATTAAACACATATTTTATCATTTACTGCTAACAAAAGATACAGTATGATGACACCCGAATCAGTTTTAATTTATTGATATACTGAAAAAGTATTGGCAGGTGTATAGTATTATCCACTTCGAATAGGTTATAATTCATTGTTCTTATCCTGACCTTCTTTAATTTCCCCCGATGGTCCTGAAGACAGGAGAGGTTCGCACGACATCAGGCAGGACGTTAGTGTCTGCCGGATAGAGAGGTATTATGAAACGTGAAGATATAAGAAATATCGCTATTATTGCCCATGTTGACCATGGCAAAACCACCCTTGTAGACGGCATGCTGCATCAGGCCGGCATATTCCGTGCCAATGAAAAGGTGAGAGAAAGGGTAATGGACAATATTGACCTGGAGCGGGAGAAGGGGATCACCATAATGGCGAAGAACACCGCTGTTACATACGATGGGGTGAAGATCAATATTGTTGATACTCCGGGTCATGCAGATTTTGGTGGAGAAGTGGAGAGGATCATGAAGATGGTCAACGGAGTGCTTCTGCTGGTTGATTCATCGGAGGGCCCTTTGCCCCAGACAAGGTTTGTCCTGAAAAAAGCTCTTGAACTTGGACTGCCTCCTATACTGGTTATTAATAAAATAGACAGGCCTGATTCAAGAATTCAGGAGGTTCTGAATGAGGTTTATGATCTGTTTATTGACCTTGAGGCCACGGAAGAACAGCTGGAGTTCCCTATTGTTTATGCAAACGCAAAGGCAGGGATAGCAAAGCTCAATCCCGATGATGAGTCAGGCGATCTGAGGCCCCTCTTTGATCTTATACTCAAGACAATTCCGGCCCCCGAGGGTAACAGCAACGGTACTCTTCAGATACTTGTAACCAATATAAACTACAACGAATATGTCGGCAGACTCGCCGTCGGCAGGGTGTTTTCAGGGACTATACGGATCGGGGATAATGTTGCGGTGATAAATGTTGACGGGGATTCGATAAAGACAAAAATAACCTCAATATATACCTTTCAGGGGCTTGATCGTAAAGAGGCAAGTGAAGTCTCTGTCGGTGATATAGTTGCACTGGCAGGCATCGAAGGGATTAATATTGGAGATACAATTACAGACATTGAAAACCCGAGACCCCTTGCAAGGATCAAGGTTGACGAGCCTACCATCTCAATGGTCTTTTCAGTCAACACTTCCCCCTTTGCAGGAAAGGATGGAAAGTACGTTACCTCCAGGAACCTTAGAGAAAGGCTGGAAAAGGAACTGCTCTATAATGTATCCATAAAGGTGGATTTCGAGAACACAGACTCATTTAAGGTTATGGGACGGGGAGAACTGCAGTTGGCGATCCTTATAGAGATGATGCGGCGCGAAGGATATGAGCTTTCAGTTTCGATGCCGGAGACGATAACAAAAGAGATAAACGGCGCTCTGCATGAGCCTATGGAACTTCTTGTTATAGACGTACCGGAAGAATTCGTCGGTGTTGTGGTACAGAAGGTGGGAATGAGAAAAGGGAAGATGCTGAAGATGCAGAACAACGGGAGGGGCAGGGTGAGGATTGAGTTCAGGATCCCTGCAAGAGGCCTTATCGGCTTCAGGTCCCAGTTTCTCACCGACACCAGAGGCTCCGGTCTTCTGAATCACCTGTTTGACGGGTATGAACTGTGGCACGGTCATATATCAAAGAGACAGACAGGCGCCCTTGTTTCCGACAGACAGGGCAAGACGACCACATACGCGCTTTTTCACCTTCAGCCGAGGGGACTCCTCTTTATTAAAGAAAATACCCTGGTTTATGAAGGCATGATTATTGGCGAGAATTCACGCGATAACGACCTTGATGTCAACGTTACAAAAGAGAAGAAGCTCACTAACGTGCGCGCATCAGGCAGTGATGATTCCCTACAGCTGGTCCCCCCAAGAGCGCTGACCCTTGAACAGTCGCTTGAGTTCATCAGGGAAGACGAATTTGTTGAGGTGACTCCAAAGTCCGTCAGGTTGAGAAAGAGGGTGCTTGTGGCCAATAAGAGACCCAGGTTTAAGGCCTGATTTATTTCACCTTTGTCGTTTTTGGTGTTTTATATATAAACCAGTCTTCTTTGGTTATTTCATGAAAATAGTCTGCTTCATCAATTAATATCTTTGCAGTTGTTTGTCTTACCGCGGCAATTTCTACCCTTACACCTTCCCCTTTCAAATGTATAACCAGATCCACGAAGTCCGAATCCCCTGACATAATGATAATGGTGTCAACCTTTGAAGAGAGTTGAGTTGCTTTGATAGAGAGTGGAATATCGGCAGATTTATGACACGGGATAACAGAGCCATAATAGTTTTCATGTAATCTGTCAGCGAATTTCGAAGATATGGACTTGCCTTCCCTGAAATATAGCAGCCTGTTTAATCCTCTATCATTCAGCAATTTCGGGATCAACTTATCGAAATTGATCATTGAGTTTTTTGTTTTAGAGAGATCGTGGATACTCCGTTCAATATTGTTCCCATCGCATAGTATGGCTACCGATTGATTAATTGAAATATTTTCCATAGTTGTATTATAACAAGTGATTATATAGTTTTCTCTGCTGCTTTAAAGATTACCGAATAATACAGCAAAAAAACAAGAGCTGTTTAGCTTTCCTGATGTTCTCTTTTTGTTTAATAGGCGGAAAGTGGTTACAGAGATTATTGAGTACACAAGTCAATGATTTTGAGGGTACGAACGATTAGCTCACTGACGAGTGCCACTGAATAACGTCAATAAGCCAAATAATTGTTTGCTAACCCAAAGCCAACAACGTGCCGAAAAAGCGTACTGTGGCACTCGTTCAAGTGCAGCGTATGGTTATGTGCTGCTATCTTATATTAGCTGGTAACAACCAACCAAAAACACTCAAAGCTCCATCAACATTCTTAGGATCCAATGGATATTTATCTCTGGGTTGAATTAAATTCAAGTAAGCTGATGGTTTAATATCAAAGCTGCCATCTTCTTTGCGCATATATGCTTTATAACAATAACCGTTTGTAACTAGAACTCCCCGGCAAGATGGAAAATCTTTTGCGTAAAGGTGTGCTTGCTGTGGAGCATAATCAAGTCCTTGTGTAAATCCTTTAGTTTCGACTATAAGGATGCATTCTTTCTCCGATTTGTTTTTAAAAGGCTTAGGGAAACAAGCAATATCAATTTTGCCGTTGCTACAAGGAAGTTCTATCTTGAGTTGCTGTTCAGACCATCCGAGTGCAAGCAATAAAGGAACGACAAGGAACGATCTGGTTTCGTGCTCTCTTACATCACTCCATGTGCATTTCTCATAATAATATTTAGCTAGAAAACGTATCCTATGTATAGTGGTTGTAAGATCGGCTGCGGAAGACGCCCTCAATCCCTCTGCTATAAGATGCTCAAGAAGTTGATCGTCGCTAATAACATTGGTATTCAATGGTTCTGGTTCATGATTATAAACCGGCAATAATAGAAGATCATTCGCTATTTGTTGGTGCTTGCTTTGAGGGAGTCTCTGTATAGTATTTATTGTAAGTCCACTAGTCTTGATTGGCTCAGCGGGGATATGCCAATCGACATGGCAGTATGCCGGTAAATCCCATCCGTCAAAATCACGTAACCATGATTTATCTTCACATCCTGTTGCCTTTCCATCCCTCTCAACAACTTCACCTGCAGCTACAATTTGAGATAATCCTTGCTTTAGGACGACGATGTCTCCGACGCTGACGTCTTTCATAGCCTTTATTTGGGAATCGCCTCCAACAAATGCTATACCATACTTAATAAAATAGTCCGTATAGTTTCGACCGAAAGACCCCGCTGCTATTTGCCAGTATGTCTTACTCACTTTGAATCTCCTTGCACATAACCAGTTATTAGCTGAACAATAGCGTAAATTCAAACTGGTGTTTAATTAAAAGAATGCTTTGATGCTATCTGTTTAATCTTATTGCATTTTCTCAGGGACTAATATGTATAAATACAAACAATCAACTGTTTCTTGCCACTCAGCTTTAATTTATATAATGGCAACC
>JBCKZY010000046.1:0-13233 GCA_038918635.1 Thermodesulfovibrionia bacterium | reverse complement strand
GAATGACAACTTGTGAAAAAAGGGTGGGGGGATTAGTAAGGCATATCAGCATTAATCAGATGTTGTGCGCACTCTGACACGATGGTCCTGAAAAAATTTAATTAAGATGTTAGAGTATAAATATATGACCTTTTTCAGGCAGATGTGACGGTAATAATATATGTGGAAAATATTTAAATATTGGAGGATAACATGATTTCAAAAAAAACGTATTCAGGAGTTGTAACACTCTGTATCCTGGCGCTTCTATTTTCAATTACCGCTGTGAGTTCGGCATGGGCAGGAACATACCTGTTCAGTGACGAGATTCAGACGGGGTCGATCTTTAATTCACTGATAGGCCCGGTTGATATTGATGTAGGTCCGGACGGTAAAATATTTATAGTTGAAAATGCTGTAGGTGGAAGGATAATACAGCTTGATGAGTACGGTAAATTTTTCTGGTCGTGCAAGTTCCCCTCTGGTTTCATTCCATTGGCGGTCAGCGCTGATCATACCGGGAACTTTTATTATGTAACGAAATGGAACGGCACTAACAGCGAAGTTGTCAAATACCCTGCTAATAAAACCTGCGGTTTCCCAGCAAAAACTCTGGTCTCCCCGGTGCCGTTTGATGCGCCTTTCGGTATTGATGTCAGTCTGGACGGCAGTGTTTATGTGGCGGATACTGATAACAACAGGATAGTGAAGTTTAACGCAAACGGGGACTATGTTGCTGAATGGGTGACCTTCCGCAATAGCAGTGATTTTTTTCACGGTCCCATGGATGTTGTTGCTTACAGCAGTGATATTATACTGGTTGCCGACTCTAATGCCGACAGGGTAGTTGGTTTTAACGGGAACGGGGTTTATTTAGGGGAAGCTGGAACTTTTGGCACAGGCCCGTTGCAGTTTGACAGCCCCTCAGGCATTGCAGTCGGTCCTGATAACGGGATTTATGTCTCTGATACAGGAAACAACCGCATCCAGAAGGGCTTTATATCCCCCGCCTTTGCCGGGATATTTGGACTGGATACTGTTCTCTCATCACCTAACGGTCTGGCGGTCGACAAAGGCGGCAACGTCTCTGTCGCGGATATAGGTAATGACAGGATAGCCATCTTCACGCCTGATGTCATCGTACTTGAGAATGGGGCTGCCAGCAAGGTGGTGAACATCCCCGGGCAGGTCAGCATAAGCATTAATGTCCAGCCTGATACAATTTGGAATAATGCGCCTGTTGAGGTCTACGCTTTTGCCCAGGGTTCCGGGTTGGCAGGCTCCTCGGCTGCCTATCTGACGGTATATCCCTCCACAGGAGATATAAGCGATTGGGGGATTAAAGACATTACTGGCATTAACCCGTTGCCGGTACTGACAGGCCAAACAGTAGCAGCTATCAGTAATATCCCCTGGTCTTTGTCTGTGGATGATTCAACAGACATTGCTGGCGTTTGGGATGTATCGGTCTGTTTTGACATGAATATCAACGGAACGTTTAATCCGTCATCGTCAGTCTGCGACAGCATAATCGTAACAATTCAATAAAAATAATGTGTTAGCTGATAAAAGCACCCGTAGAGGCCGGAGAGATCCGGCCTCTATTTATTTATGTTTTAACTCCCGCTCTTCTTTATGGTTTTCATGAAACTGCCAATAAACACCGAAATTGACATATTCCCCGGCAAAGGTATTTATAAATAATTGTTATATGTTGATGCAATCGTAATAAATCCTTGAAAAGCAGTTTTTTGTCATTCCCGTGACCCGTTCTCCGTAGTACTACGAAGGATGAAAAACGGGAATCCAGTTTTTTATTAAGTTCTCTGGTTCCCCGCCGGAGCCCTGGTCGCCTTTGGCGCCGCCATAGGCGGGTAAACCTGCCCTCGAATTTCGTAATCGGGGGCGGGGACGACGCCTGGATCCCCGTTCCCTGCTTACTACCTGCTGGGACAAGCCCTGAACCGTATGGTACAGGGCAAGCTTCACGGGTATGACGACTTTTTACGAGTTTGTCAATAATTATTCTAAATAATTATTGACTCAGAATGAATATATTTCACAACATACTAAAGTTGCCACTTTTTCTAATTATTGAAATTTCTGGCCTAATTGCAAATTAGTGGGTCTGTTTTTACAGTATGGAGTGATTACCGTAATAAAAAAAAATAGAGTCAATCTCTTGATTTAAAGCATTTATTCTTGGTTTTTAAGAAACCACATAATATACATTTTGGGTTCATTTTACACTCCATTATTATATTGTATTATTAGAGACTTTTAGACCCACTAATTTGCAATTATCTCAAATTTCTTATTAAAAACAGTAAGTTATATGAAAGAGACAACAGAGAACGAGAGAAGGGCGCTTTATGCCAAAAACCCGGGGGAAACGGACAGAAACCATCAATTAGCTAAATAACCAATCATCATTGGTCATATAGCCAGAAAATGAGCTAAAATACCTACTTGCCAGCCTATGAAATATTTTAATTCAAGAGGTTACGCGTTTGGCACATTGATTGCTCTATAATTAATAACAAAACTCCTAAATTTTGTTCAGCGACAGGAATCAGGAGGTGTTAACAGAAAGAGAGAAAAGCAGTTGAAGTGAAGTTCTTTTTTGATGAAACACTGAAAAAATTATGGTTAATCAAAATTTAAGTAAGGAGGTTAGTAAATGAAGCGAAACAGAAAATGGCTATTTTTAGCAGCCTTGTTTGTACTGGCTCTCCCGCTGATCTTTACAGCGAATGCTAAGGCATACGTGAGCGACGGGACATGTTTAATGTGCCATGAGCCTGAAACTCATCCAGGAGATGCGGACAAGACAGCGTATCTGCTTGGAGGGCACGCAAATGCAGCAAGAGAGTACACAGGACCTACACTGCTTGGCCCGGGTGGAGATCCTTTAACAAGAACAGGTCTTGTATGGGGTCCCAGCGAAGTAGCACTGGACTCTACCGATGGTGGAGATCCTCTTGTTTTAGCCCATCACTCCTGGTTTCCGCATGGCGGAGCACGGGTACAGGCAGCCGGCGATACCGTAACCTGCCTGCCCTGTCATCTCACTGGATGGGATAACCTAGGCGGCGGAACATATCCCGCAGGCATGGCTAACGGGACTGTAAACGTTAAAGCTGGTTATTCTCCGCTTGATGACGGCATGGTTGAAGGCGTTGGCACCTGGGAACTTTTCGGTGTTCAGTGTGAAAACTGCCACAGCGAAGCCGACCATGCTGAACATGCCGGACCGGCTGACGATAACGTCCCCGGTCTTGATGCAACCTACCTGAAGTACCGGATGAAGGATAAGTCCGCTGCCATAGACACGGATAGTGACGGAGATTTCTGCGATTACGGCGGATCTTCCGGTACCGTCAGCTATTATATGTACTCCGATGATTACACGAAACGCGCTGATATGGCGACTGCAACTTTTTACGACGCAGCTGGTGCCGTATTTGATCCCGGCACGATTGCAGATCCATGCTCTACTCATGCGACACCGCGCGGTGTGCATCACAGCGGAACGTATAATTCCGTTACAGGTGATCCTGTAACTGAATTTGCACATGGTGATTACTTAGACACGACTGTTCTGTGTGGCCAGTGCCATCTGCAGTCTCACCATAACATAGGTTTCCTTAACAGCGCACATGCCGGTTATACTGGACCGGAGGGTGACCTTGCAGAGTATGCTGATCCAAATAACTGGGATGACAACCATTTTGCCGGCCCAAGCGGCCACTACGGCTCCTGTGCTGCCTGCCATGACGTCCACGAAACCGTCTTTAATGACGACATTAATAGTGGCGAAGGCTTCTTCAGCAGGTGCGGTGTTGAGTGTCATAACCCGCAGTCACCATACTCATCCGGCGGCTACGAAGGCTTCCACGATGGATTTGGAGGGTTAGCTCCTGACACAACAGCAGAAGCAGATAACTGCTCAAAGGATCATGACAACCAGATCGACTGTGAAGCTGATGGTGGATACTGGAACACTGCTGGCACAAAGGGTAATAACCCTGAGGCCTGTAAGACCTGTCATATGCATGGTGCACAGCACTTCTTTGGCAACAGCATAGATCCTGCTTACGACCCGGTTGCAGAGGGTGTAGCAAAAGTAAGCCACGGGCATGTTTACGGTATATCCGGAGCAGGCCAGGCTTATAATCACCTGGATGATATCTGCGGAATGTGCCATTATGACGGCGGCGTAGCAGTAAACAAATTTACTGTAGAAGAGCTGGCCGTATTTGCTGAAGATTACCATCAGCATGAAGGCGCAGCGGCACCTAGTGAAGGCAGCACAGCAACATACGCACGCTTCAACTGGTACCAGGGCGCAGCTTGCTTCGAGGTGCACTTTGACGGAAGTGACAACGATTCATCATGCTCATGGGACTTCAATGGCGAAGGAACATCAACTGACTGCGTAACATCCTTCACATTTGGTTCAGCCGGAACCAAGTCAGTAACACTGACAACAGCTGGCGGTACAAGGACCATGTCTGTTCCGGCTAAGGCTGTAAACGCATTGCCTAACACCGCAATGTCAGTTGCAGTAGCTTCCGATGACGGCATGTCTCTTGCAGTAACCGATGGCTCATCCGCGACTGGCTGTGGCGGAGCTTTAGAGACATCGTATGTCGTGTGGGGTGACGGCACAACGACCGTTGCAGCAGCAGGTAGTGGTCCGTTTACACACCAGTACAATGTTGCCGGCACATACACAATCAGCTACTCAACCAGGAACGCTGCAGGCAGCAAGTCATTTGCCGCAACCCAGACCTGGACAGTGCCTGATCTTGCAACAAGTGTATGCGACTTAGAAGGTGACATAACAGGTGCAGCCATTGATATCGGCACAAAGCTGACGATATGGGAAGGCGCGTCTGTTATAAAGATGGGCCAGACAGATGTAAGCGGCCATTACGCAATACCTAACGTACAGGCAGGCAGGACGTACGATATCGTTCCATCCAGGAACGGCTACGAGTTCACACCTGCAACTATAGCGCTCACGCTCGATTGCACAGGTACCCCAAACAACACTGGTAACGATTTCATAGCTAATGGTATCTGGTAGTATTTAAAGTAAGGAAGGCGGGCCTCGTGCCCGCCTCTCCCCTCTGTCTTCCCGCGGTAGCGGGAGGATAAAGGGGAGACAAATTCAGGATTGAGGGCTGTAAGTTCGAGGGACTGACAGACCTGAGCTCTGAATGGAAGCTCAACCCTCTTCAAAAACGAAGGGGTATGTTATACAACCTGTCGCTGGGAAGGATGATCTTCAGGCTCTTGGGAGTGCCTGTGGATAGGAAGCAGGGGAGTTATGTACCAAAACACATAACTTCAAAAGACAGAAGAAGGTAAATTGAAATGATAAGTGAAAAACAAACGAATAGTAAGGAGGAGAAAGGATGAAGAAAACTTTTATCCTGATGTTAATGTTCCTTGCCCTTGGCCTATTTCTTTGGACATCTTCGGCAATAGCTGGGGTATACAACGCAAAGGAACCAGGGACAGGTATTAGTGAAACAGCCCATGACCTGAGAATGGGACAGCAGGCTGGCGGAGTCTATGGCGCAAACGATGTAGATAATATGTATGGCGCTGCCGGTGGAGACCTCAACAGGATATGTGTATGGTGTCACGCACCACACCATACCCTGAAACCGTTTGATTATGCAGGCGATATCGACTATCTGCCGCTGTGGAACCACACAACAACGACAATGGTATATCAGCCTTACACAAACGGCGCTGACGAGCCAGCAGACCCGAACCATGCCTCAACCGCAGAGGTGCTTGCCAACCAGCCCGGTGGAGTATCAAAGCTCTGCCTGAGCTGTCATGACGGCTCACTTGCCGTTAATGAGTATGGATTCGCACCTGGAGACATCAAGTCCAGCGGAGTAAGGAAGGGAGACACCCCGAGGTTCATCACAGCGCAGTACAAGATCGGAGAAGGCGGAGACCTCACAAACCATCACCCGATAGGTTTCACCTATCAGGATGTAGTTGCGGTTGACGATGAGATCAACAACGCGTATGCAGCGATGAACTCACTTTACACCATCGGTGACCTGCTCTGGTCAGGAAAGATGGAGTGCACCACATGCCATGACGTTCATAACACAAAGAACGAGGGCGAGAAATTTCTCTGGAAGTCTGACGAGAACAGTGACTTATGCCTCACATGTCACCTGAAAGACCAGTAAGAGAAAGTATTTGAAGAAATGAAAGGGGCGTCCCGACTGCTTGGGACGCCCCTTTTTTTAAAATTCTTCATGGAACTGACTGAAAAATTAAGATGGTATCATATGGCAGCAGGAAGGGTGGTCATCCCCTGATTATGTCGGAGTTATCAGGCGGTATGATTCTTGATGCGAGTCGGAGTTTACTCGTATCGAGCGAAGAGTCGCTACGACCGGACAAGCTCCGAAGTATCCCAGAAGAATTAATGGCATGGGACCCCGACAAGTCGGGATCTTCGCTTCGCTACGACAGGCGGGACAGGCCGCGATAAACCGGGAACCCATTCAATTAATATGTCATGCCGGAAATAGATCCGGCATACAGACCAAATAAACCTCTGGATTCCCGATTAATACCCTCGGGAATGACGAAAAAGCGGACATTATTTATTATGTTTATTAATATCACCGATTAGTTCTCCGCCATGTACCGTACGGTACACGGCTCCGCAGCTCCATTCTCCGTAGCACAGCGAAGGATGAAACTGCGAAGGATAAATCGGGGGTATTTGCAAACATAATATGCCAATCTTCTATAGACAACTACATATAATAATGTATAAAATATTAAGATCCCAAAGCGAGCTTAAATGGAAAAAGAGTGGATACCCATTGGTCTCTGCCACGGGTTATAACGAGCGAATGTAATAATAAAAGTCATTCCATTAGATTCCCTGAGGCCTCGCTTGGAAACGCCTGCTTCTGGTTGTCACAGGGAAGATCAATATTGAATTTTTGCTGGTTATCCGGCTGTGTAAGCAAGAACAGGTAATGTCAAAAGTTACAAGGCTGTTGAAAACTCATTTTAATATGGTTTTTAACTTTTGCCGTCATTCCCGTGAAAACGGGAATCCAGTTATTTTAATAGGCTGCTGGATAGCCGCCGGAGTTTATCCCGTACTACGATACGGGGCGGGTATGACATCTGCTGCCAGCACAAAGGACTTTTGGCTGTGGTTAATTCCTGACAATATGCACCAGCAACGAAGGAGGGTTTTCCATGTTTAGTAGAAAGTTTCTTAATTATGTCAGATCGCTTGTTATATGGGGACTGATGGTCTTTCCTGTTTTACTTGCCGGTTGCGCCTCGACACAGGAGGCACCTCCTGTGCAGTTACAGGGTGTCTTCTACCCGCCGCCGCCTGAGCTTCCGAGGATACAGTATCTCAGGAGCTTTACGTCCAATAAGGATATTGAGACCTCTGTATCGAAATTTGACAAGTTTGTTACCGGTCAGGAGGAGAAGATAAGGCGCCTTGATAAGCCGTATGGTGTGGGAATATATAACGGCAAAATATATGTCTGTGATACCAATTTAACAGTAATGGTCTTTGATCTGGAGAACAGGAAATTTCATATGCTTGAGGGTGCCAAGGGATTAGGTAAGAGCATACAGCCTTTAAACATAACGATTGACGATGATGGGACCAAGTACGTAGCAGACCCTGTGAGGGGCCAGGTGCTTGTGTATGACAGCAAGGACTTTTTTGTTAATGCTTTCGGTTCGCAGGTTGAGTGGACTCCTATAGATGTAGACGTATATAAAGACGGACTTTATGTAATTGACAGAAATTCCGCCGAGGTCTGGGTTCTTGACAAAGAGTCGGGCGAACTGGTCGATAAGATCGGTAAGAAATCAGAGAAGATAACAGAACGGCTCTTTAAGCCTACAAACCTGATCTTTAATTCGGACGGTAATCTGTATATATCTGATGCCGGAAGGTTCCAGATCGTCAGATATGACAGGGACGGCCATTTCCTAGGGACAATCGGGATACTGGGCACAAGCCCCGGCCGTTTTAGCCGTCCAAAGGGTCTTGCCACTGACAGGGAAGGGAGAGTGTACGCGGTTGACGCGGCATTTGATAACGTTCAGATATTCACCCCTGAAGGCAGACTGCTTATGTCATTCGGAGAAGCCGGGAACAGTGCCGGAGATCTCAACCTGCCCGCCAAGGTAGTTGTTGATTACGATAACATACAGTATTTTTCCGAGTATATTGATCCGAATTTTGAGGCGGAGGCCATCATTCTTGTTACAAGCCAGTTTGGCCCGAGGCTTGTCAATGTTTATGCCCTTGGCAGGCAGAAGGGCGTTGATTATATGACTGACGAAGAACTGCTTCAACAGCTTGATGAGAGGAAGAAGGAACTGGAGGAGAAAGAGGAGAAAGAGAGAGAAGAGTTAAAATAATCTCCCTTTTGCAGTCGATGACTCGTAGAGATGAGATATATTATTATCACAATAATTTTGTCAGGTTTCTTATCTTCTGGGTGTACACCGGAGGCAAAATATAAGTACCTGAGTTTCTTAGTGGACGGTATTCCGCCGCCGCAGGAAGAAACAAAAGAAGAACTGACAGGCGGCAGTGGACAGAAGCCTGTGTCACAAAAATTGCGGGTATTCATTCATGAACCTTACGCTGAAAAAATGTGCACATCATGTCATGAGAGCAGCTACAGTAATAAATTACTATATCCAAGGGAGGAACTCTGCTATACCTGCCATTCCTTTGACGTTAAAGCGAAGTGGGTGCATGGACCGCTTGACAGCGGGGGATGCCTGGTATGTCATGACCCCCATATCTCCCAGTATAGATATATGCTTGTCGCCAAGTCCGAGGAGTTCTGTCTTTACTGCCATGACAAGTCTTTTATCCTATCGTTTAAAGACCATGCGGATGCCCTTCGGTTGGGATGCGTGGCATGTCATGACGCGCATATGTCCGACAGGCGATTTATGCTTAAAAAGGATGTAATATATATTGAGAAACCAGAAGCAGGAGAAGAGAGTCCGGAAAATTGAAAGGGCCGCAACTGTTATATCTCTGGCGTTTCTCCTGCTCTTCATTTTTCAGGGTCATGCGGAATGCCAGCTTAAGAGTTTCGTCCCCACTATAACCGACTTGTATGGCACCCTGGAGATCAATTCTACCTACGAATTAAATAAAAATACGTATTTGGGAAACGGCAGGGAGACATCCAAGTTCGATCTCTTTGAGAAAGTAACGGTCGGCTTCGGCGGTTTTGTGTATCACCCCGGGTTTGCCATATATAACCTTTCTGCAGGATTTGGTATTCAGGAATCTTATTTCAAGAGTCTGGAGATTGAGGGCTGGGATTTCGGCACTATCATGGAATACGATGCCAGGATACTCTTTCTCCCTGACCATAAATACAGCCTCGAGCTCTTCAGCAGGAGGAGAAATCCTTATATACAGCAATCGCTGTCACCGGGGGTAAGCCCCGTTAATTATGAACACGGCATAAACCTGTATTATGATACAAGGCCTCTCACTCTAAATCTCGGTTACGCCTTTGAGAGCCTGCGTTTCTCAGGTGAGCAAACCGATACACATACACTGCGTTTTGGGGCCGGGCACATATACCGTTCTTCCGTAACAAGATTGAACTACACCCATATAGACGCGGATTCCACTAACCTTTCATCCGCAGTCTCGGACACCCTGTATGCCAATAATAAATATGTGTATAAACGCATGACCCTGAAGAGCGAAATTATTTTTCAGAATTATGACCAGGATACTCCGGACAAATCTTTCAAAGACAGTCTGTTTGACTGGAAAGAGAGATTGCTGGTTAAGGTATTCGATAATCTCAACGCAAGCGGCAATTACAACTTCAGAAGGATCGATAGAGAAAATGGGATTAAAGCGTTCGGAGAGACCGTCAAATACGGGGGAGGACTTGTACACAGGTACTATGAGAGCATCAACTCAAGATATTACTATTCAAAATCAGAGCATGATGCTACCTTATCAAAATCGGAAATAGAGTCACATGACCTGAGAGTCGATTACCGTAAAAAAATCCGCTACGGGGTGCTGTATGCCGCTTATTCCTCAAGGCTGTCAGATACCCTTAGAGTAGGTTTGCAGAATATCATCAACGAGTCACATGAAGCCGGCCTTTTTCTTCCTGACGACAGGTTCCCTCTGGATGAGACAGGGGTGGATGAGTCGAGTATAAGTTTAAATATTGTAGAGCCCGGAACAGGCAGGCGCTATGAGCTTTTCAAGGACGTGCACTATCTAACCGAGACGATCGGCAACCAGACATTTATTACCATCATAACTGTAAGCGGGATAAGCCCGCTTATCGTAGGGGATGGCCCTTGGACGTTCTTGGCGAATTATCAGCTGCCTGAAGCGAACACCTCGTTTGAGACAACTTATAATACATATTCTATAAGACTGGAGCTGTTTGACAGGAGCCTTAGTCCGTACTACAGCCTGAGTACTAATAAGCAGGTTGAGATTGAGGGGGAGATACCGGGAGGAGCTGAGGATTCAAAAACACAGGTCTTTGGACTTATTTTCCATAGAAAGACCATTACACTTGGCGCGGAGTATGTGGATGTGGAATCAAGGATAAGTCCCATGACCGTCTGGCGTATTAGAGGGGATTACCACGAAAGGTATTCAGAGAGGACATCAGTCTTTATAAAGACCCTGTATCAGCAGACAAATTACCAGGAAGGAGAGAGTGATCTTGTATCCAGAATCGTCTTAAAGGAAGACCTTTTTACCCTGAACTCAAGGGCCAACTATATATTCCCAAGGAGGAATATCACCATGTTTGTCGGACCCAGTTTTTCATACAGAAAATCACAAAACACCTCATACGGATTCGGGATCAGCTCAGGGCTGAACTGGAAGATGGGTTTGCTTAATCTCAATACCGGTCTCTCTTTTAAACATTTGGTAAGCCAGCTGCCGGATGGTGATATAGTCAGTCAGAACATCTTCTTCTACTTCAGGGCGGTAAGGGAGTTGTTTTAAGAAATGTAAAATGAAAAATAAAAATCACCCACCCTGCGTTCTGGCAAAAGCAGAAAGGAGGACAGGAATATGGAAAAGATTCATTTTCCGTCTTTCCTGCGAAAGCAGGAATCCAGTCTTTATCATAATTGTCTGGATTCCGGATCAAGTCCGGAATGACACACGACTGATTTGACATCATTATTTTACTTAACGCCAACTTATCAAGTAAAATATATCGAATAAATGTATCGAAACAGGAGGAACTATGAAGAAGAGATTTGTCGTAGCATCAACTTTTGTATTAATGATGGTATTCGTATTATTTGAGTTTTCATGCGTAAACGGAGACGTGCCCGGAAATGGCCCCGTCTCCGGAGATAAGGTGGCTGAAGCCCCTTCAGGGGGAATAGCTCAGAACTTGTCACAGTTTGTTGCTGCGAGGGTTAATGGCAGGGAGATAACCATGGAGTCTGTGACAAAGGAGATGGACTCTATGTTCATGCAGCGGGGAATCATGGGTAAGCCAACTGCTAAAGAGACCGTGCAGGTAAGGGATGATGCGCTTGATTATCTTATTTTTATGGAACTTGCCATTGAGTATGGAGAGAAGATTATCAAGGTAAGTGATGATGAGATAGATATAACCATAAAGCAACTGAAGGCCGAGCTCGGGACCGAAAAGGCGTACAATGATTATCTGAGGATGAATAAGCACACAGAGGAGACACTCAGAAAAGATATAGAGAAGAAATATCTCACCCAGAAGACACTTCAGCAGGAGGTGAATTCCAAAGTGGTATTAGATGAAGAGGATACGCGCAGGGAATATGAAGCACACCCGGAAAAATTCACCATCCCTGCCGGGATAGAGGTTGAGACAGTAAATATATATCCGGTCAAGGGTGACTGGAAAGAAGCGGCGGACAGGGCGAATAAGATAGCGGCAGAGCTTAAAGAAGTGAAGAGCGCTAACGATATCAAGAATCCAAAAGGTCTTCGCATAGACTCGATGACTATCTCGCAAGAAAAACACCCTGAACTCTTCAGCAAGGTTTCCGGACTCGAACCATCGGGTGTCAGTAGTATCTATGATGTGGATGATAGTTATCAGGTCATGCGAGTTATACAAAAGACCCCGGAGCAGTTAATACCTTTTGACAGGGCAAAAAAATGGTTACAGACCAAGGCGAATACGAAGAAGGCCAAGGAGTGGTATGAGGATTTGAAGAAGGGTGCAAAGATCGAGATCCTGATATCTACCGGGAAGAAGGATGAGAAGGGCACTGGGGGGCAAGGGAGTGAATAGGCATAACTGAAACACCGGTTTTGATTCTGGAAGCACGGCCTTTCGACTTAAAGTTCTTTCGTACAGGGGAGACCTTTAAATAATAAATTGGCTCTTCGGGGAATAGTGTGGAAGATATGATTTGTTGTCATTCCCGTGACTCGCCTCGATTCGGCGAAGCGGGTCTTCTGGGCGGGAATCCAGTATTTTTAAATAGTTACATATTCCCTGGATACCCGTTTTCACGGGTATGACGACTTTTTACGAGTGCATCATAATTAAGGATTAAAATGCAATTTAAAAGATCTGATATATTAATCTTTACTGTTTTTGTAGCGCTATGTTTATTCGTCTTCTCTGGGTGCGCTTCTACCGAAAGGACACAGGATATGACCACGCCCACTGTGATCCAGTGGCCGGTAACTGAACCGGCTATTACTTTTGTAAAGAGCATCAGCAGTATGCAGAGCAAAAAGAGAAGTATCTGGCGGAAGATCGGGGACGTAATTGTCGGCAGGAACATTGAAGAGCGGAGAATAGTCAAGCCGGTGGCTGTCAGTGTCAGTCATGACGGCAGTATCGCGATCGCGGACCCTGCCAACGGTATTGTTCATTACTACAACGCGGTTTCAAATAAATACCTGCGTATATCATCTGTGAAGAAGGGAGATGACCTTGTCTCTCCGGTTGGGGTCGTCTTTGACAAGAGATCAAGGCTCTTTGTCTCCGATTCGGTCAAAGGAGAGGTTTATGTCTTTGATAGTGACGGCAAGCATCTGTTTTATTTAAAATATACTGAAGAAGGACCTTTGAAAAGGCCGACCGGGCTGGCGTATAATGCCGTAAATGATCTGATCTATGTGGCCGATACATTATCGGGCCGGATAAGTATCTTTGACTTCAACGGGCGTTTCGTATCCTCATT
>JBCKZY010000045.1:0-13592 GCA_038918635.1 Thermodesulfovibrionia bacterium | reverse complement strand
AAGTGCAAAGATAACGTATATCCTGCCAAAACTTGAAGACTTAGAGTATCTGGAACCTGAGTTGGCCCTCGGATGGAAGAAGTTCATAGCCGCGGTGGAAAGACATGAAAACAGTCATAGGAAAATCTCAGAAGCTTCTGCCGCAAAGATGGAGATGTCACTCATTAATATGAGGCCTGAGGAGTCATGTGATAAACTTAAGGCCCGAGCCAATGCGATAGGAGACAGGATTCATGGAGAGTCAATAGAGTTAAACAAAAAGTATGATCTTGATACCGCGCATGGCAAAAATCAGGGTGTAGTGTTTTAATAAACCTTACGCGTTATCTTTTGCAAGGAAATAACTGTGAATACTATTATTTATTAAAATCGTGCAGACACTTCAACAGTACTTCCAGATACCGTTCTGCCTGGTCCTCTCTGTCAAAATTCTTCCTTGTAAATTCCAAAAATTTCGATTTCAGAATATATTTTTTATCTTTATCCATTGAGGCGCAAAAAGGGAGGATTAAATCTATTTCATCATCCCTGAAGCACAGTCCGCTATAAACCCTGCTGATAATCCCGGCCGCTTCGCCTTCAGGTCCAATGAAGACGGGGATATTACCGTGTCCCATGATTGTGTAAAGCTTCAGAGGTACCATTGAGGACAACTCAGGATGGTCGAGGATTTTAACTATATTGAAATCCGACAGACCGTAAAATAACATCAACTCTTCTTCTGGGATGCTTTCGTGATAAAATAAATTGCTGTTTTTATCTGAGAGACTGCTTATTATCCCCTCCTCGGCACCGTTACCAAATATGAGAAACAGAAATTCATCGTTTTTCTGTTTTGTAAACTTCTGAAATAGTTCACCAACACCCTGTGTCACACCCAGGTTCCCGAAATAGGAAATAACCTGAAGACCTTCTGATTTTTTCTTTTTTATTCTTTTATGAAGATCCGACAAACCGCCACTTGATGGCTTTATAAGCTTTCTGCTGATGAGGTCCTGGCCGTTGGATGTAAGACATCCGGCGGCGGGGGCACGCAACCTCCGGCTGTTCCCTGCAACGCGGAGAACTGTTCAACGCTTGGTTCATAACGAATTCAGCCCCCTTTCCCCTGACAATCAATTGTGCCAATGACTA
Source organism: Thermodesulfovibrionia bacterium (assembly GCA_038918635.1). GTDB lineage: Bacteria > Nitrospirota > Thermodesulfovibrionia > UBA6902 > UBA6902 > CAXMSH01. The sequence goes on along the minus strand of JBCKZY010000045.1, from coordinate 12,458 downwards.
CCATCCATATGCAGATCGGCGGTATCGGTTTTGCCATTAAAAGCACTGTCCCCGATATATTACTCACCACCACACCGGCATACCACTCCTTTTTAGTGAAAGATATGAAACCCGGGCAAGCGGATATTCAGGTTCTGCTTAAAGTCGGGAAGATACCGGACTTCCGGGGAATGAAGAAGCTGTTTGACAGCGAAGAATCCTGGTCATTATATAAGGATGGTGAGGATTTCTGTATGGTATTGAATCCTCCTTCACTGGGAGACCAGATATGGCTTGCGAGGATAAGTAACGATTTCAAAGAAGTGAGCATCTCCTGCAATGAAAGATTTGCCGATCGCAAAAACGGCTCTGTCGTACTCTCCAATCCAGCCAGTTACCCTCTGGACCAGATACTGCTCATGTACGTCCTTGCAGCAAAGGGCGGCATCCTTGTTCACGCCGCTGGTATTGAGGTGAACGGAAAGGGCCTTATCTTCCCCGGCAGATCAGGCGCCGGCAAGAGCACCATGGCGATGCATTGCATTGAGAGAGGGGGTGTCGGACTGCTCAGTGACGACAGAGTTATCATCAGAAAAATGGATAATACATACAGGGTATTTGGAACACCATGGCCCGGTGACGCGGGTGTAGCCCGGAACATAAGCCTGCCGCTTTCGGAAATATTCTTTATATCCCACGGTACTGAAAACAGGGTGAAAGAGATCAAGTCTCAGGAGGCGATAGAGAGACTTCTGCCGGTAACCTCCATACCATGGTATGATAAGGAAGTAATGCCTGCAATTCTCGATCTCTGCGAAGAATTAATCTCCCGTGTGCCGGCATATGAACTGTATTTCAAACCCGGAGTAGAGGTGGTTGATGTTATTGAAACTTTTATTTCAAACCAGAATATCCGGTCCTGATTCTGAAACTGGCCGGACCCGGATGCTTAAGCCTGCTGTAACAGAGCTCTTTCAGGAGATCCTCGACAGTGGTTCGAGCCTACGCGTCAAAGTAACAGGCAGGATCATGGCACCTATGTTGAAGGGAGGAGAAATCCTGACAATAAAAAAAGTGCCTCACCTATCTTTGAGAAAGGGAGATCTCGTCTTTTTTAAGGATAATCCAGGCAACCCGGTTATACACCGATGTATAAAGAAGAGTACCTCAAAGGATGATATTACATTTCAAACCAAGGGAGACGCGCTCCTGCGGCCTGATAAACCTATACATCATAATCAGGTGCTTGGGAAGGTGTTTATGATAGAAAGGGGACCTATGCATTCAGGATTTGCTACCATAAATATGGAATCAACCGTATGGATGGTAATGAATTACCTGCTCGCCTCCGTTAATTCCATAAAATCAAGAATTTATTGTTCCCTATCAGCGATATGAGTGAAAAACAATCTTCCTAAGTGGCTGGCATTGAATTTCAGGAAATATGGTACTCTTTACAAGGTAATAGCTATAGATTATATATAACCAGAGTAGGCAACCATTGGACTTCCAATTTATCCCCCTCTTTGACAAAGAGGGGTTAGGGGAGATTTATTAATTAATTTATCCATAAAATCCCCCTCAATCCCCCTTTTCCTCCGCCTCAGGCGGATTCGCCGAGGAGAAAAAGGGGGAGGCTATAAAGTTTCTCAGTACAAGTGTGAGATGGTATTATGAATTTATGGATATTATTAAAAGAAATTTAAACCTGACTTTAATCTCTATCTTTTTATGTTTTATTCCTGCCGCAGGTGAGTGCTTTGACATCCTGTCGCTGGAACCCGGCATGCCGCGTGAAGAGGTTGAAGAGATGCTGAGTGAGGAGTCTGTCCAATCAACGGGTTATGGAAAGAACGCCCTGCTCCTGACCATGCCGGTTGTTCCCAATATTATTGAACGTCAGAGGAGCCTTCTTGAGTTCGACAGCAAGGGACTTCTTTCTTCTGTTGATATTCAGATCATCCCGGAAATGGACAGCTCAGGCCCGCATATCATAAGTCTTTATGATACCGTAAGGGATTGGATGATAAGCAGGCTGGGTCCCCCTGCATGGCAAAGGATAGAGGGTAGAGCAGTTCCTAAAGAACTGCTTGAGGCGATCAGCAGGGGGAAGGTTTATCGCCTCCTTCAATGGGAGAACTCCTATGCCATACGCCTCGGGATTCCCCGCCGCGCCAGCGGTGATGTGCTGATCGAGATAATGATCGCTCCCAGGATGCTGCCTAAAGGCAGCAAGTTCTGGGGCAGAAAACGGTTTTAACCTGAACAAGTGCATTCAGGAAACCACAGAGAGCACTAAGGGGAAAACATATAGAAGTGAAGCTCCCCGCCTACAAGGCGGGGCATCAAAAAGGAATAATATCATTAATTATTATTCTATTTGTATCCCCTCTTTAGCAAAGACCCGTTGCTCCGCCCCGAGGCGAGGGGGGCAGGGGAGATTTTTTTATAAAAGAATTATTCATAAAATCCCCCTTACTCCCCCTTTTCCTCCGCCTCAGGCGGATTCGCCGAGGAGAAAAAGGGGGATAACTGAAAGGAGAACTTTTCATCCCCGTTTACAAAACGGGGTATTCAAGTTCATTTTTCATAAATCTTTATTTTTTTTTGTTATTCTCTGGCATGTACCAGACGGTTCATGGCTCTGTGGTTAACTGCAGCTCTTGGGTTAACCCGATGAAGGAGGAAAATCTGTTTTCTGATTGCAATGAAAAATTACGTGGTATAATATTAATAATTAATCCGTAACATCCGGTATAGACCGTTTAATCGAAACAATTTATTACATTTTAAATGAAAAATATCTACTTCATAGAGTCAAGATCACCTTCAGCACATATCTTCAGCAGAACGAAACAACCCCGCCTCGGTTCCATTCTACTGGCCACTATACTGAAGGAGAAGGGATACAATACAAAGGTCTTTATTGAAGACATCTCTTCACCTGACTGGAGATCGCTTGAAGACGCTGACATGATCTGCGTCTCATCAATAACCTCAACCGCTCCCCGGGCATACCAGATCGCCAGGAAATTCGTGGAGATCGGTATCCCCGTCACCCTTGGCGGCCCTCACTCAACCTTCATGCCTGAAGAAGGCCTGGAATGCGCTGATTATGTTGTAAGGGGCGAAGGGGAAGAGACCATTGTTGAGCTCCTTGATCACCTGAAGAGAGGCATCCCTCTTGATTCAATCAGGGGACTCTCATTCAAGACAGAGGAAGGGCAGGTAATTCACAATCCTGCAAGGGACCTTATACCTGACCTTGACTCAAGTCCAGCGCCTGACTTCAACCTGGTCCACAACTGGAAAAAGGCCAAGGTCGCTCCAATCGCCACATCAAGGGGCTGCCCCTTTGCATGCAGGTTCTGTTCGGTCATACCGATGTTTGGAAGGAAGTACCGTTTCAAGTCGATAGAGAGGGTGATACGTGAGTTAAAGGAAGTCTCATCCGGAATAAATCATGTCTTCTTTATTGATGATAATTTTGCCGCTGACAAGAAGAGGACAAAGACCCTTCTGAGAGCGATGAAAGAAAATAATATTAATATTCAGTGGAGCGCTCAGGTTCGCGTTGATATCGCCAAAGACCCTGAACTGGTTAAATTGATGGCGGATACGGGATGTTTCACTGTCTTTGTAGGTTTTGAATCCATTAATCCAAAGACACTTAAGCTCTACAATAAGGGTCAGCAGGTTGAAGATAATGATAAATGCATCAGGATATTAAAGGCCCACTCTATTAAAATCCATGGAATGTTCGTAATGGGCTCTGATACAGACGATATTAAGACCATCAGGTCTACTCAAAAGTACGCCAAAAAGCTTGATATCGATTCCCTCCAGTTCATGATGCTTACGCCTTTTCCCGGCACACCTGTTTTTGAGGAACTTAAAGAAAAGGGACGCCTGCTTCATACCGATTGGAATAAGTACGATGCCCATCACGCGGTATTCGAGCCAAAACTCATGACACCGTTTGAACTTCATTATGAGACCTTAAGATCCATGGGAAAGTTTTACTCATGGCCGGCCATAATACGGAACCTCTGGCAATTTGATTTCTTCTACGCTTTCGTGGGCCTGTACGGCAAAATATCTGTCAGGAAAGCCATGTCAGGCAAAAAGGAATACTTTAAAGAGATAAGAGAGATCATCCTTGCCGAATTTGACAGGAAGACCGATATGTTAAGGAAATATTTCCTGAAGAAAGGCGGTTCTGTCAGGAGTGTAGTCCTGAACACCTCTTCCTTGGAGAAGAACGAGACCCTTTTCTTTTTAACATTTCTGAAGAAAGCGGGCAAGGATCTGATTATTGATAATAAACTCTCACACCTGTACAAAAACATCCCGACAATAACTCCGATCGTCGAAAATTTGAAGACCAGGAAAGAGGGAAGCAAGGAATTCCTGACCGGGTTTTATGAAAAACATAAAGAAAAACTGGATTCAATAAAAATAATAAACATGGAATCCATATCACTATTTAATGCCTGTGAAAATATCGGGTTATTGCTGAATATTAATCTCAAGAAGATACGTACCGCCTATGAGAAAGCCCTCAAGGATACCGGGGGAAGAGCGTTTGAATGCAAAAGCCTCCTTATAATGATTAAAAACGGTTAATCCTATAAAAAGCAGTTAGCCACAGATAAACACCGATAGAACAAAAACTTATGCTTGGTTTATATTTCACTGAAATGGTGAAATATGAATTACCTGTAACTCATAAATAATCTGCGTCGATCTGCGTAAATCAGCGGCTAACTGCCGTTTTTAGGTTAATCCTTTCCAGTGTTTATACCGGAGTAATATTCAAGTTCCAGAAGCCTTATCTTTATCTTTACTCCTGAAGAATACCCGCCCGTTGATCCATCGGACTCTATGACCCGGTGACACGGCAAAATAATAGCAACGGGGTTCTTTGAAAGCGCCCGGCCCACTGCCCTTGTCGCAGCCGGATTACCAGCCTTCTCTGCAACCCATCCATATGTCCTCGTCTCTCCATATGGGATCTTCTTTAAGCAGGACCACACCTTCTTCTCAAAATCAGTCCCGGACAAAAACTTTATCTCGGCAGTGAATTCGCTGTTTGTCCCGTTAAAATACGATGTCATCTCTTTCAGAAAACTCTTCGGGACACCGCCTTTCTTATACGCTACATCAGCAGGTTTACTGAAGGATACAGCGCTAAGGAATTTCCCGGAGAAGGTCAGGTACAGCACCCCAACAGGACTATCGTATTTATCGTATAACAGGGAAGTTTTTCGCATTTCATATAAGTGAAGCTCCCCGCCTACAAGGCGGGGCATCATAAAGGAATAATATCATTAATTATTATTCTATTTGTATCCCCTCTTTAGCAAAGACCCGTTGCTCCGCCCCGAGGCGAGGGGGGCAGGGGAGATTTTTTTATAAAAGAATTATTCATAAAATCCCCCTTACTCCCCCTTTTCCTCCGCCTCAGGCGGATTCGCCGAGGAGAAAAAGGGGGATAACTGAAAAGAGAACTTTTCATAAAATAAAAAAGTCTTTATTCGTCATTCCCGAAGTCTTTATCGGGAATCCAGGATTCTTATTGAATTCTCTGGTTCCCCGCTCCCTGCTTACTACCTGCTGGGACAAGCTTCGCGGGTATGACAACAAAAGCGATTCTCTCAATTCCTTCGCAAGAGCCAAAATTAAAGTTTCATCAATTTAAGCCTATTATTACTGTCATTTCCCGATACTTCGGGGAGTGACAATTGTTATGGTAACGGTTGGAAATTTAATTCATTTAGACTTGACCCTTTGAATCTCCAGAACCCCCTTAACGCGGGCCATCTTCTGCAGAATATCATCAAGCTGATGCTTGTCCCTCACCTCAAGGATAAAATTAAACCTGGCCTGCTCCCCATACGTTGCGGTAGCATCGACATGATTTATATTTATGTTATTTATTGATAAAACAGCGCTGAGATCTGTAAGCAGGCCCGGCTTATCTACGGTATAAGCGATGACTTTTACAGTATACGTAGTATCGCTGTCACCGGACCACTCCACCTCGACAAGACGGTCCATGTCTATTGTATGGGCATCAAGCGTTGCACAGTTAAGCGCGTGAATAGAGACCCCCTTCCCCCTTGTAACAAAACCTGCCACAGGTTCTCCGGGAACGGGATAACAGCATTTCGAACGGTGAAACATTATATCATCAATGCCCTTAATCTTGACCCCCTTCTCTTCCTTCTGCTTTCCGTCATCCTTTCTGACAGCGGGAGTTAACTCCTTTTCAGATTCAGGCAGCAGCCTGTTAATAACCTGGTGGGCCGAGATCCTCCCATAACCGATAGCGATAAAAAGATCATCATGGTCCTTAATGCTGAAAGGCTTGACAGCCTCAAGGATCTCCTTTGACCTTAGCATAGATACTTTAAGTCCATTTCTTCTCAGGGACTTCTCTAGAAGCTCCTCCCCGAGCGCCAGGCCTTTCTTCCTCTCCTCAGTCTTGACCCAGTGTTTTATCCTCGCCTTTGCCTTCTGGCTCTTGACGAACTTGAGCCAGTCCCTGCTTGGCTTATGCCCTGAAGCCGTTGTTATCTCAACAGTATCACCATTCTGCAGTCTGTATCTTAATGGGACGATCTTGCCGTTGACCTTTGCCCCCGTACATCTATTGCCGACTTCAGTATGAATATGGAAAGCGAAATCAACGGGTGTCGCATTCTGGGGCAGTTCCACTATATCGCCCTGAGGGGTAAAGACATAGACGACATCGGGGAGTATATTCCCCTTAACAGCCTCAAGAAACTCCCTGGCATCAGGCATATCCTTCTGAAGCTTTACAAGTTCCCTGAGCCATGCAAAGTATTCATCATCGCCCTTATTGATCAGTCCCTTTTCCTTGTACTTCCAGTGGGCCGCTATACCCTCTTCGGCTATCCTGTCCATCTCCTCCGTCCTTATCTGGAACTCTATCTTTTCTCCCCTCGGTCCGATTACCGTTGAGTGAAGAGACTGGTACAGGTTTGATTTCGGTGCGCCTATAAAGTCCTTGAACCTGCCGGGAACCGGCGTCCAGAGCGAGTGGATAAGTCCAAGCACCGCGTAACAGCTCGCCGGGGTATCGGTTATTAGTCTTATGGCAAGGACATCGTATACCTGCTCAAAGGATATCTTCTGCTTCAGAATCTTCTGGTATATCCCGTGGAAACTCTTGACCCTGCCGATGACCTTCGCGTTAATAGCCGCTTCTTTGAGATGGGCCTCGACGATCTTGATTATCTCATTAAGGTACCCTTCCTGCTCCTCTCTCTTCTTTACAACCTTCTGCCTGAGTTCGTCATAGAGGTCAGGCAGAAGGAACCTGAAGCTGAGATCCTCAAATTCCGTCTTCAGCCACCCAACCCCGAGACGGTTAGCAAGAGGTACGTAAACATCCTGTGTCTCTTGCGCGATCTTTATTCTCTTCTGCTCTGGAAGGTGCTCAAGAGTCCGCATATTGTGAAGTCTATCGGCAAACTTGATAATAATGACCCGCATATCCTCAGCCATAGCCAGGAACATCCTTCTGAAGTTCTCAGCCTGCGCCTCTTCACTACTCTTAAACTCCATCCTGCTCAGCTTTGTCAGACTTTCTACAAGAAAGGCGATATCCTCCCCAAAAAGCTCCCTTATCTCCTCAACAGTGACACCTGTATCCTCAACCGTGTCATGAAGAAGCCCAGCGGCTATGGTAGTGCTGTCAAGGTGCATATCGGTGAGTATCGCCGCGACAGCGAGAGGGTGCTCAATAAAGGCCTCACCGTCTCTCCTCTTCTGCTTGTAGTGCGCCTCGCATGAGAAGGAGTAGGCCCTCTTCAGGAGATTACCCTCCGCTTCGGGATTATAGGAGAATACCCTGTCGATGAGGCCGTCAATCGTGCTTATTTCCTTCAGAACAACCATGTTTTTATTATACAACAACAATCAGGAAATTCTGGGGAATAGAGGATATTTCATTGATTCAATCATCGGCATGATTCAGTTTCTACGGAATGCTCGGGGCTATGATATAGTAAACGCAAAAACATATGACAAAGGAGTGACATAAAAGAGGATAAAACCAATTTACATATCATAAGTCAATGCTCATCTGAAAAAAGTCCCGTGGTACGCATTCATGTGCATTCGATGGTTAGGTTTTCATAAAAACCGTTCCATCAATATATCGTTCATGTTTCTTCTTGAATCAATTACGGCAAGCACATATACTTTTTGATCAGATGGCCTGTAGATAACTCGCCAGGAAGAAATGATTAATTCTTTATAACTCAATATGCCATATGCTTTCAGTTCGGGAACAATTCTGCCTCTATCGGGGAATTGATTCAATGTCTTACATTTTGACTTTATTTTCTTAAAGACGGTAATGGCAGTATCAACATTATCGTGGGAGATATAATCAATAATGTTTTCTAAATCTTTACTCGCTGGTTGAGCCCATTCAACCACGAATCTTTTCATAATCTATTTGTGTGATTTTCTTGTCATTAGATTTTCATCAATTTGCTTGAAAAGGTCTTCTTGTTTTATGGTGTTACCTTTTTGAATGGCTTTTTCCCCGTGCGCCAATATTCTCATTAAATTCAGGGAATCAACCATTTTCTCGTAGGATTCAGCGTCTTGAATAACGGCCTTTGGTTCCCCATTTTGAGTAATAACGACGGGCCTGTGGGTTTCGTTGAGTTGAGCTAATAATTCAGCGGATCTGGATTTCAAGTAAGAAATAGGTTTGATATCTTCTTTAATTTTCATGGTATTTACCTCCAGTCCATATATAGTACCAAATTAAGACTGGTTGGTCAATCGCATTTATAAACATAACGCGGTAGTTGAGTTTATCAGCCTCAGGCGGGCGATGGGCCGGCTTGTCCGCCAAATGTTTTCGGGCGGGCTTACCACGTTGGGCGCTCAACTGCCTTGTTATGTGAGTTTATTTGCTTAATTTAACACTAGCAAGGCGGTTTAAGCTAACCCCTGCTTCAGCAGCTTGGGTTGCAAGTTCTCTATGTGCTTCAGGGAGAACACGAACCATAAACTTCCCGCTATATTTTCTATTAGCGATCGGCTCAGGTATTTCTTCCTTGTTCTTTTTCATATCTTTTACTACATCAGCAATAACTTTGCGAATACCTCTTAATGCTCCTTCATGAGTTTTTGAAAGCCAGCTTAAGCTTGGAAATTCTGCACACAACCCTGCATATTCGTTGTCGTCAGCAGACCACGTTACGCGATAAGTATAATGATCATTTTTTAGTGCCATAATTTACCTCCAATCTTTCAATGGCCATAAGCACTTGTTTGACTTGATATGCTTTAGCCTTTCCTTTATTATTCTGAGTATTAACCCTGGGGTCTCCCTGCTATGGTGTTTTATATATTCGATGACTGCTCCCCTTTTGACGTGCCTCCCCAAAATAATAATCACAAACCATACATAAGCCCTTAAATCTTACATTATTAGGACTCTTGTTTATCTGTGCGAGAATGTCTTCGAACTTACTCATTTATCTATTATAGTATCATTATTGATATCAATGTCAAGTTCAACAATGTGAAGAACCGCCAATCTTAATATTGAAATATAACGCGGCAGTTGAGCTTGTCCGCCTCAGGCGTGGTTTATCCGCCTCAGGAGGGCGGTGGGCCGGCTTGTCCGCCAAATGTTTTCGGGCGGAAGGCCCATTCGTTTCCAACTCCTGTTCTTCCTCGCGGAGCGGCAAGGATTGCTGAGTTCAGCTGCAGACCTTGCCGGTCGTCTCCGACGATTTGCTATTTCTTGATTTTCTCATATTCTATTTGACCGGCTAATTGATATAGAGCAGATAATTCTTTTTCTGCCTTCAAATACGCTTTTTTCAAACGCTTTTCTTTTTTAAGAAATGGGATCCAACGAACTGATTGAAGATGAGGGTATACGGATGGCAAAGACGCTTGAGTAAAAGTTATTCTCGATGAAGACCGGATGGCCTTACGGACTTGAGGTTTAACTGAAGATTTCTATTCCCGTTCCATTCGTTAATACCGGCAACAAATGCGACATCCACATAAGGGTCCACCTTAATGCTTTCAGCAAGATCACCCATCCCGAAGCCGATTGAATCAATAATCATCCCGTCCTGCCTCAACTTCATCTTGAGATGATTATTACTCACAACCTTATGATCCAGGACTTCAACCCCCTTTGATCCGAAAACCGGCTCCTCGTTAGACTTACCGAACGGTTCAAGACGATCAAGCTCCTTAATAAAATCAAAATCAATATCCGAAAGCTTGACAGCAGCATCTATCTCAAAAGTCGGGATCATATCTTTATCGCCAAGCTCCCTCTGAGCAACATGGTTAATCCGCTCCCTGAAGGCAGGCAGATTTCCGGTTAATATACTGATGCCTGCGGCATGTCTATGACCACCGAAGTCGATAAGCAAATCCGCGCATTCTGAAATACCCCTGAAAAGGTGGAAAGGAGAGATGCTCCTCGCGGACCCCTTCGAAGAAGCACCGTTTTCAGAGAAGAGAAAAACAGGCCTGTAGAAGATCTCCACGAGTCTTGACGCGGCAATCCCTATCACTCCCGGATGCCATTCAGGAGATGACAGAACAATAACTCTATCCGGATTATCAGAATCGATCATATCCAGCGCTGACTTTAACACAAAACCACTTATCTTCTGCCGTTCCCTGTTATGGTCTTCAAGAATGGAAGCAAGCCCTTCAGCCTTAACCTTATCACGCGTCAGAAAAAGCTCAACTGCCCCGTTAGCATCATCCAGCCTGCCGACCGCGTTAATCCTTGGTATTAGTCTGAACGACAGGTGTCCCGAGCGAAGATCATGACCTATTTTAGCAGTTTCCCTTAAAGCCCTTATCCCTGCCCTGTTCTCTCTTTTATTAAGTCCCACCAGACCATGAGCAACGATTATCCTGTTCTCATCTATTAGCGGGACAGAATCGGCAACCGTTCCTATGGCTACCAGGTCAAGCAGTTCCTCGTAGTCCTCCCACTTGACAAGAGCCTGTACCAGCTTGAACGCAACGCCTACACCGGCCAGATATTTAAAAGGATAATCAGAGTCGGACCTGTGAGGGTCAATGACTGCTAATGCATCAGGAAGTTCATCAGGCGGCACATGGTGGTCTGTAATTATAACATCAATACCGAACGACCTTGCTTTTTCAACCTCTTCAATCGAACTTATACCACAGTCAACGGTTATAATAAGGGAGGCACCACATCCACGGGCCAACTCAATCCCCTTTTCGCTGAAACCATAGCCTTCAGTAATCCTGTCAGGGATATGATAGAGGGTCCTGAGACCCATCCCCGTCAATATCAAAACAAGAAGTGAAGTAGATGTTATGCCGTCAGCATCGTAATCACCATGAATAAAGACGGTCTCATTCTTCCTGACAGCTTCCCTTATGCGGCTAACCGCTTTCTCCATATCAGGCAGCAAAAAAGGGTCGTGAAGATTTTCAAGGGAAGGGTCAAGAAAATCCCTGATTGAAGCGGCATCCCTGATACCACGATTAACCAGTATCTGGGCGGATATTGTTGATATAGAAGCCTTTTCAGAGAGGTATTTTAAAAACTCCGGATTGGTCCTGTTCACCAACCAATGACAGTCCATATAGGCCACCTGCTAACTACCTTTTCTTTCGTTACTCTAACCCGCGCGACAAGTCGTCTACGGCCCAGATGATAGGCGGGTCGAGGACAGATTCGAAAAGATCTTTACTTAAAAAGAAGGATACCTGCCGGCTTGAGCTTAAGTTATACGTTATATCTTAAAAGTCTTTGTAAGGCTACGGCTATAATTTATTTCTTACTGAACGCCTTCTGCCCGAACATATATACGATAGGGCTCGCCACAAACATTGAGGAATATGAACCGATGATTATACCAAGCATAATGGCCAGGGCAAAATCATGAATAACTTCGCCACCGAAAAGAAAAAGGGCAAAAGCGGCAAAAAAGGTGGTTGCAGAGGTAATTATAGTCCTTGAAAGAACTTCATTCAGGCTCTGGTTAATAATATTATACGTGGACTCCTTGCGTCTGCCCCTTATGTTCTCCCTGATCCTGTCAAAGACAACCACCGTATCGGTGAGTGAATACCCGGCCAGCATCATCAGGGCGCTTACCATAACAAGGTTGATCTCCTTATCTATCAGATAGAAAATACCGAGAACGGCAAGCACATCGTGAAAGGTCGCGGCGGTAGCGCCTACACCAAATCTGAATTTAAACCTGAACGATACATAAATCAGTATGCCTGCTATGGCTGCTAAAATAGCCCACATGGCGTCATTTCTTAGTCGCGCTCCAACCTTTGGCCCTATCTCGGTGGTTGAATCCACCACTATATTACTCTCCGAGAATCTCCTGGAAAGAACAGATACTATATTATTTGACTGGTTACCGAGTTCAACCTCTTTCTTTTTGATCCTGATAAGC
>JBCKZY010000044.1:0-13731 GCA_038918635.1 Thermodesulfovibrionia bacterium | reverse complement strand
AGGGCTGTGGTTGCAGTATCTGCACACCGCATCCCTGTATGGCTCAGGAGGGAAATAACCCCTTCTCATATTGCCGACAAGCTCCTCTGTAACGGCCAGCTTTTCATTGATATATTCTTCCATACCATTTTTTTTCGGAAACCACGTGATTTTACCCTCTTTCAGGGAATAGTAACCCGCCTTTTCCACCGGGTCTGCTGAATTCTCTCTCCACATTGCCACATAAAGGGCCATTTGAAGGCTGTCGCTGTCAATATTCCCTGTTTTATAATCAAGGAGGATCACAGAGTTGTTCTTTTTTTCGTTACCCCCTGAATCCCGAATCCTTTTCGCCTCAGCGAATCCGCCGTGGCGGAGAATCCTTGGACCCTCTTTTTTTATATCAATCCTGTCGATCTTGCCTTTGAGTTTAAGGCCGTTAATGTCCGCAGTCAGTTTTTTTTCGACCATTACAGGACCGAACCCCTTCATTCTAAGGTCATGCTCCTGTTTCTTTATTTTAGGTAGTAGTTTCCGGAATATCTCCTTAGCTACCTTTCTCCAGAACTCATCTATCGGGAACTGCTTAATGCTCATTTCAAGACATTTAAAAAGCCTCCCGTCAAGGTTGTCTATATCCAGGTCTCCGTCTTTGAAAAGCTGTTCCATGACCTTATGGGCAAGGCTTCCCCATAGCCTTGCCTCCACCTCAAACCTGGGAGGCTCATCTGTTTCAAGCCTTAAGACCCTCTCGATATAAAACCGCAAGGGACATTTTCTGTAAGCATCTATGTCTGTGACATTCAGATATCCCCGGAGCTTTTCATTCATCAGGTTCCGGGAATGAGTGTTCAAATCAGGCGCCCCGTCCCAAAGTACTTTCATGTCAGTATCATCTCCCCTGATCTCTCCCTCCCGGACAAGCACCTCTTCTTCAGAGAATATATCGAGCTCAACCGGTCGTAGCGGCTGGTCCCAGTCAAGAAAGGGCGATGGCAGGAAAATTGTTTCACCTTCTGCCGAGGGACAGGAAAAGAAAGGAGGCCTTTCGGCAACATTCAGAAGTCGGTTGAAATACTCACGCTGTCTTTTCAGGTAATATTCCAGATAGGGCATGCCAAGGGCCTTTTTCACCTTTTCGGGCATTATGGGATCTATCGGAGGCTTTGAAGGGAACTCTGCTTCAACCATTCCACCAAAAAATAGATATTTTATTTCGATGCTTGATGCCTGTTCATATGAGACCACCCTGACGCCGTCAGTGCCGATATCCGAGCTGCTCAGGGATTCAAGAACAAAACGCAGATATACTCCCGGATGAACTTTATCCGGCAGGTCATTGGTTGATGCAAAATGCTGTAATTCAGCAAACTTCCTTGATATCTTGCCTGCTATTGTTTCGGTATTGTCCGAATTGCTACTGATCGGCCCATCAAAGAAACCGATTCTTTCCAGAACAGATAATAAGGTTCCAGTAAACAACGACAGATTTTCTGCTTTTTCTATACCCTCGATTAATTCAACAATTTTACTAACGCCTTTCTGAAACTCCTCTATCTGTGTCCTTTCCTCATCAGAAAGACGGCCAGTCTCATTCACTATGGTCTTTTCTATCGAGAGCCATGATTCCTTTCCCTTAATAATCCCGGCGCGGTAAGCATAATTTACAGCCTGCTCTTTTACATTAACCGGAATGGCCGGAAACCAAGGCGACGTGATAACAGAGAGAAAATCAGTGCGCGGGAAGTCATCCTCTATGCAGGCAATAATTTCATTAATGGCAACGAGCGGTTTAGTGCCTGAGAGTGTATATTCGCCTACACTTACCGGGATGCCGTGTCTCTTAAATACACGTTTTACCATTGGCAGATACTTTGATAGGCCGGGAAAAGAAAGAGTTATCTCACAGGGCATCGTTCCCTGCAAAAGCAGGTCCATGATATTCTTTGCAATTCCCTCCACTTCGTCTTCAATTGATGGGTAAATATAATATCCGCTGCCGGTCCGTTCTGAAGAAGACCGAAGTGTTGTAACTGTAAAGGGTCTGACATTTTCAATAATACCTGTTAAGGAGTCCCTGTCCTCTGCCAGCATCAGGACGTTTTTTGATTTGCCGATCAGTGTTGATATAAAGGCTTTCTCCAAAGGGGTGGGGTCATGGAAGCCGTCTATGACGAGGAGATCGGCAGCAAAATGTTTATCTATAAGCTGTATGGCGGCCTGCAGTAATTTTTCCGTGTCTATATATTTTTTTTCACTCAGCAGGGCCTCGTAAGCCTGCAATGTATCAAAGGCGCTTAATGCCCTCTCCCTGGCCTTGTCTTCAAATATCAGCCTGCCTGTTTCTGCCCTGATTTCATTAAGATCAGTGTAAGGGATATAATGTCTGATTTTATTAAGCAGTCCCGAAAGAAGCCGGGCGTATCCGAGGTTACTGTCTTCCAGCAGTTGAAACAGCAGTAGGGTCCTGATCTCATCCGTTATGATTTCATTCTGTCCGAATGTTTCATGCAGCTCACGAGATATCTGCCTGATCGTTACCGCCTGAAACGGAATATAGGCCTTGCGGTCATTTGATTTTGCAATGTGTCTGTAGAAAAGCTTTTTAACATTTGAAAGAAAAGTGGCATCAGGTCCCAGGTATACAACACGGGAGTAATCTCCTTCAGGACAGAGAGAGGCGATCTCTTTAAAGATCGGTTCTTTTTTATTCCTCGCCCCGGGCGGCGCTACAAAGAGAATGGTCTTCTTCATGCGGACTATTATGTTTTTAACTTGATAATTCCCTGTAGTCTAGCTGCAGGGTTTCCAATAGGTTTCCTCCCCATGGATGGGGGAGGGATAGGGAGGGGGTGTTCAAGAAGATATTCACCCTCCCCTTAGTCCCCTCCCATCCCGAAGCGGGTCTCCGCAAAGGGTCGCTCCGACAAGGGAGGGGATATTTGGGATACCCTGCGGTCCTCTTAAAAGCACCTACTTCTGGTTGCCGCAGGGTGATTCATTACTCCACAGTCTCGCTTAGAAGCGCCTACTTCTGGCTGCGGCTGGGAGTCTTAATTATTTCGTAAGACTTTCAAGCAGTCTTTTTAGAGACTTTATTTCTTCAAGTATAACGCTTATTATCAAAGCTCTGAGCAGAGACAAATCACCTTTATTTGCTTTCTGCATTGCGGTTATATATTCCGCCCTTCTTGCAGGGGGTATGATTACAGGACAATAGCCGTTCTTCATGGCCATTATGCTTAATATAAGCCTTCCTATTCTTCCATTTCCATCTGTGAAGGGATGTATTGATTCAAATTCAGCATGCAGGTCACTTGCCCATTCGAGCGGGTGTTTTTCAGATGGGCTGTTAAGACGCCCAATAAGTTCCTTCATTAATTGAGGGACTTCAGTATGATCCGGAGGCAGATAATCAGTTCCGGTAATGATGACATTATTTCCCCTGTAACTGCCGGCTTCATCAGGTGTTATCTCTCGCATCAGGAGTGAATGAAGATGTAGAATATCTTTTTCAGGTATGTCCTGCTCAAGAAGAGAATGGATCTGGTCATAAGCCTTTGCATGCCCTAAGGCTTCAAGGTGCTCTCTTAAAGACTTGCCGCCTATCGTTATCCCGTCCTCGATGACGACCTTTGTTTCAGACTCTGTTAGAGTGTTGCCCTCAATCGCGTTAGAGGTAAAGGTCAGGCCTATTCTGTAATAGTCCCTCAGTTGTCCGGCAACGTGCGCGGAAAAAGGGCGGTAGGTATCAAGATCGCATTTTATACCGTCTATTTTATTAAGGATGTCTTTGTTTATATCAGTCATTAATGAAGATGAAAGGTTTCATGTCTTGCGAAAATCGGGGCTATGTTTTTCATTTTCTAGAATTAAAACAGTTTGTTGTAGATCTATATCTTATTACAAAAGCAGGGAGAAAAAGAAGGCGAAAATTTTCACAGCTTAAACCTCTCCCTCTTCCCTGACAGAAACCTTGCTTTTGCTGTCTTTATCTTTTCATCAATGCCTGAAAAGATTATGCTCATGCTCATTGCTTCCGTTCTTTTTGCCAGAACTTTAAAAACTCATCGGGGTTCATGATCCTTATTTTTTTTGTATGTGCACCTTTAAAGTGACGTTTGTTCCCGGTAATTAATGCTTCGGCTGTTCCACTTACAGCAACCTCAATAAATGGAATATCATCTTTATCTATAACTGGATAGTTGACAGGAACAGAGGTGACCTTCAAACCTTCTGTATCAATAAAAGACAGAAGGTCATCAACATCCCTTTCTTCAAAACTGAATTTGGGTCTTAAAAGAACCTCGCTGTATTCTAATAATATCCTGTCATCATATAGCAATTGCAGCTCTCCAAGTAACACCATATCGAGTATCCTCGCCGCATTTCCAAACGGAGTTATAAGCGCGGAAACGAGGATGTTGGTATCCATGACTATCTGCATTACTTTCTCTTTTTCCTTGCAGCGGCAATTTCAGCTTCGATCTCTTTTGGAGTAAGCCCGGACAACCCTTTCTTTTCAGCGCTCTGACGCATCCTTGACACAGCAAGTTCTGCCTTTGCTCGCCGGAGAGCTCTCAATGTTTCATCAAAAGTAACGTCACTCACTCCTGTCAGTAGTGCTATAGGTTTGCCGTTTGAAGTAATGACTACCTCTTCCTTTTTTTCAAGGTTGCTCCAAACTGTACCCGGCTTTATTCTGAAGTCTCTTACAGTTACAAATTTCATTATGCTGCCTCCCTGTTGTTTATCGTTTGTCCTACAATAAGTCTACAATTTGGATGCAGACATGTCAACGCAAAGACAGTGAATGCTTTGTTTTTACAAATAGGGGCACACTCACAACTTAAACCTCTCTCTCTTCCCTGACAAAAACCTTGCTTTTGTAAGCTTTAACTGTTTGTCTAGTTCTGAAAATATTTTATTTATCTCTTCTGAGGTGTACTTATATGAACTTCTATTTGAACAGTTGCCGAGTATCCTGATCTTTTCAAGAACATCGTTGGTTCTCTTGGCTGCTATTCTTTTAAAACGCTCATCTTTTGTCTCTTCCATCTCTATCCCTCAATAGCATATTCTAATAAATCATAAGAAATAATATCACTTTATTTGTCTATTGTCAAGAAAAATAACTGATATTTATATATGTAATGAGTATATTTACAGTATATTTTGAAATATAGCAGGATTTATTGGCTAATAATGCTTATATTTTAAGATGTAATATGAATTAATAGATTAAAGATGTGATAAAGAGTTGGTTGTATTATTTTATGACGGAGAGTGAAGATCCCTAAAGCCCAAGTACATCTTTATGAGTTCCAACCATAGTGATAACAATATTATTGCCGTCTATAAAATAGGTAGCTCTATAGTTCATTGTTATACTGAATGCCCAATCTTCTTTTGTGCCTCGTAGTTTTTCATTCCTGAGACCTGGGTGAGAAGGGTTCTTGAGAAGTATTTTAAGATTTTTCCAGAATTTAATCCGTATTTCTTTTGGAAGGGCGTTTATTTTCTTTAGAACTGTTTGAGGAATGACAATATTATTAGCCAACTGCTTTTTTTGCCTCTTTTACTGACTTGTAGGTTCGGGTCTTTCCTTCTCTGTATTCATCTTTTGATTTTCTAACACTATCCTGCCATTCTTTTGTCCAGAACCATGCCTGATCTTTCGGGATCTCCATAAGCGGCCTGATTGTAATAAGTCCGTCTTTCACGTCAACCTCAACACGTTCACCGATTTCAAGAGAAATCTTTTCCCTGACTTTTTCGGGTATTGTTATCTGGTACTTTTCTCTGACTTTTACCGTTGTTCCCATTTTTTAACCTCCTACTGTAGGATAGTAATACAGTAATACGAAATTGTCAAGAACCAAAACCTTCCAGTGGGCACCCCTCACATCTCGGTTTTGGTCTGCAGTACTCCTTACCCAGCTTTACGAATAAGGCATGGTATTCGTTATATAGCTGAACGTCAACGGGAAGGGCCTCATGGAAAAGGCCCTGAAGTTCATGGTAGGTCATATCATCTGATGCAAGGCCGTGCCTCTTTAGCACTCTTCTGGTGTACGCATCGATTACAAAGACCGGTTTGTCCAGTGCATACAGGAGTATAGAGTCCGCTGTTTCAGGTCCAATGCCATTAACTGAAAGAAGCTCTTTTCTTAGGACTTGAGTATATCCCTTTCTCATTCTGACCAGACTGCCGTTGTAGTGGTTTGATATATACGATAAATAACTTTTTAGCCGTCCTGCCTTTACGTTAAAATAGCCTGAGGGCCTTATCAGTGAGGCGAGTTTATTTGTCCCTAACTTGTGGAGTTTCCCGGCAGTTAACACGTTGTTTTCTTTAAGGTTTTTTATCGCCTTCTCTACATTTGTCCAGTTTGTGTTCTGTGTCAGTATGGCCCCTACCGATACCTCAAATGGGGTATCTCCGGGCCACCAGTGCTGAGGGCCGAAGGATTTGTAGAGTTTGCTGTAAATTTCAGGTAAGGTTTTTTTATAATTCGCTTGAGGCGCTATTGTTGTTTTCACAGTTTCAATAAACTAGAAAATGAATTAACCTTCCGTAATTTTTATTTTTAACTTGATAATTCCCTGTAGACTTGCTTAGAAGCGACTTCTTCTGGTGCTACAGGGGTTCCAATACCCTAAGTCCCCTCCCATCCCGAAGCGGGTCTCCGCAAAGGGTCGCTCCGACAAGGGAGGGGATATTTGGGATACCCTGAGGTCTCGCTTAGAAGCGCCTACTTTTGGTCGCCGTAGGATGATTCATTTTTTGATATATTTTATTATCCCGGCGGCCAGTGCATTATCCGTCCAGCAAGCAGGTGGAGATGAATGTGAAAGACAGTCTGTCCGGCTTCGCGGTTGCAGTTCATGACAAGTCTGAAACCGTCTTCAGCAATATTTCTCTCTCTTGCTAATAAGTTGGCGGTCTGAAACATATGTCCCAGAAGCGCGTTGTCGTCAGGTGTGGCCTCAAGCACTGTTGATATATGTTTTCTGGGAATAATGAGAATATGTACCGGTGCCTGAGGATGTATATCTTCAAACGCAAGTACCTGATCGTCCTCATAAACGATTTTTGAAGGGATCTTTTTCTCTACTATAGAACAAAAGAGGCAGCCCATCCGGTTGAAACCTCCAATAACTTACAACTAAATATTGTTTCAGAGCCTTTTACAAAAGTCTCTGAAAAATCACTTATGCCGTTATCCCCGCCCCTGATTGTGAAATTCGAGGTCAGGCTCCGGCGGGGAACCATAATGAATTGGATTCCTGTTCCCTGCATACTTCCTGCTGGGACAAGCTTCACAGGAAACCCTGGATTCCCGATAAAAACCTCGGGAATGACGAACAAAGACTTTTACAGTAATCTCTATTATAATATAAACCATGGAATGTTATAACTACACAATTTCTGAACTCAAAGAGAGTGAAAAGTTCCTGAAGAACATCAGGTGGGATATTACTCCAAAGAAATTTCTGGCGTCCAATGCTTCTCTGCGGGAGAGCGGAGCGGATAAATCTGAGGGCAGCATGATTAAGTACATGTTGTATGTAGACGTTGTCTATGATAAGCCTGCCCTGATGATAATGAGGACCAGGGGATCTATGAGCAAGACAGTTGGTTATATTGAGGATGTGCCCGAGGATTTGCTGAAGGAAGCGATGGGCTGTAATAAGGATGAGTGCAAATCGGGCATGTACCCATTAACCAAAGAACTCGAAGCATGGCTTAAAAAGGAACTGGGGATTTCCTGGATCGCTGGAAACAGTGACGGGTGATGTTTATTGGCTTTTCACCGTTCACTGGTTATTGAGTTATTAAGTTATTGTGTTATTGTCCCTAAGCCCTCAGCTCTATGCCCTATGCCTTTCAAACCTCTTCACTATTAATATTGTAGCTTACCTTTATATCAATGTCACTTCGTAAGGAGTGGTATACAGAGCAGTATTTTTCCTGTGACAGAGAGATGGCCCTGTCGAGTTTTTTAGGTGTAGCACCTTTACCCGCAATGTTGATGACCATCTCGATGGATCTGTAATACTGAGGCGGATCAAGGTTTCTTTCGCCAGAAAAATCAATCTTGAAACTGCTTATATCAACCCTCATCTTCTGAAGAAAAGAGAAGGCGTCAATAGCCATACATCCTGCAAGACTCATCAGGAGCGTTTCGGTAGGAGAACACCCCCACTGCATGCGCGCGTCAAACTCAACCTCGTATCCCATCTGGGTTCTTGCGTTGAATATCAGGTCCTTTTCCCACTCGAGTGAACCTTTATTTGTCGGTAGTATCTTCTCCTTGTATCCTGCAAGTGACTCTTTCAGTGATTCCTCGGTATGCTCCTCCATGATTTATACCTCCCGTTGATATTGTTATCCCGTAGATTCCCTAATCCATTTGAGGTAATCCTCTGATCCCAGCGATATGGGAAGGGCGATAATCTCAGGCACCTCATAGCTGTGAAGCTTCTTTACTTCTGTTTTCAAAGAATCAAATAATTCTTTCCTGGTCTTTATTATCATAAGTACTTCTGAATCGTCCTCCAGATTGCCTTGCCATCTGTAGATTGATCTTATATTACTAATAATATTCACACAGGCAGCGAGTTTTGCCTCAACCAGAGCCCTTGCAATCCCGGCCGCCTCATCCTCATTGGGCGCGGTTACATAGACAACTATTTCGTTTCCATTATGAACTTCGTCAGACATAGATTTTATTTTGCAGAGTGATGATAAAAAATGCAAACCATGTTGATCAAAACAATCCCTCGAAGATCTGCTTCTGAGTCAATGATCTAGCCCTTAGTCTGTCATTCCCCGATAAATCCCCGAATAATCGGGACAGGCGGGACAGGCCCGACCCCGATCGGGAATCCAGGGTTTCCTGTGAAAACAGGAATCCAATTCATTATAGTTCCCCGCCTGCGTGCGCGGGGACGACGTCTGGATACCCGTTGTTACGGGTATGACGTCATTTTTGTTTTGATGCCTTGTCGCGATTCATCGGGACTGCGGGGCAATTCATTTTATATCCTCTATTTGAGTACACGTTCACCTATGAACGTAATACCAATCGCGCCGACCGGAGCGGTCAGGATGATTGAGAGGACGGCTACTGCAAGGATAATTTCACCGGACTCTACCCCTGCTGCTAAAGGGACTGCCCCTATAGCCGCCTGAACGGTAGCTTTCGGGATATATGCCACAACGCAAAACATCTTCTCTTCGAAATTTAAATCGGTTCCCATGACAGATATATACGTGCCTATGCTTCTGAAGATTAAGCCGATAAGTATTACAAGCGCGCCGGTGAGGCCCGCATCCCATGCAACGTTAATATCTACCTGCGCGCCGACCAGAACAAAAAGGAGGATCTCCGCAAATATCCAGACCTTGCCGAGTTTCTTCGATATTATGTGAGCCATCGGCTCGGATTTCTCCAGTATGATAAACCCGATAGTCATAACCCCGATGAGAGCCGAGATATGAATAGTGCTCTGCATAACGCCTTCAAACCAGACAAGAATAATAGATATTCCTATCAGGATAAGGCTTTTTTTTGTGGCGCGAAGTCTGTACTTTACAAAAACTCTGTATACAATAAGCCCGGATATGATCCCTGTCAGGATTCCGAAAATTATTGAGAAGGGTATCTGAAGCAGACTCAAAGCAATACTTGTGGTGCCTCCGGTATATATTCCAAGAAGAACAGAGAATATGACTATTACAAAAACATCGTCAATAGCCGATGCCGCAAGAATGAGAGTCGGGATTCCTTTGCCGGTTCCCTTATCGCGTTCAATAAAGTTGACCATAAGGGGAACAACAACTGCCGGGGAGACCGCCGCAACTATGGAGCCCAGGATCGCGGCTTCAAGAAATGATATGCCCAGCAGCATGTTAGCGGCAAACATGACAGCGATTCCTTCGAAGATTGCCGGTATACAGCTCATGGTGATTGCCGTCTTGCCGACTCTGTTTAAAGTGTCACGTTTTGTCTCAAGCCCTGCCCGCAGCAGAATAACAATTAAAGCTATCATCCTGAAGTCGGCCGAGACACTAAGGAGTTCAGGTTTTATAAGATTAAACACATGAGGCCCGAAGAGTATTCCGACCATAAGCATGCCGATGAGGCCCGGCAGTCTCATCCGTGTAAAGAGATAATCCGCTGCAAGACCGAACAGTATGATCAACGCCAGACTTAAAGCCATTTAATATTTCTCCTCAGAGGCTCCTCATTCGGAATTCTCCACTGATTTGCACAACAGTATTAATCCTGAGATATGTTTACGTGATTTTAAAGAGACTCTTATACTTTAATTAATGATGTTAGACTTATTCTGATATATTTTATATAATCAAACCGCAATCTTTATCCTCTTTGATTAAGAGAAATTAACAGTTGTTGGTCTGGGCTGTCAATTAATTTATTTACTATTGACAAAAAAATAAATCTGTTTTACTATTGGGTTGTAGGCACTTCATCTTTTATCCCGTTTCATATTAAAAGGCTAAGACCTCCGGAAAAGTTTATTTTTCAAAATATGTATCCCACTAACTGAGAATAACTAAAATTTTTTCTATTATATATCATCAGAAACCGCATATTTAATTAAATACTGATTTCGAAACACTAAATCCTATATTATTTCAAAATTCAAGTTTCCAATGTTCAGGACATAATCATAAGATCATCTTTGCCTGATGTTTCGATGGTCTGTACCTTGGTCGGCAGGATTTAGTCTGTTACTCGTAGGGTGTTTCATATTTAATGTAAATAATGCTTACGGCGTATTTTCTAAAAACTTCTATTTAATAATCAAAAAGGGGAAAAAATAATCTTATGACTGGTAAAAGTAAAACAAGTGAACATGGCATGAATATCACCACGCTCAATGAGAAGACAATTGACGAACTGACTAAAATGGCTAAAGACCTTAAAGTCGACGGCGCGAGCGGCCTCAGGAAACAGGACCTTATCTTTGCTATACTGCAGGCGCAGACAGAAAAGACGGGCCTGATATTTGGTGAGGGGGTGCTCGAGACCCTCCCTGACGGATTTGGATTTCTTCGTTCTCCAAATTACAGTTATCTCCCGGGGCCTGATGATATATATGTCTCTCCTTCACAGATAAGGAGGTTCAACCTGAGGACCGGTGATCTTGTTACCGGACAGATAAGGCCTCCCAAGGAGAGCGAGAGATATTTTGCCCTTCTTAAAGTTGAGGCTATAAACCATGAACCACCGAATGAGAATATCGATAGACCTCTTTTTGATAACCTGATTCCTTATTATCCGACAACAGCAGTCGATCTTGAATATGATAAGAGTGATTATTCCACAAGGGTTATGTCTCTTGTATCTCCGATAGGTATGGGTCAGAGGGGGATGATTGTCGCATCGCCGAGGACCGGCAAGACGATGCTTCTTCAGTCCATAGCAAAGGCCATAAAGAAGAACCATCCCGAAATTCATCTCATAGTCCTCCTGATAGATGAGAGGCCCGAAGAGGTGACCGACTGGAAGAGGCAGGTGAAGGCTGAGATAATAAGCTCTACATTTGATGAGCCGCCGCAGAGGCATCTTCAGGTTGCCGAGATGGTTATCGGAAGGGGCAAGAGGCTCGTTGAGTCACGGAAGAATGTCGTTATTCTGCTCGATTCGATAACAAGGCTTGCAAGGGCGTACAATGCGGTAATCCCGGCAAGCGGCAAGGTGCTCTCGGGCGGGCTCGATTCAAACGCCCTTCAGAGGCCGAAGAGGTTTTTTGGAACTGCCCGGAATATAGAGGACGGAGGAAGCCTGACCATTCTCGCAACCGCCCTTGTTGATACCGGTAGCAGGATGGACGATGTTATTTTCGAAGAGTTCAAGGGGACGGGCAATATGGAACTGCACCTCGACAGAAAACTCGTGGAGAAGAGGATATTCCCGAGTATAAATATCAACGCCTCAGGTACGAGGAAAGAAGAGCTTCTCGTCGATAAAGACATGCTTCAGAGGATGTGGATCCTGAGAAAGGTGCTTCACTCTCTCAGCCCTATTGAGAGCATGGAGTTTCTCCTTAATAAGCTTTCCGGGACAAAGAATAATAAAGAGTTTCTCGATAAGATGAACACATAAAGGGGAAACTCTCAACCAGACAAAGAATTTCATTTGGAGTATCGGCCTCCGGAGTCGTTTTTGAAAAGCTTATCCCCTGATATGTTCTAACTGTGGGGCAGGGAGATGCCTCTGCAAAATTCAAACCAGCCTCCTAATTATACAGTCTTCATCACAATTTACTGTTGTACAGGAATAAGAACTTCTCCCGAATGAATGCATCTTTTTGTTCTCCTTATCCTTTGGGAAACTGCCGGCAATATTCGTATAGCGTCATACTGGCCGCGGTTGCGGCGTTGAAGCTATGGGGAAGGCCGTATACCGGTATCTCAACCACATCGTCTAATATATCAAGAATATCTGCCGTTAATCCGGTGCGTTCGTTACCTACTACCAGTGCAGTACGTCGCGAGAAACTGTAGTTATGCATGTTTGTTGAATTGGTGGTCTGCTCAAGACCTACCAGACGATAGCCGTCATTACTCAGTTTTTGGAGCACCGGTGTCAATGTTCGATGACTTGAGACCTCTAGCTCAAGAACACTATCTCGGGCAATTTTTGAAATAAGGCTTGCGTTGCCTATTAAAATAAGTCGCTCGATAGCGCAGGCACTTGCCGTCCGGGCAATGCTCGATACATTAACGTTGCTGCGCATGGGGGCGCAAGCAACAATAAGCTCGCGTGAACGCGTAAGCCTGGATTCGGTTTTGTGACGTTGGTGCACGAATTGGCTCATTTAGGAGTTCCTCCCTTGTCTGTTGAGATTATATCATCTGCATAAAACACACGTTCAAGATAGAGTCCTGATGCAGGGGCAGTTCCGGGGGCAGCCTTGCGATCTTTCGCATCAAGAATACGACAGAGGTCGTTACGAGTGTAACGTCCTTCTCCTGCCTTAACGATTGCACGTACAATATTGCGTACCATCTTGTACAGAAATCCGTCCGATGAGATTTCGAAGGTTATAGTTGGTAATTCATGCGTGAGCACGGCCTCGGTAACGGTGCGGCGGGTCGACTTTTGTTTGAAGTTTGGTCGCGTTGCAAACGAAGCAAAATCGTGTTCGCCCACGAAGATCGAACAGGCGTCATTCATCGCTTCCAGATCAAGAGGCTCCTTGATGTGCCATACTCGCCCATCATGCTCTGCTGGCAGCTTACTGTCATTCCAGATGACATAGCGATAGCGCTTGGCAATGGCGGAATCACAGGCATGAAAGTCTGACGATGTGCCACTCACATCAGCAATGCGCACTTCAGCAGGCAGAAGATTATTCAGCTTATTCCTGATTGCTTCGGGCTCTAACCCAATAGGAAGCTGAAGGCTCGCCACCTGACCGAGAGCATGGGCTCCGCGATCAGTACGACCGGAACCTCGTACCGGCACATGGACATTAAACGCCTGCTCCACCGCCTGCTCAAGGGTGTACTGAACGGTCGGCTTATTTCCATGCCGCTGCCAGCCAAGGAAAGCCCGCCCATCATAAGAAATAGTCATTCGATAGTTGGACATAGGGGGAATTGAATTAGACATAGGAAAATCAGGAGCCCTTTTGGTTCGTTGTTAACAACAGAATGATATTTAGTGTTTGCTTTTCTTCGTTACTGAGCATTATTGTACCATTGAACAG
>JBCKZY010000043.1:0-13743 GCA_038918635.1 Thermodesulfovibrionia bacterium | reverse complement strand
TCAATGTTATTCAGACATGTTTTTTTACAGAAACAGGTGGATGGAAATCAAACAGGAAGAACTTGACAAGTTTAGTAAACTATTATACATTATAATTATGTTGAGGCTTTCGTCAAAAGGGGAGTACGGGGTCAGGGCAATGTTTGAAATTGCCAGGGACTACAAAAAAGGCCCAGTAACCATAAAAGAGATATCAAGGAGACAGGGTATGTCTGTCTCATATTTGGAACAATTACTAAATAAACTCCGCAGGTCCGGGCTTATAAAGAGCCGCAAAGGCCCGGGAGGAGGATATACTCTTGAGAAAAAGCCTGATGATATAAGTATCGGTGTGATACTGAATACTCTCGAGGGTCCTGTTACTATAACCAACTGTCTGGCTCCTAAATCAGAACATCCAGAATGTAATCATATTGAAAAATGCGTCACAAGGCTCCTATGGAAATCCCTGGGCGAGAATATTGAGAACTTTTTAGATACAGTAAGCCTTAATGACCTTTTAAAAGAGGAAGTCAGGTTATTAAAATAAAAGATGGGGGCTTCTGAATATAAATTGAACAATCAGGTAAGTTCACAACTCAAATTCCTTGATAACCCTATCAAGGCTGATTCAACAACCGACATAATTTACATGATGTGCCCTATGCACCTGCTTACAATCAAGAATAAGATAAAAGAGATCGACCTGGATCAGGTTCTCGCGGTATTGACTGATTATGAGGGTGCTCTGGAAGACATCCCCGCATGGTGTGAAATATCCGGGAATGAATTTCTTGGGGTTATGGAAGAAGAGGACCATTACACATTTTATTTAAGAAAGCTTAAGGAGTAAAAATGAAAAAGATATATATGGATTACGCAGGGACCAACCCTACCCACCCGGCTGTGCTGGATTCCATGATGCCTTATTTTAAAGAATCTTTCGCAAACCCCCTAAGTATTTACGAACCCGCTCTTAAAGCCAGAGAGGCGATCGAGAACGCAAGGCAAAGCACCGCTTCACTTATTAACGCAAAACCGGCTGAAATGATCTTTACGTCCAGCGGAGCTGAATCAAACAACTTCGCCCTGAAGGGGATAGCATATGCAAATCAAAAGAAGGGCACTCATATAATCACATCCAGAATCGAACATCATTCTATACTTAATACCGTTCGTTTTCTTGAAAAGTCAGAGTTTAGAGTTACATACCTTAATGTTGACAATAATGGTGTTATTGACCCTGCAGACGTGAAAAAAGCGATAACTGATGAGACCATTCTTATCTCGCTGATACATGCAAGTCCTGAAATCGGAACCATAGAGCCTATAGCTGAGATCGCAAAGATAGCTAATAAGAAGGGTGTCATCTTTCATACAGACGCTGTGGCTTCCGCCGGAAATATCCCTATTGACGTAACAGAACTCGGCGTGGACCTGCTGACACTTTCTGCTCACCAATTTTACGGGCCTAAAGGGGCAGCCGCTATATACCTGAAGGAAGGGACAAGGATAATCCCCCTGATTTATGGAGGCATACAGGAAGGCGGAAGAAGGGCCGGTACCGAGAACGTACCAGCAATAGTTGGAATGGGTAAGGCAGCTGAACTTGCAGAGAGTGAGATGAACAACCGCGTAAAACATTTAGAGCCTTTAAGGGATAAAATAATCTCCAACTCATTAAATAAAATATCGAAGGTTATTCTGACTGGTCATCCGAAGGAAAGATTACCGGGGCATGCAAGTTTTGTTGTGGAATACATAGAGGGCGAAGCCATGCTCCTGCTCCTTGAAGGTAACGGGATATACTGCGCAAGCGGTTCTGCATGTACATCAAGGTCCCTCAAGTCCTCACCGGTTCTTGCTTCAATCGGCGTCCCCGACCACATAGCGCAGGGCTCGGTTGTATTTACCATCGGGCAGGAAACAACTGAAGAAGATATAGATTACTTTAATGAAACCTTCCCAAAGGTAATCGGTAAATTGAGAGAGATGTCTCCTTTTGCAAATGGATGGGAAGGATTGGAGGATCCGGAATGTACAGCGAAAAAGTAATGGACCACTTTAACAATCCGAGGAACGTCGGCGAGATATCCGACGCGGACGGCATCGGATCGGAAGGCAATCCGGTCTGTGGTGATATGATGAAGATATTCATCAAAGTTGATAAGGATACAATATCCGACATTAAGTTCAAAACCTTTGGATGCGGAGCCGCAATAGCAGTCTCCAGCATGATCACAGAGATGGCGAAGGGCAAAACACTCGATGAAGCTCTTGCAATAACCAAGGAGTCTGTTGCAGACGCACTCGACGGCCTCCCCGCACAGAAACATCACTGCTCAAACCTGGGAGCTGATGCCCTGCATAAGGCCATAGAGGACTACAAGAATAAGCAGTCAGGATAGGAAACGGGTTATGCATGAAGTCGGCCCGCTTCGCCGAATCGAGGCGAGCAGGCAGGCTCGGACACTTTTTGAAGAAGGCGAATAGTGTTTACACGTTGTGTAAAAGCTATTAGTAGCAATCGTCAGTAGATCAAACTATCATTTAGTCATATTTTTGATTTTTATGACTATACATTAATTCATCAGCACTTGCTAACAGGTCATCAATATTACAATTCATTTCAGGATTGCAATACGCAATACCGTAACTGAATGAAAGCCTGTATTCATGCTCACCAGTTAAGTTATGAGAATCAAGATTATCCTGCAAACGCCTGACAAAAGAGTCCTCTTCAGTTTCTGTTAAGGGAACAGGGAAAACCACGAACTCATCTCCACCGATACGAGCGACTACGTCCGACTCCCGAAATGTTGATTTAAGTATTTCAGCAAATGCTTTAATCGCCCTATCCCCTTCGAGGTGACCGCAGGAATCGTTAATTCCTTTAAGGTTGTCAAGGTCCGCATAAAACAGAAAATTTTTTGTTCCTTTCCGCTTTATCTTCTTTAAATGATGTTCGGCGAGTGTAAAGAACCCCCTTCGGTTATACAGACCCGTAAGTTCGTCAGTCAATGAGAGGGCATGCAGTACATCTTCAGCCTTCTTACGGTTGGTAATATCCCGGCAGATACCTTCAACTCCGGCTATTTCACCTTTGTCATCCTTATAATAGCGTGCGCTGGTACTTACTATGATTTTGATCCCGTCATTCCTCCCAAGTGTAACATCTACATCAGAGACACTGCCTGTAACAGATAATTTCTCAAGAAATGACTTTTTCTCTTCAGGGAGCAGATAAAAGTCCGTGAGGTTTTTACCCAATATGTACTCAACTGAGTCACATCCAAGCAGTTTTGCAGATGATTGAGAGACCCAGATAAGATTCCCAGCCCTGTCGGTCCGGTAAAAAACGTCCTGCATGTTATTAAAGACCGATGAAAACTTGTTTTCGCTTTCTATCAACGCCTTCTCTGCCTTCTTACGCTCTACAATCTCATCAATATGGTCCAGAATAGTTATCTTCACGAGATTCATAACGATTAATACAAAGCAGGCACCTCCGAAGAAGACTCCACCGGTCACGAGTTCAAGGGGAAACCTGATCTTAAATATCAATATCAGAACGAAAGAGATGTAACCAATAAGGAAGAAGGCCAAAAGAATTACCGCAGAATGCCACTTTCCGGATAATTCTCTTGAGACAAGCCGTTTTATCTTTAAACTCAGGAAAATTGAAAACAACAGTATAGCTGCGCCAGACAGTATCAGTAATATTGAAATTATTGATGATATACTCATATTAATACCTATCTCTGATATGCTTAAAACTTTAACACAAGTAAATCACCATTTACAATACAAAAATAAGCGCTATATTTGATATTTGTTTAATATACATATGTTCATATAAGTGATTGTAAATTAAGATAATATCATGTTATTTACAGTAAATCTGCCATTAAAAATCCACAGAAAACACATCGCAAGGGATCACCATGTTAAGATATCAAAATGAAAACTCTTAAACTCGGCTATTCTCCCTGTCCAAATGATACATTTATTTTTTACGCCATGGTTCACGGTAAGATTGAGACCGGCGACCTTAATTTCAATGAAATACTTCTGGATGTAGAGGACCTGAACAGGAAAGCTCTTAATACGGAACTCGACCTTTCAAAAATTTCCTATAATGTCTATGGCCGCGTCAGCAGGGAGTATATCTTTCTCAGGTCTGGCGGTGCGCTGGGCAGGGGTTGCGGACCATTACTAATAGCAAAAGAAAGATATTCCATAGATGAGCTAAAGGGGAAAAAGATAGCGGTTCCGGGAATACATACAACGGCATACCTGCTGTTACAGCTTCTCAATCCGTCACTTGTTCGACAGTCATCGATTCATCCGATGCCCTTTAATGAAATCATAAAGTCAGTATCAAATGGTGCGGTTGATGCAGGGTTGATAATACATGAAAGCAGATTCACCTACGCCTCACACGGATTAAGTAAGATAGTTGATCTCGGAGAGTGGTGGGAGGGCGAAACAGGACTCCCGATCCCACTTGGAGGCATTATCGCCAGGCGTTCTTTTGGTAATGTATTAACGGGGAAAATCAATACTATTTTAAGGTCAAGTATTGACTATGCATCTTCAAACAGGTCTGAGCCTATGGCATATATACAACAGCATTCGCAGGAACTCTCCCCGGATATTATAAATCAGCATATTAATCTTTACGTAAACGAATATTCATTTGACATTGGAGATGATGGTGAAAAGGCGGCAATAGAACTGCTCATGAGGGCAGCAGACGCGGGTATTATACAGAAAGTTAAAGGAAGTATATTCATATGAAGAGCAAAACACTGGCTGCCATAGATATTGGGACAAACACCTTCAAGCTTTTAATAGCTGAGATAAGCAAAGACGGTTTGAAAGAAGTTTATTCAGAAAGAATTATAACAAGACTGGGATCCGGAGTATCAATAAACAATACCCTGAATGAAGTAGCGATGGAGAATGGTCTTGCCGCTCTGAGTAAATTTAGAAGTGTTATTTCAAATTTTCAAATAGACGCGATCTCTGCTGTTGGAACAAGCGCCTTGAGAGAAGCGATAAACAGCGATCTTTTTTTAACAAAAGCAAAAATACAGGCAGGTTTCGACATAAGGATCATCAGCGAAAAGGAAGAAGCTATAATGACATCAATCGGGATGTTGATGGACCTCTCCACATCTGAAACATACCTTCTGATCGATATAGGCGGTGGAAGCACTGAATTTATATTCATTAAAGCCGGTACAATAATTTCCACACACAGCCTGTGTCTGGGAGTGATGTATTACGCGGATAAATATATGAAGCATGACCCTCTGCATCAGACTGATATAACCAGCATGAATCGCAATATTGTGGAGGCGGTGGAGAACGTAAAATTAGTAAAGAAAGAGTTTTCAGGCGCCTCAGTCCTTGTCGGTACCGGCGGTACTGTGACAACCCTGTCTGCAATAGCACAGGGACTTGAGTATTTCAACCGGGATAAAATACATAATTATCATTTATCCCTTGATAAGGTTGGGGGGATCTCCTCTGATATTTCATACGTTAGCTCTGTTGAGAGAGCCGGGAAGTACCCGATTCTTGAACCCTCCAGACTGGATATTATAGTGCCGGGCACACTTATTCTAAAAACAATTATGGTGACTTTTGGATTTAAAGAAGTTATAGTAAGCGATAACGGACTCAGAAAAGGACTGTTTATTGATCTATACAGGAGATTACCTGAGCGCTCATAAATACAGGGGATAATTTTCATACCCTGATATTTACATCAGGGGATTAATCCTGTTGCACGATAATATTCATTTCAGGGAGATGCCGATGTTGAAGATTAAGAAGGCGAAAATCATAGATGCAAAGACAATACATTCCCTCATCAATCATTTCGCGAAGACAGATACAATGCTGCCGAGATCCCTTAATGAAATATATGAAAACATACGGGACTACTTCGTCTGCAGTGATACTGGCACTACAATTGCAGCCTCAGCCCTTCATGTTCTGTGGGAAGACATCGCTGAAATAAAATCTATTGCTGTCTCAAAGGAATATCAGGGGAAGGGCGTTGGGAAGAGACTGGTTGAGCATTGCCTTAAGGAGGCCAAATCACTGGGCATAAAAAAGGTCTTCGCACTTACATATAATCCTGTTTTTTTTATAAGCTCAGGTTTCAAGGAAATAGACAAGAATAAACTGCCGCAGAAGGTCTGGGGTGACTGCCTGAAATGCCATAAGTTCCCTGACTGCGACGAGGTCGCGGTAATAATAAAGATCAAGACCTGATAAACACTCATTTTCGGCCAATCTTCACCCATAAACACCTTCCATTCAATAATATTAATTATTCAGGGGGCCTTCAATCAGGGGGGAGACCGGGAATTATTTAAGCGATACTTGAAGTCAGTCAGAATCCTCCATTTGAATTCTGATGTAAGATTTACTTCTTAATTCCTGTGTATGATTAAGCATTCTTATTCTTAATTCATTCTCAAGCATAAAAGATTCAATTTCATCTTTTACATCATAAAATTCTTTGTTACCGTACAATTCCCTGTTATCGGCATAATAAGCCTCCAGCTTTTCAAAGGGGATATGAATCATGGCTTTAATCCTTCTCTCAACATATAGCTCAATTGCCGAATCAATATCCGCAGTTTTAATATTAAGCATGAATTTTCTGGCCTCTTCAAGTAAAACCAGCCTGTTTATTATATCGTCAAGGACCTCTGCTTCTGTTAATACGGAACCTGATTCCTTTCGGGCTGACATCTCATTATTCAAATCAGTCATCAATATAACCTCATCATTCACGATAACCACTACCCTGTCAAGGACTTCAGATGATACAGTGCTCGTTAAAGGGATAAATAAATTAAGCCCCAGCGAGAAAAGGCATATTAAAATAAATCTGATAATTTTCTGTCTATTAAATTTCATTACAGTATTAGAAGGCATGACCGAAGCTGAAGTGCAATTCTCCGGAGCTCTCTCCTTCCTCCCGGTTTAGTTTATATCCATAATCAATTCTAACAGGACCTACAGGTGTTCTGTATCTTAAACCGACACCAATAGTGTATTTCAATTCATGATCTATATCATTGAGTAACTGCCAGACATTACCGCCATCAAGAAATACTACTACTCCTAATCCTTTCCTGACAGATATCCTGAATTCATTGTTCAAAAGGGCAAACACATTGCCGCCGGTCGGGACATTATTGTCACCTTTTGGCCCCAGTGTATCATTAGTGTATCCCCTGACCGTAGTTCGCCCTCCAAGAAAGAACCTCTCCATAAGAGGCAGTTCCTTGGAATCTCCAAACGCATGGGCAAGCCCGCCTTTTAAAGATACAGCAAAAACCACTCCCTTCTTGAGCGGAAAGAACCATGTGCTCTGAAAAGTCCCTTTGACAAATTCAACTTCAGAAAGATATGCCTTTGAGGCAAATTCCAGGACTATCCCGTTAATTGAGCCCGAGGTTGGATCAAAAGGGTTATCGCGCAGATCATAAAATAAAGAAGGCGATACACTGCTGATTCCAAGTGTCCCGGCATCTTCCTTACTTATAATAGCACCGGGGGCTACTTCGGTTGTATCAGTATAAGAATACTCATAGGCAAGGCCGGCTTTCAGGTTCCTGGATAATTTTATCTCTATCTCAGATACAAAAGAGAGCTTGTCAAATTTGTAATACAGCTCTCTTGTATCAAAATTTACAGACTCCCCTTTCTCTATCTTCAGAAAAGCGTTAAAAGGCAAACCCGGCCTTTTAAACAGCCATGGCTCCTTATAATTTAATATATATTTTTCATCTACCGAGCTCTTTTCAGCACGCAGCACGATCTGCCTGTTTTGCCCGCCCATGTTGCGATATCTTATCTCCAAGGACCCCCTAAACTTCTCATAATCTCCATAACCTATGCCTACCTCAACTGAACCCGGCCTGCTCTCTTTCAGTGTAACAAGCATATCTCTGACAAGATGACCTTCATTGCTTTCAGAAAAATCAGGCTCAAGGATATCGATTTCAACCTCACTGAATAGACCGAGTTTATAAATTTTCTGTTTCATCCTCAAGACCTCTTCTACGCTATATGTATCACCTTCCTCAATGGTAAGCTCCCTCTTAATTATCCTGTCCCTGGTCTTCCGATTACCACGAATAATAATCTTGCCTGCAACTGAAGGTCTATTTTCAGTTATTATAAAATTTAAAAAGGCTTCATCATTGTTAATCCGGCTCTTGACCTCAATGCCTGCGTCAAGGTATCCGAAACGCTTATATAAAGACAGTATCCTGTGCCGGGCATCTCCGATATCTATGACATTATAAGGAACCCCATCATTAAGTTTTAAAACACTTTTTACAATATCGGTACCGATCATGATGTTGCCGGAAATTTCAACCCCCCTGATCTTTATCTGATGCCCCTCATTCACGGCAAACTCAATATCTATACCGATACCGTCATCATAAACAGACTCCTTTATATCGGCAATATCCACATTCAAATAGCCCAGCGCATTATAAAATATGATCAGGGAGTCTCTGCTTTTCTTCAGAAGTTCAGGATTGAACGGCCTCTCCTCTTCAACGGACACTACACTCATAAGCACGTCATGAGAAATTGAGTTTCCGCTGAACCCGATTTTTCTGAAATACATTTTTTTGCCTTCAAATATAAAAAAACTCAGGTCAAAGGTCTCTTCCTGTAGAGATACAGCAGCTGCAACTTCAGCATGACGATATCCCTTTGTACGGTATAGTCTCCTGATCCTGTCGGCTGTTTCATCTATCAACTCATCCGTTACCTCTTCTTCTTCGATAAACGGAAGCTCTTTCATAAGGTCCCTCGTACTGATAGCGGTATTCCCTTTGAAAGACACATTGAGCCTTGGTCCAGGTATTACAGGTATGCTCAGCTCACCGTTAACATATTTATACGGTCCAATAACAGGATTGATATAATTATGCTTCCTGAAGTAATCCCTCAACCTCTTAATGTCCCTGTCAGCCTTATCCCTGTCAAATATATCTCCATCAGACAGACGAAGATAAGCTCTCAGGTGATAGGGTATATTTATCTTCTCGATTCTCTGAGGTTGGCCCTCTTTTATATTGATATGGATTTCTACAATCGTGGACATCCTATCGTAGTCAACAACAACGCTTGCTTCTGCGTACAGAAATCCCTTCTTTTGATAAAAACTTCTCAAATCATCTATTGCCTTATCCAGTAACTCATCAATAAATCCATCTCCATCTTTAAAGATAAAAGCCTCCTTTATCTTTTTGCCGGATATTATTTTATTGCCGCTCACCGTTATCTCTTTTATTAGCGGTATCTCTTTAACAACATACTTAAGTTTAATCCCCCCTTCAAAAGGTTCCGATACAGCCTTAATGTCATGGAATAGACCTTTCCTGAAAGCCCTTTTGATTCCAGCGCTCAATCTTTCCATGTTAAGAGTATCCCCCGCCTGGAAATCGATTAATTCAATCAATTCCCGTTCTTTCATCCTTGTGAGACCTTCAGCCTCAATGATCTTTACCACATTATCTGATCCAGAGGCATAAGTGAAAGATGATAAAAGCAGGAGCAAAACAATTATAGAAGAAAATAAATGAGCAGAGTGCTTAAAGTCAGGAAGCCATCTATTTTTTATATTAAAAGCACTAATTATCATTTAATCGAACTCAAACCTGTATTTAAAGTCCACGCCTGCACTGCCTACCTCATCTCTTGACCCGACGATGGATACATTCCTGGAAATATCATATTCCAATTTATAAATGTCCTCCTCAGTTGGACCTATTGAAGTAGAATACACCACAAAAAGTTTATTTCTCATAAAACGCTTACCAACCGTAACCCTTGGACTCAAAGACCCTGTTACGGTTGTCTGTGGAGTGATCTCAAAACGTTCAATTCCTGTAAGCTGATTAACCTCACTCTCTATAACATCCTGTAAACTTCCGGTAAGAATTGCCGTTGCTTCCCCGGCAGCTATCCCGCTCTCAAAGCCGCTCTCTTCACTGTTAATCTGCCCTGATGTAAGAAGAGTAAGAATCTCGGTATCAGACAGTGGAGGGTCGGAATAGAGGTCCATGATAAACTTATCAATGGATCCGTCAAGATTCAGCTTTACACGATAACCCTTCGTAAAGGTTTCAGCCTGGATGTGGAATACAGGCGCAATGAAATCAGGATCGACAAAATCCAGCCTTCCATCAAGGATATCAAACTCATTACTTCTGAAGTATATTGTTCCCTCTTTTGCCTCAATCTTACCTACAAGACCAAACTTGGCAAGAGTCCCGGTAGCGGTAAGGTCCAGTTCAACAGGAGCGCTGGCAATATTATTGTCAATAAATATATATTCCTCTCCTGTAAGATGTATATTTAATTCAGTATCACCATAAAAAGATGATTGATCCATAGATATATTTCCTGTTTCTTTAAGACCCAGCAGCCAGGTCTTCCATTCAAAACGTTTTACATAACTTGCCTTCCTTATATCAATGGTACCTGTCAATGATGATCCCTTTGATGAGGTTTCATAAAACAGATTACCGTCTAAAACGGCACGCACCCCTTCAGCGGGCCTTATTTTTACCCCATCAATTGTTGAGGAGATAAATATCCTTTTCAGTGACATCTCTTTATGATATCCCACGCCGGACATCTCAATATTACCACCTGCTAAACCCGTCTTCAGGGATTCAAAGGTAAACCTGTCTTCCTTTAGAAAAATGCTTCCGTTCAGAGGCCCTATCCTGTAGGGGAACCTGTCCATTACAGCTGTTCCATCTTCAAGATCAATCTGTCCTGTCAGGCTGGGAGACTCCCATGCGCCTACAACCCCGACAATAAATTTTCCTTTTCCTTTCAGTGATGTTATGCCGGAATAAAGAGATCTTAACGGAACAAAGTCCAGGTTGCCTTCCACTTTTATATCAAAATCCTTACCGATATTTAATTTTCCTGACATTTTGACTTCAGCATCGTCACCGACAAGAGAGAACGAGTTAATACTTAATCTCCTGTCGGCAAGCTCAAGGACTATGTCTTCAACATTTCTAAAGCTATACCCGTAAAGACTTAAAATTGCGGAAGTGAATTTAGAATGCATAGTAACATCTTTACCGATACCGCTCAAGTTAGCATTCCCTGTAATAGTTGCCGATATGTCCTCATGACCATTCTTTAAAAGAGCCGCAAAAAGAGGATCATATCTTCCCTTGTCAAAATTCAGGTCAAGAGACCAATGTATCTTATCTGACAAAATTGCGCTTGACTCTGCGTTGATTATACCGTCAAGGATGTTACCTGTTATTTTAAGCTTTTTATCCTTAAGCGATCCATTAATCTCGCCTTTACCTGTCTGGTTCCCCATCAAACTGCTCTCAAATAATTTTAACGAGAATTCTGCAGCAGGGTTCTTAATAGTGCCGGATCCATCAATCTTAAGACTCATGAGCGCATCAACAGGGTAATTATTGAGCAGATCAATATCATGCAGATCAACACCATCCGATGAGACAGAGAAACGGAAACTTTCATCAAAAAAGAAGAAACCCTCCGCTTCTAATCGTGATTTTCCCCTGTATGCCACGACAGACTTTAAATAAATTTTGTCAGGCTCAAACTCTGATGCAAAAGTAATATTATCAAAATTCTGACCATAAACATTGAAGTTTTCAAGTATCAGATTCCCTTCACCATTAAGACCATCCGAATCTCCCTCAAGCAGAATTGTCCCGCTGACATCACCCGATAAGGGCAGTTCCTTATAAAAAGCCTTTGCCAGCATGCCGGCATTACCGTCTTTAATACTTATTTTTGATTCATAAAATGGATCGTCATATGAAAACATCTTATCGGCTTTTCTGAAGAGAATCGACCCGGAGATTTCAAAATTTGAATTCTCATTTTCTACACTTAACAATTCCGAAGAAAGTGAACTAATCCTGTATTTAACATCACCTGACGCATTAGAGAAGTTAAGCCCTTTGATACTGCCGGGACCCATATCGAGTGATCCAGATATCTCAGGGTCACCTAAAGGCCCAGAAGCCATACCTGCAAACCTTACCGGTGCATTTATAAAAGTGAGTGAAGGCGCTGTTAAATCGGTAGAATCCATGCTGTCCAGATCCAGATCTAAAGCAAGGTTCATGTTCTTTAAGTCGATAATACCATCTATCAACAGCAATGAATCCTGCGTATGGAAAATACCATCCTTGACCTCTACGACGCTTTCGTCATATTCAATGCCTCCTGTAAACTCATCTATCCTTTCAAAAAGTCCATTATCTGATCCTGAAGCATTTATATAATTAACATCAGCAATAACCTGCATATTATGGCTGTGAACCTTTTCCAGATTAAAGTTACCTGAAATTATACCTTTTGAAAAAGGAGCGTCCCAGCCGATGAAATCAAAGAATTCAGGACTGCCAATATCTTTAAAAGACGCTTCAACCATATAGTCACCATGAGGAATCTTTATTAATGCATCTCCCCGGAGTTCTCCATGGAATGTTTGCGCCACAACATTGTCAAAATTAAATTTTTTATCCTTATAATCAATATCACCAGTTATATAATCTAATGGCAGACTACCAAATTCTGCTTTATCAAGTCTTCCACTGGCCTTGCCGGACAGGTCTGGATATACCCCGCTGATTTGCCCATCGACTGCCAATCTTCCAGTGATATTACTATTCACACCCAATATCTTCATCAATGACTCAAGATAAAACCAGCCGCTGGTATCAAGCTCCAGGCTGATACCGGGCCATTTGGATCCGGCTGTTGGCAACAGATCAACATCCCCTGAAACTGTTAACTCACCCTCTCTCTTATCACCGACTTCAAAGAAATTATTAATAGTATCTTCGAGAATCTTTGCATTTACGCTAAGCCTTCCCCCTTTCAACTTACCGTCTTCAGCCAGCATTAAAAAGCCGTCAACTGTAAGAGATGAACCTGAAGATTGAATCATTAACTCTGATATATTTACCTTCTCCTCTTCCGTGACAACCATTCTTCCATCAAGACCAAACTTCAAATCAGGCCTGTCCTTAATGCGAAAGACCCCTTCTTTCTGGGATATTTTAACTGTCATCGTGTTCTTAACCAGAATATCTGCAAAGAGGCCTACACCTGATAATTCATTAATCTCACCGATTCCGGACAAGACATATTCTCCATCAGTCATAATAATATTTTTTATGCTGAGACTTAACCCACCACCCTCTTTGACAGACAGATATCTTTTAATATTGGCCCTGACCTTATCAAGTTCTTCTTTGCTTGCAGATAGTCTTGGTTCCTTTAGTGTCATACGCCTGATCCTTAATTCACCTGAAAGAAGGCCGAGCAGGTCAATATAAGCCCTTGTCTTTGTTACCCATAAAAGCCTGTTGCCGTCTTTATCAAAAACTCTAAGACTCTTAACCTGAAAGTAGAAAGGGAAGAGATTAATGACGGCACTGTCTGAAATTATACTCTCCCCTGTTGCATTCTCCAGTACAGGAATAATTACCCGTTTAATCGTATTTGATAAATACGGACCCCTCAAGAGAAAAAAGACAAGAGCTATAAGGCTGACGGTAATAAGCACAATTGATACTGTGCGCTTAAATTTATTTTTTGCCATATTCATAATGCCAATAACCTGCTATGAAAATTATAAAGACTTTTACGGTTAGATATTCAGGAGAAACAGAAAAACAGTCTCAATTAACTTGT
>JBCKZY010000042.1:0-13905 GCA_038918635.1 Thermodesulfovibrionia bacterium | reverse complement strand
TCATCATGAATTCTCTTTATAGCTTCTCCCAACAACGATGCTATTGAAAGCACGGTAAGTTTTGTGCATTTTTCTTTCTTACTATCCAAAGGAATAGTATTAGTTGTTATTACCTCCTCCAGCATTGAATCGTTAATCCTCTCAAGCGCGGGACCGGAAAGGACGGCATGTGTACAGGAAGCGGTAACACGCTTGGCGCCATTCTCCTTTAAAGCTGAAACTGCCTGAGTTATGGTTCCGGCGGTATCAATCATATCATCAAGCAAAATCGCGTCTTTACCTTCTACATCACCTATAACATGCATCACCTCTGAAACATTAGCCTTCTCCCGTCGCTTATCAATAATTGCCAGAGAGGCGTTCAATCTCTTGGCAAACGCCCTGGCCCTTTCAACACCACCTGCATCAGGAGATACTATAACCGTATTATCCGTGTATTTATCCTTCACATAATCAGACAGCACCGGGGCAGCGTAGAGGTGATCAACGGGAATATCAAAAAAACCCTGTATTTGCCCTGCATGAAGATCCACTGTAAGCAGCCTGTCAGTACCGGCAGCGGTTATAAGATCAGCCATAAGCTTTGCTGAGATCGGCACCCTCGGCAGGACCTTCCTGTCCTGTCTGGCATAACCGTAGTAAGGGATGACTGTGGTAATCCTGCCGGCAGATGCCCTTTTGAATGCATCCAGCATTAAAAGCAGTTCCACTATATTTTTGTTAACCGGACTGCAGGTTGACTGGAGAAGAAAGACATCGTGTCCTCTCACATTCTCATTTATCTGAACCATTATCTCACCATCACTGAATTCCGAGACCGTTGCGTCCCCTACAGGAATTCCCAGAGAATCAGCTATCTCTTTTGACAGCGGCTTATTGGAATTACCGCTAAAAAGTTTAATACCTTCTGGCATATACCCCCCTGGTTTCTCAGTCTTCAGATACCAGTTATCTGTTTTTGTCTAACCCAACATCTTTTAGAAGATAAGCGGCGAAGACATCTAATATTCATAACCGGATAGTCCCGGCAATTATAATGTGGTTTACTGGCTGGGGCGGGAGGATTCGAACCCCCGAATGCATGGACCAAAACCATGTGACTTACCACTTGTCGACGCCCCAATCCAGTGGATTACCCTGCCCTGCTACCCATACAAATTATCGTTACGTCATAGTCCATACAACTGCTGTCCAGAAATCCTTAAAAGAACGTGACGCAGTTTCCGCCGCTTTTAAAGAATTGAATACCCCAAATACAGTAGGCCCGCTACCGCTCATCAAAGAGAAGAGAGAACCATGGTCAGATAACCTCTCCTTTATATCAGCTATTATCGGAAAGCTCTCAAGGGTAACAGATTCCAGATCATTTGATAGTAACCCGAAACTCCGGGCCATACCGGACAAATCAGCATCTTCAACATTATTGATAAAATGCTTTATATTATTAACGTTACCATGTTTTTTTGTCAACTCGTGAGTATTACCTTCATTCCGGACAGATGATATGGAAGAATGGGACAAATTATTATATACCCATGCCGTTGAAACAGCAAATGAAGGCTTTACAAGCAGTAAAGGAATCTGTCTTTTAGGAACACACGCGTTTATCTTCTCTCCCCTGCCCTCAACGTAACTGAGTGAATCACGTAGAAAGAACGGCACATCTGACCCGATCTCTTCCCCTGCTTTGCAAAGCTCATCAACTGTAAGCCCAAGAGACCATAATTCATTCAATCCTCCCAGAGCAGCTGCCGCGTCACTGCTGCCTCCTCCAAGACCTGCCCCTATAGGGATGGTCTTGACAAGATGCATTTCAGCCCCTGTTTTTACCGCGTATTTATTCTTCAAAAAAAGAGCCGCCTTATACGCAAGGTTCTTCTCCATAGGAATACTCGCGTCCGTGATTATGTTCAGATCGTTTGAAGGTTTAAAGGTAAGTTTATCAAAAAGTGTGACCTTCTGGATGAGGCTCTGAATCTCGTGAAAGCCGTCATCACGCAAACAAAGCACTTTCAGAAACCAGTTTATTTTTGCAGGGGCCCTTAACGTAAGCATTTCGCAACTACTCAGGTTGTCCGGTTCACAGTTCACGGTTCACGGTTAGTAGCCTTATGTTTTTAAAAAAGTTAGTAAATCCATTCGAGTATCAGCTACCATGTCGCAATAGCTTTAAGCCACTTAATTATCTTTGATGGCGTCGTAAAAAGTCCGATCTACTGCGTTGCAGCGTATTTTGAAATCCTCGACATACTATATGTATAGTCTCGTCTTTAAAAATACACTACGCCTTGTATATCGAAATTTTTACTTAGCCATCCCATGATTTATTACGAGCTTATCATCTTTGTTTTCTACCCTTGAACCTTGAACTGTGAACCTGAGCAGTTACCGCATTTTAAGTATTCAGGCCCATATTCGGATAAACATGACACTTTCAGCAGGAGACATCTTACTGATCAATGCCATCTGAGTCCCCTAAACTGTCCATGATCTTCTTATCTATGCGTGCCTTTAAACCATCTTCTTTTTCATGAAACTCAAGGGACCTCTTCCAGGCATTAATCGCGTCTTCCTTCTGTTCAAGCTTCATATAAATATCTCCCAGGTGCTCAAGAACAACCGGGTCGTCCTTAATAACCTCTGAAGCAATCTTTATCTCCCTCAAGGCATCTTTATACATACCTTTTTTAAAATAGACCCAGCCCAGACTGTCGCGTATATACCCGCTGTCCGGCTCCAGTTTGACAGCCCTGTTAATAAGTTCAAGGGCCGTATCGAGATTTATTCCCTTATCGGCATAGGTATATCCAAGGTAATTGAGAGCATCGGCATGGTCAGGGTTAAGCTCTATTGTCTTTTGAAGCGTTACAAACATATCTTCGACCCTGTCCGTCTTATCATATACGACCGCAAGATTAAAATTAATCTCAATATTTTCCGGTGCAATGGCAAGTCCGGAATTTAAAACCTCCTCGGCCTTTACATAATCTTTTATCTGGATATATAAAAT
This sequence comes from Thermodesulfovibrionia bacterium, assembly GCA_038918635.1. GTDB lineage: Bacteria > Nitrospirota > Thermodesulfovibrionia > UBA6902 > UBA6902 > CAXMSH01. The sequence goes on along the minus strand of JBCKZY010000042.1, from coordinate 10,895 downwards.
GCCTGAATTAAGGAGGAAATCGACATTGTCTGGATTCTGTTCAGAAAGAATCTCAAACTGCTCAATAGCATCCCCATATTTTTTCATCAGCCCCAGCAGTTTGCCGAGCAGGTATCTGACATCCTTATTGGCGGGTTCAAGAGAAATAATATTACGCAATTCTCCTTCAGCTTCGTTAAACTGCATCTCATCAATATATAAGTTGGCCAGCAACATATGAATTTCAATATTATCCGGTTCTATTCCGGTGATTTCTTTCATCTCCCTGACGGCATCCTGAACTTTTCTCTGCTTAAGGAGAAGCCTGACAAGGCTTCTTCTTGCCTCAGAATTATATATGTTCCGCTCCAGTGCTTCCCTGTAATTCTTTATCGCCTTATCCATCTCGCCGGCAGCCTCATAAACATTGGCGAGAACATGGTAGACGGCATCCATGGACGGTGTTAATTCAAGAGCCTTTTCAAGCTCATCAATTGCATTGCCATATTCATTCCTGTCAGCATAAATTCTCCCCAGATAAAACCTGATAAAACCGTTGTATGGGTCTCTGGAAACGGCATCTTTCATTATTATTAACGCCTCATCAGCTTTATCTTCTTTTATATACAGGTGGGCAAGATGCAGGTAAGATTCGATCTTTTCAGGTTTAGCTTTTATCAATCTGTTATATATATCTATCGCACCGGCAAAATTATCCTGCACAGAGTATATCTCTCCCAAAAGTGACAGGGCCGGCACATAGGTCGGATACTTCGCAATTGCATCCCGTAAAATCCCTATCGCTTCTTCCATCCTTCTGGACTTATAGTAAATTCGACCGATCTCGGTCTTCAGGTAAACCGATTCAGGATCTTCTTTAAGTGATAGTTTCAGGTATTTTAAAGCCTCCTCCCAATCCTGCGAAGCCTCAGCCTCAACAGCAAGTATGTAATTATAATAAGATTCACTGGGTATTTGTGGTGTTCCAACCTTTCCTGTGGTCGAACATGAAACTAGCAGAAATACAGAAAGGAAAATAGGCACATATATAAGCTTTTTACACATAAAATTATTATGGCATACAAAAATATTAAATGACAAACTCGCTCATAGGTATCAGTCTTAAATTTGCCATATCCAGAAATGGTGACAACAGATATTTACAAGTAATTAGAACATTCAATAAACATATCCATAACAACCTGCCAAGCACCGGTTTAAGTTGCTTATTGTAAAGCTTACATGCTAAATTTATTGATCAAAATGAGGAACTTATTTCAAAAATTCAAAAGTACCGGAATACTAGTCATCGGCGATGTCATAGTTGATCATTATATATTGGGTGAAGTTAACAGGATATCTCCAGAAGCCCCTGTGCCGGTTGTTGAGGTTTCAGGAGAAAAGCTTCTTATGGGTGGAGCAGCAAATGTCGCCAATAATATAGCTTCTCTTGGCGGAAAGGTCTTCATATCGGGTGTAATTGGAAGAGATGAAATGGGAAACATGCTTACACAAAAAATGAGGGAGAAGGGGATTAATACAGATGGTATAATTATTGACAGTGGAAGACCAACGATAGTTAAAACGAGAGTAATCGCTCATAACCAGCAGGTAGTGCGCTTTGACAGGGAAGATAAATCGCGAATTAGCCGAAAGATCCAGTCATCATTACTGAAACAGGTAAAAGATCGCCTTCACGAGATAAAGGCCGTAATAATATCTGATTATTGCAAAGGAATTATCACAAAGTCATTCATAAAAAATATACTGCAGATCGTTGGCCCAGGGATATTTGTTGCGGTAGATCCAAAAACAGGGCATTTTGATTATTATAAAGGTGTTAGCCTTATTACCCCTAACATTGATGAGGCGTCTTCAGGTTCAGGAATCCATATAAATGACGAAACAACCCTAGTATTGGCTGGCAGGGCCCTGCTAAAAAAACTCAGGTGCCAGGCGGTGCTGATAACCAGGGGCGGCAAGGGGATGACCCTTTTCGAGGGAGAAGGAAAGGTGACACATATCCCTACGTTTGCAAGGGACGTATATGATGTAACCGGAGCCGGTGATACCGTTATCGCCACCTTCGCACTGTATCATTCAGCCGGTGCTAAATTAAAAGACGCGGCAAACTTTGCAAATCATGCCGCAGGAGTTGTAGTGGGTAAAATCGGAACTGCGGTGGCAACACGACAGGAAGTCCTCAAAAACATGAAAAGATGCAAACCGTGACAGAGCAATGGATATAAAGGTTTCTCGGTTCAATGGTTCACGGTTCAAGGTTAGAGATCAATGAAGATTGAACGATTTGAAGATATTAAGGCTTGGCAACCGATACTCTAATGGATTTACTAATTATTTAAAAAACATAAGGCGACCAACCGTGAACCGTGAACCGTGAACCTGACAACCTGAGCAGTTACATTATTTTATATATTAAGGAGGCAATGATTACAGATGACAGCTAATAGAGAACCAAGTCAAAAAGAGTACAACTTATTAAGAGGTATTAGTCATCAGGCATCCATTGCCATGGTTCAGAAAATACTGCGCAAAGGTGAATCAATGGCAGATGTGGAATTCGGTGAAGGAATTACTAATTACTCCAACACCTTCGCGCAATTTTCTGGAGTAATCCCCTTTGTTGATTATCTTTCCACAAGGCACGGTACGAGCAGCGACAGGGTTTACATTCTTGATGGAGGAATGCAGGCAAATACGATGGTTTTTAACGCACTGGGTGCGCAAAGACCGATCCTGGTAGATGAACTTCTTTATGATCGATGTCTCGAAACACTAATCCTTCTTGGTTTCATAGTAATAGGTGTTCCCATGAGTGAAGATGGAACTGACACAAAAGCTCTCGAGGGGCTAATAAAAAAATATCAGCCTTCATGTTTTTGGAGAAATATCAGATACAACAATCCTACAGGTCTAAAAATCAATATGGATAATGTTTATGAGACAGCGGAAATTTGCAATTCCAATGGAGTGGTTCATCATCTTGACGACGCGTATGAAAGTTGTGGTATGGGTTTTGAGAACGCGCAAGATGAAGGACCTGTAAATCTTTCCCATCCTTCCATGAAAAAAGTTGTCCTTGTAAGAATGACGACCAAAGAATTCAGTCCGCACGAAAAAATATCCTGGATTGCCAGTGGTCCCGAAGCGGAAATATCAAAGAGAATTACAAATCTTGCAGTCTCTTCCAGACTGAACAGTCATTACAGACTTCAGTCGGCTTATTATATGGCAATGCTTAATGGAGATTACCAGAAGCACATATCATGGGTTAATAAGAAATTTTATCAGCCGAGAGGGGTCTCTCTTAATAAAGGGCTGGATGAATTTTTTAAAGAGTTTGTTTTCAATAGAATGGCCGATGCGCAATTTTTTACAACATTATGGCTGAAAAATGCAGGCATTGAACAGGGGAAAGAAATTGTAGCCACAGCTGCGAATATGGGTGTGAAAGTAACTTCCGGCATACCCGCAATTGCGCCTGTCGATGCTGACAACCAGCCTGAAACAGTAAAACTAAATGGATTTGTTGTGGGAGTTTCACCAACATCCAAACATTCCCTTCCTGTGTTGGAAAAAATGAACGGTTATCCTGTCAGGTTATCTCCTAATGCATGTCCCGGTGAAAATGATCCGTATGAGGCGTTGAAGATTCTGCGTAATGCTTATGATCGTGTCATGTCCAAACCGAACACTTCATAAATGTTTTGCTTAAAGTGTAACCCCACCTGCAACGCACTTAGCCTGAACAATGTTATCGTTGTCATGAAATAAACTGTGAGCCTGACGCCTTCATGAAATATGCGGATTCATTAATAAGCTGATTCATAGAAAATATCTGGATAATAAGGTATCATATTTTAAATAGATTCAATCATTGATGCACTCGTAAAAAGTCATGGGATGGCTAAGTAAAAATTTCGATATACAAGGCGTAGTGTATTTTTGAAGCCGAGACTATACATATAGTATGTTGAGGATTTCAAAATACGCTACAACGCAGTAGATCGGACTTTTTACGACGCCATCAATCATTGATTTAAGGAGAGTTTTCGTGGCAAAACAGATGAGAATTGAGGGATTATTGTTTGATCCACGGAGCAACATGTACATATTGCTCCTGAAGGAGATAGAAGGCAACGACACGCTTCCGATATGGATCGGCAAACCCGAGGCGGATTCTATAGCTCTTGCCATGGGTAAGATCGCCACTCCCAGACCCCTGACACATGACCTGATCAAAAATGTTATATATGAGTTGAAGATGAAGATTACCAAAGTCGTGATAAGCGACATTGTCGACAACACTTATTACGCCGGAATATACGTGGATAATGGCGGGAGAGAGACCCAGATCGATTCAAGGCCAAGTGACGCTATTGCCGTAGCTATAAGGGTGAACGCACCAATTTATGTTGATGAGAGCGTAATAGAGTTTAAAACCAATGACGAACTGGAAGACTGGCTGAAGAATCTCAAACCTGAAGACTTCGGGAATGTAATGTAGTCAAAATCATTTTAGTGTTTAGCTACATGCTGTTCATTCCTCGTTACAATGATCCCCTCAGGGCCTCCGCATTATAAATGAAGACTCCCCGCCGCAGCCAGAAGTAGGCGCTTCTAAGCGAGACAGCAGGGTATCGTTAGGTAAAAAAATATTATTTTAAATAATCCCCCCTCGCCCCCCTTTTCCAAAGTGGGGATTAAGAGGAAACCCCACAGCAGCCAGAAGTAGGCGCTTCTAAGCGAGACTGTGGGGTATTAAAAATTTAATAAAAGTGCTATCAAAAACAGAAGGTATCGTCCTAAGGACACAGAAGTACGGTGAAGCAGACCTGATTGTAACTTACCTGACATCTGACAGAGGTATAATCAAGGCCTTCGCCAAAAGCCCCAGAAAAACCAGAAGCAGGTTCGGCAGCAGTCTGGAGCCCCTGACCTACGCAAAGATATCTCTTTGGGGCAAAGAACAGTCAATGCCAAAGATTACACAGTCAGACATCATCAGCTCATTCCACCAGCTGAGAGAGAGCTATGATGATTATATTAACATATCGAAACTCGCAGAAATCATAATCTCACTAATACCCGAGTCAATTCCAAATAAACGGGTATTCAACCTATTCCTTGAAATACTCGAAATTGCAAGATCGTCCGGGGAGGGAGCAAAAGACACGTTGTTTCTGATAGCACAGGTCCGTCTGCTCGCTATTACAGGATATGCCCCTGGACTTAAGGACTGCGGGAAGTGCGGGAAGAAAAGCAATAATTTCTACCCTGATTCCGGAACCATTCTCTGCGGCAGGTGTGCCTCTGCGCAGCCTTCTTTGTCCAAAGAACCACTAATCAGGGTTGCTGATAAAACCCTGAGTTTTTACGCTCACAGCATAGACTGGCCTTTGAATATAACCTGCCGTTTAAAACCCCGCAAAGAGATACTTTCTGAGTTCTCATTAATAATTAAAAAACACCTGGACCACCTTCTTAATAAAAAACTCCTGTCATCAGAGTTCAGGTTATGAAATGTGGTTCTGCCGGCCTGTCCCTACTTGTCAGGGATCGCCAGAATCTGTCATTCCTGCCCGCCCCCCTCTTCTAAATTGACTGGCAAACCCTTTATTCTTTATACTTAAAAAAAGACAATAAAACTTCTGTCTCATCTTGTTGAGGTCCTTACAGAGAAAATAAAGGAGATTAAGAGAGATGTGTGAAACCAACGTGTATGTTGAAGAAGAAGGCAGGGAAGAACTCTATCTTGAAAATGTGGACATATTAAAACTCGAAGGCGGGAATATCTATTTAAAGAACCTCTTCGGCGAACAGAAATACTTTGAAGGCTCAATAAAAGAGGTCTCCCTTAATAAACACAGGATTATTCTGAAGAAGGGTTAATCTCGACGTTTTGCCACGAATAGACACGAATATTTACGAATAAACAAAAAACTGTTCCTTAGTCCCTATGAATCGGGACAAGGCATATAAAACAACAAAGCCGTCATTCCGTCACTCCTTAAGCCGGAATACATTCCCTTATGAAAAGACTCTGGATTCCCGCTCACCCGTTGCTTCGTCCGCTACTAGCGAGACGGGCCCCGAGGCGAGAAAAACTGCGGGCCTGTCCCGATTCATCGGGGATTCTTCGGAGACTTATCGGGGAATGACAAATAAAGACTTTTACGAGTGCCTCAACAAACTATCTTTATTGTTTTTCATTAGAGTACATTCGTGTCTATTCGTGGTTAATCCAAAATGAAATTCGCCCGCATCATATTTCAAGAAGACAATAGCGCTTTCTATAACATGGCGCTGGATGAAGCAATATCACATGACGTAAGAGCAAAACTCTCACCACCTACCCTGAGGTTCTATAAGTGGGACATGCCCTCGGTGAGCATCGGCCGTTTTCAGAAACACTCTGATATCAATCATGCATACTGCATGGAAAAAGGCTACCCCGTAGTGAGAAGACCCACTGGTGGTCGGGCTATACTGCACAATTCAGAACTGACATACAGCTTCTCTTCAAGGTTCGACTCTCTCGTATTCAAGGGGGTACTGTTTGAAGACTACTCAATAATCAGCAGGGCGCTGATATCAGGACTGCAACAGGTTGGAATAGGAGCTGAAGCCGATTACTCAAGGCATAAAAATAGTCCCGGGAGAAACCCCGCCTGTTTTAAATCAGTATCTTATGGCGAGGTAACTATTAAAAATAGAAAGGTGATTGGAAGCGCGCAGAAGAGATACATTAACGGGTTTCTCCAGCAGGGCTCTATCCTTATCGATTTCAATGAGGAAGAACTGCGCAATGTGCTCAAATACAGGGGCAAGGAGGGATTTGGGGATGTAGGTTCACTAAAAGATTACCTGCCGGATATCAACTGTAATATGTTAAGCAGTTCACTGAAAGAGGCGTTTGAGTCATCGCTTGAGGTGAAACTGATATCAGACAGCCCGACAAAGCATGAATTAAGGACAGCAAAGGAACTGGAGTCTGGGAAGTATTCAACAGGTGAGTGGAATATAATGAAGTAGTCAGTCATGAACATCATGCGTTTTTTCTGATGTGATATGGCTGGTATTTTTCAGATAGTAAACAAACAGGGAGCTCCATATTACAACCGAAAGGTACTTCTGTAAAACTATACTAGTAAGGGGGGCAATGAAAGGTATTATATTGAAAGAAACAAATACAAAGTTGGCAACAAGAAATAACGCCAGCAAAATCATATAGAATATGAAAGCCCCGGGCCTGCCGATCAGAAAATAATAAGCTCTCTTAATTGATTCCATAGTACCGATACTCTCCACTACTGAAACAGTGATTGAGAAAGCCGCGAACACAAGCGAAGCAAACAGGAATATTATGCCAAAAATAAAATATGCCGAGGTGATAAAATATTTAAGGAATACCTGAACAGACATCCCGGTATCTCCGACAGACTTGATTACAGTCATACCTGCCCCTCCGACAAAGGCGAATAAGATCATTATGACCATAAAACCCGCCATAAGAGCAGATATAAGCCAGAAGAGGCTTGCAAAGTTCTTGCCGGCCTCCTTAAAGAAGAGTGAAAGTCTGAACCTGCACCCTTCATCAACAGCTGAACACTTCAAGACACCCAGAGTCCCGCTTAATATATAGAGCAGCAGCAAGGATGAAAATACAAGATACATAATGATGGCTATAAATATCAAAAAAAACAGCCCAAGATATCTTGAAGCATACTCAGAAGGATTATTCATAATATAGTGCAGAATATCCTTTGGGTGTGTAAGGTCAAAACCAAGATACAGGATAGCAACAAACAGAGGTATCCCGATGAAGAAGCCCAGAGAGATAAGGTTGACAACAGAAACAGCCAGCCGCACAATTATTAGCTGCCAGTTTTTGTGGGTCAATCTGAATCCTTCTTTTATACATTCTGTAAACATTGCCATCACTCCCTGGTCCGTTTTTTAGAAATCGCTGTAGTCTAATATAAAACCCTGCAATAAGCTATAGAGAATAATCCTGCTCAATTGTTACTGAGGAAATATATAGTTTCCTGGTAACTACTCAGGTCTCCTCCTTGAAAAAGCCGGGTAGGCTCTATCCCGAGGGGAATTAAGTAGGGGATTATCAAATAATATTTTCATTAATAAATCTCCCCTGACCCCCTCGCCTCGGGGCGGAGCAACGAGTCTTTGCCAAAGAGGGGTATAAAGAAAATACACCTATGCAGTTACATTTACTGTAATAAAAGTCTAATTTATTAATGTGTACTATGCTACTGCCTTGGCAGTTACATTTAATTTTACTTGAAAAAGTCACCGTATATCTATAAAATTTTGCATAATGAGTATACTCCTGAAAATTATAAAACATAAAAAAGAGGAACTTGAGCACAGAAAGAGCCGCACTCCTTTTGTGGAATTAAGAGATAGGGCACGTGACTCAGAACCTCCGAGAGGTTTTAAGACCGCCATTAAAAGAGGGCCGGATGAGCCGATAAGGCTGATAGCCGAGATAAAAAGAGCTTCTCCGTCAAAAGGTATGATAAGGGAAGATTTCAACCTACCGGAGATTGTATCTGTTTATGACGGAAAAGACGTTAAAGCTATTTCCGTCCTGACCGACGAGCGGTTCTTCTCGGGAAGGCTTGATTACCTTAGCACGGTAAGGGGTATGACCGGGAAACCTCTGCTAAGAAAAGATTTTATCATAGATGAGTATCAGGTCTTCGAATCGAGGGCCTGCGGGGCGGACGCGATGCTGCTGATAGTGGCAGCGCTTGACGGTTCACAACTGTCAGATTTGCTTGGTCTGTCAAACGAACTTGGCCTTGCGACACTTGTTGAGGTACACAGCTATAATGACCTTGAAATTGCGCTTCGTTGCAACGCAGAAATAATAGGCATTAACAACAGGGACCTCAAGACTCTCGGGGTTGACCTGAAGACAACATTTGAACTTATCAAAGAAATACCCGAAGAGAAGATTATTGTAAGTGAGAGCGGCATAAATTCAAGGAAAGACATTGAGGCCATAGAGTCCGCAGGTGCTGATGCCATACTCGTAGGGACCAGTATAATGCAGGCTGATGACATCGGGGGAAGGATCGATGAGCTGATGGGACACCCTTCACAGGGTGTCTAAGGTGGATATCGTTGTAGATAGTAAGGTAATAGTGGAACTGAAAGCAGTCAACGGCAAAACACCAACTATTTTTGAAGCGCAGGTGTTATCATATCTGAAAGCATCAGGTCTTAAAACCGGTCTTTTAGTTAATTTTGGAAACAGACAATGTCAAATCAAAAGACTGGTAGTTTAATCTGTGTAATCAAACAACTATCTATGTAATCAGGAATAATGGAATTATTCCCATGAAAAAATCTGTGATAAATAAAGCAAACGTCCTGATCGAGGCCCTGCCGTACATCAGAAAATTTTCCGGCAAGACCTTTGTAATCAAATACGGGGGAGCCGCCATGGTTAAGGAGGAGCTTAAGGACGCCTTCGCGCAGGACATCGTGCTATTAAGTTTCATCGGTATAAGGCCTGTTATCGTACACGGCGGCGGGCCGAAAATAAACAGTATTCTGGAGAAGATGGGAAAGAAGCCGACATTTGTTCATGGTCAGAGAGTCACGGATGAAGAGACGATTGACATCGTCGAGATGGTTCTCGGAGGGCTGATTAACAAGCAGATCGTCTCCCTTATTAACAATCACGGGGGGAAAGCCATAGGTCTGAGCGGCAAGGACGGCAGTCTCATCAACGCAAAGAAGAAGGTAATAAAAAAGATTTCTCCTGAGACCGGGGTCCCTGAAATAATCGACCTCGGACTGGTAGGTGAGATTGTCAAGATCAATCCAAGGATAATAAATACTATAGATAAAGACGGCTTTATCCCCGTTATAGCCCCTATCAGCGCCGGGAACAAAAACGAGACATTGAATATAAACGCTGATTATGTTGCCGGAATGATAGCCGCATCCCTAAAGGCTGAAAAACTTATTCTCCTGACAGATGTTGAAGGGATAAAGGACAGGAAGAATAAATTATTAACAACACTTGATGAAAAGAAGATGAAATCCCTGATCTCAAACAAGACGATTACAGGAGGGATGCTCCCAAAGGTCCACGCCTGTCAAACAGCGTTGAAAGGTGGCGTCAGCAAGACGCACATTATTGACGGTCGTACCCCACACGCCCTGCTGCTCGAGATATTCACAGGGGAAGGGATAGGGACCGAGATCATAAAGTAGCGTCATACCTTCACATTCAATATCGCAAAACCATATCTCTGCCTCCCCTTTCCGCGCAAAAACTTTCCTGTAAAACAATGATGGGAATCAAATAGGTTTTGAAACTTTCACCTACTACTCTTCAATTTTGGGGTTTGAGAAAGTTGAGGATTGTTGGTTGGAACTTTAAAAGACTCAAGGAATATTATTTTCCATGCTAATCCTTTCGTTAGCTATTTTAAGATTCTCTTGTATGAGAGAGAGAAGATGCTGGCCCATTTCGGGTTTTTTATCAAATAGATTATAAAGCTCATCAGGATCCTGTTTTAGATTAAAAAACAGGGATTTTTTCTCCTCAAGATAATGTATGAGTTTATAATCACCTTCCCAAATGGCAATAGTACCTTTTTTAATTTCATGTCCTCTGCTCGGATTGTCCACCAAAACCATGGCAAATGCTGACTTTGATAAAAGGTTTCCGCCCCTAAGGAGGGGAAGCAAAGAACGCCCCTCTATCCAAGACGGAACTTTAATTTGTGCCAGTTTAAGAATCGTAGGTGTTATGTCTATTTGTTCTACTAAGTTATCAATAGTATGCCCCTCATTTTGACGAGGTTCCTTAATGATGAGAGGGATATGAGTTAACTGCTCATAAAGAAGAGACC
>JBCKZY010000041.1:0-14071 GCA_038918635.1 Thermodesulfovibrionia bacterium | reverse complement strand
TTTCTCTTCTGAACCGCGATCAGTTATATTACCCAGACATATACCAATAAATGCAAAAAAAGGGAATATAACTACTGTATTATTAAAACCTGAGCCAAGGGTGTAGATGTAAATGGCTATCCAGAATACTAACAGAGCTGTGATTAACTCCTTAAAATCGACGGTAATTTCCCCTACTCTTAAATTCAATAATGTTTTAACCACAGAAGCAAGTAAAATAGCAAAAAACAGACCGCCAGCTATTCCCACTTCTGCAAATATCATTGGCCAGAACTGGTCTATACCGCCAAATGTCTTTAATCTGGCTGTGGGAAAATTATATTCTTTGTACGCCGGCGACTTAAAATATCTTGAGACTATTCCTCCAAACATGCCAGGACCCCTCCCAAAAAGAGGATGATCCGTCCATATTTCCATTGCATAATTTCTTGCAAACTGTCGGTAATTCCTACTATCTTGTGGTTCACCAACTGTCAATGTAACGCTCAAAAATGTCAACGTTATTAAGATAACGCATACAAATGAAACAATCATCCATCTCTTCTTAAGCTTTCGCAATACTCCTACAACTAATAAAGAGACAAAAGCCATCCTTGAGAAAGTAACTAATATACCTGATAGGATTACGATAAAAATTACAGGATTAATTTTCTTATATACATAAGTATACAGGGTTAGTATAAAGAGACAAAAATATCCAAGTATTGTATATTGATTTATGAATGAAGTAGCCCTTAAGAATCCGAATCTCCAGATACCGGGTGATGCCTCGATACTACGAGGCGGTGCGTGATAGAGATATACTACCGGATCCAATATACTAATACCAAGAACATATCTAAGGATGAGCGCCCAGACTTCCTCAATAATTGCACTTAGTGAAATAAATAACGCCAGTATCAACAGAAGGCGGAATATCTTCCTGAATTCACTGAATTTACTGAAGAAAGCCGCGTAAATAAAAATAACAAGAAAATATTTTATGTAATCAAACGTTCCTAGAATGGTTATAAGAATCTCGTTACCATTTATGGTTCCCGATATCAGCCCCAATAAACAGAAAGCAAGAACAGGTATTGCAATATTGAGATATACAGGGTCGGAAATTTCCTTTTTTTTGTATAAATTAAGTATAGCAATCGGGAGGAACGCTACTATTGTGATCTCATCCAGAAATGTCAATAAATATCTGAATATACTGGAATAGTCAGAAAGAAATTTATTAAGTATTCCAATAAACGGGAATATTAAGAGAACGCCGATGAGCCACCACTGTATCAAGCGCTCGTGATTTCTCTGTTCACCATATATAATCTCATCCCTGCTCATAGAATTATTTATTTCCCTGTTCCTTTAAACACCACGAAAAAAGTCTTAATAAGTATCTTGAAGTCAAGCCATAAACTCCACTCATCAATATATTTCAGGTCTAATTTCATCCATTCATCAAAGTCATTGATTGCATTCCTTCCGCTCACCTGCCATAAACAGGTGATGCCAGGTTTCACCGAAAGCTTTCTTCTGTGCCAGCCCTTATATTGTTCCACTTCGCTCTGCAGAGGTGGTCGGGGACCAACCAGTGAGATATCACCTTTAAATACACTCCATAACTGGGGCAGTTCATCAAGGCTGTATTTTCTCAGCCACTTCCCGATCCTTGTTATTCTGGGATCATTTTCAATCTTAAAGGCTGCGCCTGTCATTTCATTTTTACTCATTAACTGTTCCTTAATTAAGTCAGCATCTATAACCATCGTTCGGAACTTATAACTCGTTAATGGCCGCTTATTAAGACCGAGTATCTTCCACCTGTAAAACACGGGTCCCGGCGAATCATACTTAATCATAACAACTATTGCCAATAAAAAGGGGGCTAATATGATCATTCCAGCAATAGAAATTATTATATCAATCATCCTTTTTATGAGCATCTCAAGGTCATTTCGTTCAACCGGCAAAAACATTATATTCGCAAAACCGTACGTAACTTCAGCCCTTGACTTAGAAATGAGGTTTTTAAAGAACGGTGAAACAAGCCTGACAGGCACGCCCTCTTTATCACAAGTAGCGATAACTTTCTCTATATTCCCCATATGCTTTGCGGGAAGAGCTATAATAAGTTCATCAATATAAACTGAATGCAAAACCTCTTTAAATTTCCTTATATTATTTAATACCTTTAAGCCAAACTTCTCTTTTTCAAAACCATTTTCTTCTTCTGAAATAAGCCCAAGGATTATAATATCACGACTTGAATACTTACGAATTGATTCAATAAAATGTTTTGCCATATCACCCGTTCCAATAATCAGGATCTTCTTAACATCCTTAACACTTTTCTTCAAATAATCTGTTAATTTATGCAAAAGTAATTTTTCTGAGGAAAGCAGAATTATATTTATTAAACCGAAAAAGAAAATCAGGCTCTTGGGAACTCCACCCTCCTGAATGTAATATCCTGTAATATAAAGCATAAATATGGAAAGCAAATACACTAACGAGCATCCGAAAAAGACAGTTCTAAAAACAATCAAAACATCTTCCCTTAAGGACTTGAACCCCTTCAGGAAACGGGGATGCGCATATGCTTTCCCGGCGTATGCTTCCTGGTATTCAGTTAGGCCTCTCCAGACAACAAGTATTATGAGGAGCATATTCAGGTACATATGCCAGTCAACCGTATCACTGAATCCGAAAAAATTCCTGAAATAAATTGCCAGAATATATGATATGATGGTGATAAAGGCATCAATAAAAACAATTCCAACTTTAGTTAGTACAGGGTAATTATTGGTCATTAATAATCTTCTTCCATACTTTTAAGCGATATTCGATAGCTTCTAATTTTATCAATATCCTTCCGGGTACCTTTTATGCCACTGCCATGCAGTTGTAATTATGGTTTCAAGCTTTGGGTGTTTAGGTTCCCAGCCTGTTTCTTCCTTAAATTTGGCAGAACTCGCCACAAGGACTGCAGGGTCACCTGGCCGCCTCTCTGCTAATGTATAGGGGATATCAATACCGGTTATCTGTTTGGATATTTCGATAACTTCAAGAACGGAAAAACCCTTACCATTGCCCATGTTATACTTGGAATCAGGGTGTTTATCTAAATTATCAAGAGCCAGTATATGTGCTTTTGCCAGGTCAACCACATGAATGTAATCCCTGACGCAAGTGCCGTCTTTTGTTGGGTAATCGCTTCCAAAAACTTTCAAACTATTAATTGTTTTGTTTTGCTGAACACTTAGCGCGGTTTTCAAAACAATAGGTATCAAATGGGTTTCATGCCTATGGTCTTCACCAAATCTCTCAGATGCACCAGCTGCATTAAAATACCTGAAGGCGTTGAATTTAAGACCATATGCTGAATGATACCAGTCAAGAATTTTCTCGAACATCAATTTTGATTCACCATAAGCATTAATCGGCTTCTGGATATGTTCCTCATTAATTGGCGAATATTCCGGTTCTCCAAAGGTAGCGGCTGTCGATGAAAAAATAAATTTCTTACAACCGTTAGCCTTCATGATTTCAAGCAGGTTCACTCCATTTACAACATTATTTATAAAATACACTTGCGGGTCTGTCATGGAAAATTCAACTGTAGTCTCAGCCGCGAAATGGATTACAGCATCAACTGAATGAGCTTTAAAAATACTCTTTAACAATTCTTTATCGCCAAAATTGCCTTCATAAAGTTCTACTCCCGGAAGTATAGCCTCACGATGTCCCTCCTGAAGATTATCAACTACAATCACGGTATGTTGTTGATTTATCAGCTCCTCTACACATACGCTCCCGATGTAGCCTGCTCCGCCTGTAACTAAAATGTTCATGATAGTAACCCCTTCCTCAAAATTATCATTTATTTAACTCCTTTTCCATAACAAGCAACAAGAGTTTAATGTTCCAGATCACTATAAATTACATTTTCACAACTATTCACCCAAAAGATATTCGTGTTTTTCATCTATTTGTGAAATCCTCTGGGAAAAACCGCATATTGTTCCGGCAATCAGAAAAAATAAGGCATTTGGAAACAAAAATAAACGTGCCTGGAAAAATTGTGTATTTATAAGAAAAACAATAAATACACCCCAAAATATTCCTACCAATCCCTTTCCCATGAATACGCCCGGGGGCAGGCGAAGATATAGTTGCATACTGCTTTTAAAAATTAAAAACAAAATTAAAAGATATAAGCCTAAACCTGCCAGTCCTAATTCAACTAAAATTCCAGACATCGTATCGTGAAGATTAGATCCAGGGTATGCAGAATAAGGGATACCTTTCACTTTTTCAAAATACTTGGGGCTTTTTTCAAAATACGTCCCCAATCCAAAGCCAAAGACAGGCTTCTCAAGGAACATCCGCCATACTACTCCGTACAATGTCAGGCGTCCGTAAACCGATCCTTCTGACGTTAATCTGCCCGAAAACCTATCTTTAACTGACTCTGCTCGCTTAAAATCATTACCGGTGAAAGTCTGAGGTTTTAATTGGTCAGCGGTAAACTGAGTAGCAATAACTATTATTACTATTAAAAGACTTACAAAAAATGCTTTTCTCGCTTTAGGCAGAAATACCGGAATCATTAATGACGATAGAAGAAATCCAAGCCATGATGCTCGTTGATAAGCAAACAGAAGCCCCACTAACATAACTATCACGGAGGTTAAGTAAAATAATTTCGCTCCTTTCCTGCTTTCCTGAAGAAGATAAATAGTGATGAGAATTATTATACCTATAACAAGTCCGTATACAGTAGAATTCTTGAAAGCGCCGACTGCTGCTTTCCCAGCATAACCTTGATATGTTAAAAGATATTTAGGGTAGATTAAATAAGATATACGATAATACTGAAATATCCCGGTAATCCCTAAGTAAAATCCTATAATAGCTAAAAATATAAATAACTTTTTTAATCTTTGTTCATTATTTACTGTGTTTTTTGAAATAAAAAAAATAATATACGGAATGCCGAAACCATTTAAAAAAGAACTGACGGCAAAACCCTCTTTAGAGTATAATGTATCGGATAATATCATCGAAAATATGCAGAGCATAAAAAGCATAACCATTGCCACTTCCGCGGCTGTAATAGGGAGCATTCTTTTTTCCCTATTAAAAGTAGCATCCAACATAATAATTAAGACAATTACGACCAATATAATCCTGTCCGGTGTGATATCCGGCAACACTTGCAGGCTAATCTTACCAAGCTTGTCAAATAAGGCAAAGAAGATCCATAACAAAAACAATTTAAAAGAATCATTTTTCAGTATTATTATCATCAAAGGAGGAACAAGAAGGATCAAATTCAGCTTTAATATACTCATGGCAGGTTTAAGCATGTAAAAACCATGAATATTAATAAATACAAACAATATAAGAAGAGGATATTTAAGGTTCATTATAAGATTTTCTTTTTACTTCTCTTAAAATAAGCATATGTTTTCTTTAATCCATCTATAAACGACGTTTGAGGTTTCCAGTTCAATATATCCTTTGCCTTAGAACATTCAATTACACTTCTGAGTTGTTCTCCCTCTTTTGAGGGGCCATGTTTCTTTTCTAAAGATGGATTTATCATGAGTCTAAGATGATCGAAGGTTTGATTGACAGATGTCTCAATACCTGTGCCGACATTAAATATATTCTCATCTGTATATCTTTACTATCGCCAGGACATTTGCGCTAACAACATCTTCAACATAGACAAAATCCCTTGTCTGCCCGCCATCCCCGTTAATAATCGGGGGTTCCCCATCAAGCATTCTCTGTGTAAAAATCGCGGTAACTCCTGCCTCACCAAATGGATTCTGTCGGGGGCCATAGACGTTAGCGTAACGAAGAGATATACAGTCCAATCCATAGAGAGTTTTATAATATAAGAGGTAGTGTTCTGCTGCAAGCTTGGTTATACCATAGGGACTTATGGGTTTTGGAGGATGAGTCTCAGGAGCAGGAAATATTTCCTGCTCTCCGTAAATTGCACCGCCGGATGATGCGAATACAATTTTCTTAAGCTTAAACTTGACACAATTCTGGAAAATATTGATTGTTCCAATGATATTTATATTTGCGTCAAATATCGGGTCAGAAACAGAACGTCGTACATCTATTTGAGCGGCATGATGGCTGACATAGTCAGGCTCTTCTTTTTTAAAGACTCTCTCCAGATCCGGAGAATGCATTTCTAACTTATAAAATTTTGCCTTAGAAATTAAGTTATTAGCATTACCCGTGGATAAATTATCTATCATTACAATTTCATAATCTTCTTCAATGAATCTATCAACAATATGAGAACCTATTAATCCCGCTTCACCGGTTATTAATACTTTCTTTCTTTGAATGGCGTTTTCACCTCTACTATTATGATATATTGTGGAGTATTTTTGGAATATTTTCCGTACGGTTATTTAAGACCGTTAAAATCAAACCGTTATTATCATGTCTTAGTTTATTAATGCCTACATCTATATCCTGCATCCTGTCCTTCCCCTCATTTGCAACTAATATGATTGCGTCAACATAAGATGAAAACAGAACGGGTTCTGATTCAGTTATAATATTCGCACTGCAGTCGATAAATACAATATCGTATTTTTCTTTACAATCCTGAATCAGGCTTTTCATGAAAATAGAGTCTATTAATCTAATGGGCCTGAATCCTGCCGTCTTTGATAACAGCACGTCAAACCTTTCATTTATATGAAGAACAACATCATCAAAGGTTCTTCTGCCTTCAAACAGATCGATAAGGCCGTTATGTTCAATCTGCACATTTAAAATATTATTTATCGTGGGTCTGAGCAAATTTCCATCCAAAAGAAGAATTTTTTTGTGTACATCGCGTGACAAATAAATAGCAAGATTGGCTGTAAGGGCTGAGGTATCATCAAATTCTCTTAAGGCTGTAATTAAAAAGACATTAATATTCTTGTCTTTAATTATAGTGCATATCTTGTCACCCAATGACTGAAATGCGCGAACACATGATAATGAAGATGAAATTTCTTTGTTACTCATAATAAGTACATCTTTCTTTTTTCTCTTTGGTATAGAGCCCAGAAATGGTACCTCCAAATTTAACAGATTTTTCGGAGTCCTTACCTTATCGCTAAAAAATTCAGATATTAATGTTAAACCACCAGCCAGGAAAATACCTGTTATGAAAGAAAATAACAAGAGAAGTTCTTTGTTGGGTCCTTTATTCTTCCAGGCCCCTTTTGCTTGTTCTATTACCTTGATGGTAGCGGGGCCATATGCTTTCATGTCGGGAATCAGTCCTTCAGAAAGGGTCTGCTCATACTCTTTAATGTAATCTTCCAATTGCAAAACCAACGCATATTGATTCCCATATCTTAGTTTAAGTTCTTCAACCTGCTGCTGCATGTCGAATATTAAATATGAACGACTTACAGAGTTGGCAATTTTTATCGCGATACCAGGATTGAAGTTTGTAGCAGATAAATAGAACAAATTGGAAGACTTTATAGGCTCCACCTCAATTTGCGAGGATAATCTGCCAATTGCTGATTCAACAGATATTGATTTATCCTGGTCATGAGGTAATTGTTCACCACGCTTTGGCAACTTTCTTTTCTTCGATCTGTAATCGATTAACCATTTTTTTGTAGGAGTTGCGTACTTTCTTTCATTGTCTTCCGGAATTTCATAAAGCTTTAAAGCATTAACTACACGTTTTAACACTACATTTGATTTCACAAGCTCGGAGTGCTCTGTAATTACATCAGCAGAAAGTATCCCTGTGTAAAAAACTGCTTCGATTGGCTTGGTAGCTTTGACTAAAATCTTCACACGAGCTGTAAAAGTTGGTGTTCTGAGGTCATAAATGAAATAACTTATGATCAGTAAAAGAACAGGGAAAACGATAAAATATATTTTATGTGAATAAATTATTCCTATATATTCCCTGAGTGAAAATTGATTATAGTTCACCATAACCTGTTGACTCCTATAATTTATAACATACCGGGGGAAAACACTAAAATATCTCCAGGCTTAATAGCAACGTCTGCTGAAATATCACCTTTAATGAAATCCCCTAATTTTACTTTTATAGTAATAACACCATCTTTTACTTCTTCATTACGCCTTAATATCTTAATCCGGTCATCAGAGCCCCATTTAGTAATTCCACCAGCTTCCAGCATCGCTGTAAATGCCGTTGAGTCCTTCTTGAGATCATATTCTCCAGGGCTTGCAACCTCTCCATAAACAGTGAATGTTTCGTTTTTTTCTACAATTATTATATCATCATGCTGAAGCAGAATATCTCCTTCTGAACCGCCTCTTACATCTCCTTTAAAGTACATTTCAATATCCTTGTATCCCGAGGCTTCATCACGCCTGACTATTACCCTGCCATAAAGGTCTATTACACCGGCCTCTAACAGTGCCCTTTCTGCAGTCATGTCCTTTTTTAGTGGGTATTCTCCTGCGAGTTTAACATTCCCCTCTATAATGAATTTCCTGTTGCGTTCAACGATAATCATATCATCAGGCTGAAGAAGTATATCACCTGCCTGACTATACAGTATGTCGTCTATATAGAATACAGAATCTTCATCCCCTTTATCCGTATTTTGTCTTAATATGAACCTGCCATAAAAACCGTTTACTGTTGCACTACCGGCTAATGACAACGCCCTTCTCAGCGTCATGCCCTTCTCAACTAGGTATTTTCCCGGATTATTAACCTCCCCCTCTATAGTAAACGTCTTTCCAGGTTCAATAATGATCATATCATCAGGCAGAAGCAGCATGTTGCCTGTCTGAGAATCCAGGATATCGTACATAGAGAATTCAACATCCTTATACCCTTCATTCGTCTTACGTCTAACACGAGACTTACCATAAAGACCTTCTTCTGATACACCACCGGCTATTGACAAAACCTTAAGCAGCGTTAAATTATCCTCAAAGGGCAAACTTCCGTGCATCCCGATTTCACCGTATAAATAGATAACCTGCGATTCGGTTCCCCTTGTCAGGAGTACCGTAACAACCGGATATTTTACAAAACCATCAGCAAGTCTTTCAGTAATTTCATCCTCAACCTCTTTGACTTTCCTTCCTTTAACATAGACAGCTCCTATATAAGGGAAATTTATATTCCCGTCTTCAGTCACTTTTACATTAGTATTTAACGAGCTGTTATCAAGCACTTTTATCGAGAGAGTATCCTTAACATTAACGACGGAAAATTCATCTTTTCCAATCTCTGCCCCGATATTGGACACCAGAGCGACCTGAAAGACAACCAAAAACAGAAAGAACTTCTTCAATAATTTTCCCCCTTATAGAACTTAAAAATTAAACGGCACCTTTACCAAATAATACAGCAGGTATTGATTTACAAAAGATTTTAAGGTCAAGCCAGAGAGACCAATTGTCAATATATTCAAGGTCAAGCTTCAGCCATTCATTAAAATTAGATATCTTACTCCTTCCGCTTACCTGCCAGAGACCTGTAATGCCAGGTCTCATACTTAACCTCCTTCGTTGGGAAGGAGTATATTGCTCTACCTCTTTAGGCAATGGGGGTCTTGGGCCGACCATACTCATATCACCTTTTAGAACATTCCATAATTGCGGCAATTCATCAATGCTAAATTTTCTTAACCATTTACCTGTTAATGTAACTCTTGGGTCATTTGTCATCTTAAAGACCGGCCCGTTCATTTCATTATACTTTATCAGGTCTTCTAGTCTGTCTTCAGCATCAGCATCCATGGTTCTGAATTTATAAAAAATAAACTGTCTGCCATACAAACCGCATCTTAATTGGGTATGAAAAACAGAACCTCTGGATGTAGCTCTTATAATAACCGAAATAATCACAAA
Organism: Thermodesulfovibrionia bacterium; assembly: GCA_038918635.1. GTDB lineage: Bacteria > Nitrospirota > Thermodesulfovibrionia > UBA6902 > UBA6902 > CAXMSH01. The sequence continues at coordinate 4,192 of JBCKZY010000041.1, read as the reverse complement.
AAAAACAGATAGTATAAGAAGCCCCAGACACGAAATGACAAAGTCAAAGATACGCTTAATAAACAGATGTCCAATCTTGTCAGTTGTGCTTGAAAATGTAAGCAAAGGGAACCCATGAAAATTTGAATATTTAACCTTTGAGAATTCAAAATCATAAAGATCAGCGGCAATGTTTGCCTTAATTCCCTCGCTATCGCAAAAAAGCATTATACCGTCTATCTGATCGAGCCATGAACGTGGCACAAAAAACATGATTTCATCAATTATATTCTCATGTACTATTTCAGGCACATCCTTGAAAGAACCTAGCACTTTATATCCGCCGATTTCCTTACCCTTCTTATCAGGGTCTTTATCTATAAGGCCTATAATCTTTACACCCAAACCCGGGTTCTCTTTGATAATATCAACAAATTGCTGTGCCCTTCTGCCCGTACCGACAATAAGAATTCTCCTGAAGCTTATCAAAGTACTTTTGAAGCTTTCATCTCTCTTCCATAAATATTTTAATACATAAAATAGCACGACCTTCTCAAGACTGATCAGAATCACAGAAAAAATGAACATAAAGACGATGACAAGCCTGCTTACTTCCTGCTGCATCCTCAAAACAAAAACATAACTTCCGAAAATAACGAATCCGAAGAAGGCTGTCTTTAAAATGATAATTAATGAATTTGATAGTTTGACATAAAAGGATTCATACATCCCAAAATAATATAAGAGACCTCCCCAGATAATGAGTAATATTGGCAGCAGACCTAAATAATAGTATAATGGCGCTAAAGGCAGTAGTTCATAAGCTGACAGGACAGGATCTTTATCTCTAATGAAATACGCTAAAAGAAGGGATAGGATTATTAATATGAGGTCTATACAGAAGACAACCCGGTTAAATAACTGATTCTGCTCCTTTGTCATACGTAATATTATACATTACGCTAATAAGAATAGGTAACTCCCAGACTTGCGCTCTTTCTGGAATATCCCACTCCGTCCTCTTGACGTGAACGCGAATAAGAAAGGCCTAAATTGACGTTAAAATGTCTGCTATATTGATAATTAAAGGTTCCCCCTATACCCAGGAATTCATTCGTACCGCCATGTTCATCAGTATCATATTCACCATAAAAGACATTAACTGACCCGGCTGTTTTTTCAGATATATTCCTGTCCAGACGACCTGATATTCGCCAGTTCTCACTAAACACATCGTCTTCATTAAATAAGAAGTTTCCCCAATAAATATCAAGACCAGCGGTGGTAGTCCTATTTATCATGTGATTCAATGAGACACTAAAAGAATTTGATGCATCTTCCAGACCTGTATCGGAGTCCTCAAAACTAAAACCGACATATCCGCTTATGTTGGTTCTTAAAGTCAAAAATTTCTTGATTCCTGCACGAATTTGATGATAAGTGGTATCATCTGAATCCTCATGGTTTGATTCACTAATACTATAAGATAAATAATAGGTTTTATCAGCTCCTTGTCTATAGTTTAATCCCAATCTGAAAGTATCAGAGCTATAATCTTCTTCAAGTGATCTTTCATCCCGCCATATATTAGTATGAGAATAGGAAGTGTCAAGAAAAAAGTCTTTAGTTACGTCTTTAAAAAGACTGAACTGAAATGTATTTCTATGGAGATCGTATCTACCTGTTTCCCTGAAGAATTCTTCACCAAAACTATAAGGTTCAGTAGAATAATAATAATTATTAACCATTTTTATACGTAAACTCTGTGAAAAATCGTGCGAAAAGCTTATTGCCAGGCTTGCACTCTCGCTCTCGACATCTCCTAAATTATAATAAAAACCCCTTCTAAAGCCTCCGGTCATATCAAAATATCCTCTCCTGAGCGAACGTCTCAAACTTAAATCAACACCACCATTTACCCTATAACCATCAGTTTTACTATCATCATCGTCATCATTAAAGTTAATATTGCTATCATATACCTGAGAAAGGGATGCTGACATTGATATATCGTAGCCTTTATACGGAAATGCCTCAGAAGTAGAAGTGCTGAATAATAGGAGTGCAAGTATTACAATACAACTACTAAGTGCATGAGAGCGCCATCTTGTTGATACACTCATTAAGATTTTCCCCGTTTATATTTTAAATTAATAAGCTGTTAAAATTACGACTATTATCATGATATCACAAATTCTTCTATATATATATTACGATATTTAATCAGTAGAATCCATTCTGCTGACAATATTTAATATATTAGCAATCTAAACCTCATATTTCAAGGGATTATTTTGCCCGGGGTTACATGCAAGATTGTGTGCCGTCATCCTTTTATGTATTTGCAGAAAGAAGAGCATTATATACCTCAATGTCTAAATTAATATATATAGCACCTTTATGTTAAAATATTCACCATAATGAAGATCAAAATCTGCGGAATAACAAACGAAGAAGACGCTCAACTCGCTATCGAGTATGGGGCAGACGCTATAGGTTTTGTATTTCATCATAAGAGTCCAAGGGTTGTCACTCCTGAAACCGCAAAAAAAATAATATCCGGAATTCCCCCATTTATAACAACTGTGGGGGTTTTTGTTAATGAAGACAGGACAAAAGTCGAAAAGATTGTAAGGGATACCGGTCTTGACATTATTCAGCTTCACGGCTCCGAGCCGCCGGAGGCCTGCCGTATGTCAAAAAAAGTTATCAAGGCAATCAGGGTTAAGGAATTAACAGACCTTGAACCGCTGAAGAGATATCAGGTTTCAGCTTTTCTTCTTGACACTTACTCTCCGCACGCTATAGGCGGAACAGGACTCATATTCAACTGGGACATCGCTGTTGAAGCCAGGAAATTCGGACGTATCATTCTCGCTGGAGGTCTTACCCCGGATAATGTTGAAGAAGCGGTGCTGTGGGTTCAGCCTTACGGTATTGATGTATCATCAGGCGTTGAAGGTGACAGTAAAGGCAGAAAAGACAGGAATAAACTTAAATTATTCATTGAAAACGCAAGAAATGCTTCAAAGGGATTCACCTAAACAATCGATTTCCTCTGAGGAAAATATAATTTTTCAGAAATCTGAGATCGAAGATATTTTAGACTTTCCTTTCAACGATAAAAACCGCGTTAAGCTGTTAGAAAGCGGTCGTAAGACCTTTCAAGCCATTTTTGATTCCGTAGTATCAGCCAAAGATATTATCTGTGTTGAATTTTATATCTTCAGCGATGATTACACAGGCAAAAAACTTGCCGGACTTCTGAAGGAAAAATCAAGGCAGGGGGTAAAGGTCTATCTCCTTTATGATCATTTCGGTTCATTCTTCACCGCCAAAAGTTTCTGGTCAGATCTGAAAAAAGCAGGAATAAAGATCAGGATATCTCATCCTTTCAAATGGTCTATCCCCCGGAGTTATATCTATCGCAACCATAAAAAACTTCTGATAATCGACGGAACAAAGGCTTTTATCGGGGGGGTCAACATTGCGGATGAGTATCACGGACATACAGGAGAAAAAGAGGAAGCCTGGAGAGACACCGTTATTCTTCTGGAAGGCTCTATTGTATCCACCCTGTTTAAGATCTTTAAAAAGAGCTGGGCGACCTGGAAGGGAAAGCCAATAACATGGAATGAAGAAAGCGGTCGTTTAAGTCATGGAATTTCCGTAATACCCATCTTTGCACGTTCAGGCAGGGCCAGAAGAAGAATGAGAAGACTCTACATACACAGCATCAATAATGCAAATAAAAGCATATCAATCACAACTGCTTATTTCATTCCCGGCAGGAGGATAATGAGAGCGCTGAAACGCGCCGCAAAAAGAGGTGTAACCATAAAACTGCTTCTTCCGGGAAAGACCGATGTTATGTCAGTCCATTATGCAAGCAGGGCCTATTACAGAAGATTGCTGAATGCAGGTGTTCAGATTTATAATTATCAGGGAAATATTCTCCACTCAAAAACAGCTGTCTTTGACGGCTGCTGGAGTATAATCGGCTCTACAAACCTTGACCATCAGTCATTCAGGAGAAACGATGAAAGCAATGTCGGGGTTCTGGACCACGGCTTTGGAAGAGTTATGACAGAAACCTTCCAGAAAGACCTGAAAGAGTCAATCAGGATAAATCCGGAAAGATGGGCCAGGCGTCCTTTCAATAAAAAGATTCTGGAAAGATTCTTCTCTTTTGTGATAAATAAACTTTGATAGA
>JBCKZY010000040.1:0-14733 GCA_038918635.1 Thermodesulfovibrionia bacterium | reverse complement strand
CTCTGTGGTTTCCTGAATGCATTATTTGGATAAACAAAGCATAATTGACAAGTTGCAGGGGCACTACTTATAATTATTAATCTTTTTTATTGCAAAAGGTTATAGTTATGCGGTTTATTGTTTCCGATATCCCCGAGGAAGGACTATCCCATGATTTTGACCTTCCTGTATATATTAAGGGCGATGGGCATCAAGAGATTGCTCATGCGGAAGTAAAAGTACGCAGGTCCGGTGACAGGATATTTTGTGACGGAAGAGTAAGGATGGCTACGCTGCTTGAATGCAGCCGTTGTTTGATAGAGTATACATCTGATCTGAATGTCATATTTAACGAAGTATACCTGCCGGCGTCTGAGACTTTTGAGGAAGATGATTGTGAATTAAACGTAAAGGCGTCTGGTTCTGCTTATTACAGTAATGATGAGATTGATCTTGACGGTCTTATCAGGGAGCAGTTACTGTTAGCGCTGCCCATGAAGCCGATATGTAAAGAGGACTGCCGTGGAATATGTTCTAAATGCGGCGCAGATCTGAATAATAATTTGTGCGGGTGCAAGAACGACGTTATAGACCCCAGGTGGGTCCTGCTCAAAAAGCTGAAGAAAACATTGAAATAGAGAAAGGAGTAACAATGGCAAATCCAACACACAGACATACAAGGGCAAGAAGAGACAAGAGGCGTGCCAGCTGGAAACTGGCTACTCCAAATACAATGCTCTGCCCCGAATGTCAGGAACCAAAACTTCCCCACAGGGTGTGTATGAGCTGTGGCACATACAATGGGAAAAAGATCATTGAGGTTATAGAAAAAGAAGCTACATGATAATAGCTCTGGATGCAATGGGGGGAGACCATGCCCCATCCATAACCGTTGGGGGAGCTGTTAAGGCCGTAAACAGGTCAGAAGCCCTTTCCGTTATCCTTGTTGGCCACAAAAAGGAGATCCAAAACGAGCTTGCCAGGAGAAAATACCCTCATTCCCAAATAAGTATTAAAGAGGCCTCAGAGGTGGTTGAAATGGACGAGTCGCCTATCACTGCGCTGAGGCGTAAGAAGGATTCTTCCATAAGGGTGGCGCTGGACCTTGTTAAAGAAGGCAGGGCTGACGCGGCTGTCAGTGCGGGCAATTCAGGTGTTGTTTTTGCTACGGCCCTTTATGTCCTGGGTAAGCTGAAAGGTGTTGAGAGGCCGGCAATAGCTACCGTCATGCCGACAACGAGTGGACGTTTTGTACTTATTGACGTGGGCGCAAACGTTGATTGCAGACCGGCCCATCTGCTTCAGTTCGCGATTATGGGAGAGGCTTATGCCAGGTATATACTTAATATCAAGGAGCCAAGGCTCGCACTTCTCAGCATCGGTGAGGAGGATGCCAAAGGCAATGAACTTACAAAAGAGACATTCGGACTTCTTAAGGGGCTGCATAAGAATTTCATAGGAAACATTGAAGGCAAGGATATATTTCATGGAAAGGCTGATGTTGTTGTATGTGATGGTTTTGTCGGTAATATAACCCTTAAGGTTAGCGAGGGACTTGCCGAGGCAACGACAATGATGTTGAAGGAAGAGATCGCCAGCAGGACATCCGGAAAGATCGGCTACCTTCTTCTCAAGAACGCGTTCAAAAGTTTCAAGAAGAAGGTCGATTACTCTGAATATGGAGGGGCGCCGCTGCTTGGAATAAACAAGCCGTGCTTTATATGCCACGGGCGTTCTACATCAATGGCTATCAAGAACGCTATTGAACTTGCCGGAGAGTTCCATGAAAAGTCTGTCCTTGATCATCTGTCCGAGGAACTTAACGTGAAGATGTAACAGAGGGGGAAGGTTGCAGATAAGGAGCAGGATAGTGGGGACAGGGTCATATGTTCCAAGAAAGATACTTAAGAATTCTGATCTGAAGAAGCTGGTGGATACCTCTGATGATTGGATTATCGAGAGGACAGGTATAAAGGAACGGAGAGTCGTTGAGTCGGCAGAGGCTGCATCGGACCTTGGGCTTGAAGCCTCAAAAAGGGCCTTGCGTGACGCAGGTTTAAAGCCTAAAGAACTGGAAACTATAATTGTCGCCACTATGAGCGGTGACATGCCTATGCCTTCTACCGCTTCTTTAATTCAGGGGAGGCTCGGCGCAAAGAATGCTTCCGCTTTTGACCTGAATGCCGCGTGTAGCGGTTTTCTTTACGGCCTGTCAGTGGCCGACAGCTTTATACGTAGCAGGAATTCAAAAAAAGTTCTTCTTATTGGCGTAGATGTTAACTCCAAGTTCTTAGACTGGAGTGACAGGTCTACATGCATACTGTTCGGTGACGGCGCAGGTGCAGTCGTAATGAAGCCGACAACAACAAAGAGAGGTGTTCTCTCAACTCACCTGCACTCTGACGGTAATCTTTGGGACCTAATCTGTCTACCCGGTGGCGGTTCCAGGAATCCTGTGTCAAAAGAGTCTGTCAGAAAAAAGAAGCATTATATAAAGATGAAGGGGAACGAGACGTTCAGGGTTGCTGTAAGAACTCTCGAAACTCTGGCCTTAAACACCCTTAAGGCCAACAAGATAAAGCCTTCACAGCTGTCGATGTTAATTCCTCATCAGGCAAACCTCAGAATAATCAAGGCGATTGCCAGCAGGCTTAAATTGCCTATGAATAAGGTTGTGATCAACCTCGACAAGTATGGGAATACCTCAAGCGCTTCTATCCCGATAGCCCTTGATGATGCGGTCAGGACCGGCAGGGTCCGTAAAGGCGACTATATACTTCTTGAGGCGTTTGGCAGCGGGCTTACCTGGGCTTCAGCGCTTCTGAGATGGTAAATGTATTGTTATAGCACCTATTTGTTTCGGTAAAATTATTTTGGTAAAAACAAGAAGTCATTACAGTGCTGATAACATTATTAAAGCTAATAAATGCAATGGTTGATATAATAAAATCCTTGAATTAATATATGATTTCTGTTCAGGAGGAACAATGGACTATTTTTTAACTGAAGAACAGGAGATGATAAAGGACCTTAGCAGGAAGATAGCCGAGGAAAAGGTGATACCTGTTCGTGCTGAACTGGATGAAAAAGAGGAGTTTCCGTGGGAAATAATGAAGGTAATAGGTCAGTCTGATCTCTTTGGACTTGCTATTCCTGAAGAGTTTGGAGGGTTCGGTAAGGGTAGTATGGAACTGGTGATCGCCATTGAAGAACTCAGCAAGGCATGTCTAGGCGTCTCGACCTCTTATGCCGCGAACATGCTTGGAACTTACCCTATTCTGCTTTTCGGTTCTGAAGAGCAGAAGAAGAGATACCTGCCTGATATAGCTTCAGGTAAGAGGCTAGTGGCATTTGCCCTTACAGAGGCAAATGCTGGAAGCGACGCGGGGGGAGTTCAGACGACAGCGAGGCGCGAGGGTAACAGTTATGTTTTAAACGGGACAAAACAGTGGATCACAAATGCCGGAGAGGCTGAAATATATACCGTTGTTGCGATTACTGATAAGAGTAAGGGCGCTAGGGGGGCATCTGTTTTTGTTCTTGAAAAGGGGACCAAAGGCCTCAGTTTTGGAAAGAAAGAGAAGAAGATGGGGATAAGGGCATCTACTACCAGCGAGGTGGTAATGGAAGACTGCATTATACCTGAGGAGAACCTCATAGGAAAAGAGGGTACCGGCTTTATTATCGCAATGAAGACCCTTGATAATTCAAGGACAGGTGTCGGCGCTCAGGGTGTAGGCGTTGCACAGGGCGCGCTTGAGGAGGCATTGAACTTTGCGAGGGAGAGAAGGCAGTTCGGCCAGGCCATATCCAGTTTTCAGGCTATACAGCATATGTTTGCGGATATGGCAACCCATATAGAGGCGGCAAGAGCGCTGGTATATGCAGCGGCTAAATTAATTGACAGTGGTGCCAGAAATATAAGCAAGGAGACAGCAATGTCAAAACTCTTTGCAACTGATGTGGCGATGAAGGTTACGGTTGACGCGGTACAGATTATGGGCGGTTCCGGATATATGAGTGAGTATCCGGTTGAGAAGATGATGCGTGACGCAAAGATACTGCAGATATTTGAGGGGACAAACCAGATTCAGAGAAACGTTATTGCTCAGGCCCTGATCAAGGAGAGCATGACAAAGAAGTAAGGCTGTAATTAATTGTATATTCAATAAAGGTTTGGAATATCTTTAAGGGTATAGTTGACAAACTCATAATTAACCCTGAAAAAAAGTTTTTTGTCATTCCCGAGGTATTTATCGGGAATCCAGTCATAGCAAGAGCCTCAACATTCCGGAATTAAATAACCGCCTGTATGTAGCTCCCAATTGCTCCCTTTCTGTGAGAATCTGATTCATATCACATTAATTTGAATCACGATCAGTGAAAATATAATTAGATAAATACGTGTTAACGGGGAGTAGAAATAATGAGATTTATATACTGCCTTCAAATAATTAGTTTCAGTCGTGTTCCAGTATGACTATTAAAACATGGATAGTACAGATTAAATGAAGAAGAACACTAACATAATGAGACATTACGCTGGAATGTTTAAAGCTATTCTCTATTTATTAGGGTTCTCACTGTTCGCAGGTCTCATGGCACCTGCGGCATATTCTTCAGTCGTGCGAATATTTCATTCTGAAAGGCGGAATCGGCTGCAAGGTAAACTCCTGAGATCGCAAGTACCTGTCCTTTCATTCCCCAGATATTTCGCAGGAGTTTGAGGTCAAGTGTCTTCATCTTTCAGTTACCGGTTTCCAGTTGCAGGATGCCAGTTTCCAGTTTCTGGTCACCGGTCACCTGACACCGTTTTTACTACCACTTCAGTTCATGAGGCAGTTTCTTCTTCTCGACTGCTTCTATCTTGCTGATGAGACCATTGCTAAGGTAGATTACACGGTCTGCCATAGCGGCTATATCTGAATTATGGGTGATCAGGACAGTGGTCAAGACGGTCGGCAAGACCTACTCTATGAAGGGCCTCCTCAGGGGGCATAGGATCTTTTGAGATTTCGGTAACAACAGCTACGTTCTCTAAAGCGGTAAGGCTGGGTATGAGGTTGTAAAACTGGAAGACAAAACCAACATGGTTCCTCCTGTATTCAGTGAGTTCCCTGTCGACGGCAGATGTGAGGTTCTTATCGTGGTAGGTCACATGGCCGCTGGTAGCAGTATCAAGTCCTCCGAGTATATTCAGGAGTGTGGATTTTCCACTGCCTGAAGGTCCGAGCAAAACAACCAGTTCGCCCGCGTAAAGTTCCAGGTCAATGCCTCTAAGGGCGTGCACCTGCACCTCACCCATGTCGTATACCTTGGTCAGACCTTGCGCCCTGAATACTATATTGTCGGCAGATGTATAATGTATATTATCTTTATCCGGCATTATGGATTTTCAGGATGGCTGTGTTTTGACAGAAGATTGAAGTAACGAGTTGCTATGCCCATAATCTGTTTTGGCCCGGTTCCGGGAACTCTTATATTCCGGGCAGTGACAGGGATTAGACCGCTTTAATGTAAGCTCAGGAAATTCTTCAACAGATCTTTTCCAATGACTGTCAGTATGGATTCAGGATGAAACTGCACACCCTCCAGAATATAATCTTTATGTCTTATACCCATAATCTCGTCTCTGTCAGTCCAGGCCGTTATCTCGAAGCAATCAGGCAGTGTATCCGGTTTTATAATAAGGGAATGATACCTTGTTGCTTCAAATGGGCTTGGAAGACCCTGGAAGATGGTCTTCCCGTCATGAATGATACTGGATGTTTTGCCGTGCATAAGTCTTGGCGCGTTAACTATCTCCGCTCCATATGCCGCTCCAACTGACTGATGGCCGAGACATACTCCAAGGATCTGGACCTTGCCGGAAAAATGCTTTATTACATCCACGGATATTCCGGCTTCCTTCGGCGTGCAGGGCCCGGGAGAGATGACGATCTTTTCAGGTTTCAACTCTTCTATCTCGGGGATCGTTATCCTGTCATTTCTGAATACCTTTATATCTTCACCCAGTTCCCCAAGATACTGTACGAGGTTATAGGTGAATGAATCATAGTTGTCGATCATTAAAAGCATTACACACCTCTATTAACCACTAATGTACACGAATGATCACAAATTACTCAAAAAAGGAGGCTAGAACCTATTGCAAATTAATAACGCACTTCCTGTCATACCCGCAGGCTGTAAGCGGGTATCCAGAACGCCACGAAAAATCTGGATTCCCCGATCCCCGATAATCGGGACAGGCAAGTCGGAGAATGACAAAGGTTGTTTTTATCATAATATATATTTTGAGACAGGTTTGCATATCTTCTTTACTTTATTCGTGTCCATTCGTGGTTAATTATTTTAACTCAAATCCTTTTCCGCCATCTCGATCGCCTTAAACATCCCCCTGGCCTTGTTCACGGTCTCCATATATTCACTTTCAGGGTCTGAATCAGCAACAATACCTGCCCCGGCCTGTATATAGGCCTTGTCCCCTTTAAATATGATGGTCCTTATGGTAATACACATATCCATATTACCTGAGAAGTCAAAATATCCGACACAGCCTGCATACGGTCCTCTTCTGACCGGCTCAAGCTCCTCTATAATCTCCATCGCCCTTATCTTTGGAGCTCCAGTCACCGTTCCCGCGGGAAATGAAGCCCTGAGAACGTCAAAGGCGTTATGACCGTCCGCCAGCCTGCCGGTAACGTTTGATACTATATGCATGACGTGCGAATACCTTTCAACATTCATCAGTTCTGTGACCTTTACGGAACCGGTCTCAGAGACCCTGCCGACATCGTTTCTGCCAAGATCAACCAGCATTATGTGTTCTGCCAATTCCTTCGGATCAGCCCGGAGCTCTTTTTCGAGTTTATCGTCTTCATCTTCGTTTTCACCCCTTCTTCTTGTGCCTGCTATGGGTCTCAGTTCAACACGGTCTTCTTCAAGTCTGACAAGCACCTCAGGTGAAGAACCGACAAGGGTGCATTTGCCGGTCTGCAGATAGAACATGTAAGGAGAGGGATTAATAACCCTTAAAGCTCTGTATGCGTTTAAGGGGTTTATATCGACTTCTCTTTCGAAATTTTGTGAAATAACGGTCTGTATCACATCGCCAGCTTTTACATATTCTTTTGTCTTTATAACGGCCTTTTTAAACGCCTCTTTCTCAAAGTTTGAGGTGAATGATTTTTTCAGTTTATTCCCTGATCTTGCCCTCTTCTTTGGCAGGGGGACCCTCTTTGACAGCTTACTAACTATCAGATCGATCTTTTCAATGGCTCTTTCATAAGCCTCTTCAGGGCTTATGCCTTCTGTATATGCATTTGAGATTACCTTTATGGTCTGATTCAGGTTATCAAAGACCAGCATGGTATCGGTTAACATCAGAAAGAGGTCGGGAAGGTTAAGCCCCTTGTGGTTGCTGTCAGGGAGTTTCTCAAAATAGCGGACTGTATCATACCCTATGTAACCGACGAACCCTCCGAAGAACCTTGGAAGTCCGGGAATGATGACCGGTTTGAATTTCTTTAATTCAGCAGAGACAACTTCAAGAGGGTCTTTGACAAAGCTGACTTTCTTCCGGACTCCACGCTTGATTATGGTTATTTTCCTGCCTTTACCTTCTATTGTCAGTGATGGGTTACTGCCTATAAAAGAATACCTCGCCCATTTTTCTCCACCCTCAACACTCTCAAGCAGGAAACCTGTCTTTCCTCTCAGCTTTAGGAAGGCGGATAAAGGTGTTTCAAGGTCAGCAAGGATCTCCCTGTAGACCGGGATTAGGTTGCCCTCCCTGGTTTTTTTGATAAATTCTTTTTTGTCCGGATATATCATTTTATTAAATGGTGTCTGAACAACACTATTTACGGGCCTTCATATTATAGCAGAGGGAAAGGCCCCTGTTTATGAAGAAATGAACTTGAATACCCCGTTTTGTAAACTGGGATGAAAAGTTCTCCTTTTAAGTCGCCCCCTTTGTAAAAGGGGGATTGAGGGGGATTTTACGAATAATTTCTTAAAAAATCTCCCCTGGCCCCCTCGCCTCGGGGCGGAGCAACGGGTCTTTGCCAAAGAGGGGGATACAGAATGCATTATCATTAATAAAGTTATTCTTTTTGATGCCCCGCCTTGTAGGCGGGGAGCTTCACTATTTCAAATTAATGTAATGCATATTATAGACGATTGATTGTATAAAGTTAACAAAATATTGGAGTGGCCTGTTAATACTGTCATTCCCCTATAGAAGGGGACAGGCCGCGAATAACAGGGGGCGGCCGAAAGAGCCTTTATTAGCAGCATGAAATCAATGATATCTTTACCGTAATATTAGTGGATAATAACTTCTTTATCCCCTGGTTTTTATGCTTTTAAACATATTCCGGATAATTGAGAGACTGAATACCGCCTTGCCATAAAATCAAAATATTTTGTATATTAGAAGTGTTGAAACTGATGCATATTTTTTGAAGGTCATTGCTATTAGAAGTTATATTTATCACGGCGACGTACCCAAGTGGCTAAGGGGGAGGTCTGCAAAACCTTTATGCAGCGGTTCGAATCCGCTCGTCGCCTCCATTTTTTCTAATCATCTCTCTCTATTACTGTCATTAATTTTCAGGTTTATCGTCTGATCATCTTTGACTAACTGAATGCCATGAGTTTATTATAGATAGTTAAGCTTCATGCCCCTTAATAAGGGGTTTACATTTTAGTTTGCTTTTGATAAGTTACTGCATGCGGAGCGGTATGAACTGAATTTCTTAAGGAGGAGTTTTCTGTGAACAATATAGAGATGCTTGAAGAGAAGATTGTAAAGGTGATTAATAAGATAAAGGTTTTAACAGATGAGAACCGGAACCTTGGTGAAAACATAGAGAAACATCAGGAAGCATTGAGTGAAAAAGATCAGCAGATTCAAGAATTGAAACAGGAACTCAAGGATGTTGATAAGCTGAAAGCGAATATAGATAAACTCAATTCAGAGCGTGAGACTGTCAGGACCCAGGTTGAGGAATTGATAAAGGAACTTGAGGCGGTAGAGCTCTAGCGAACGGTTACATAGCGAAAAAATTATCGTTAAGTGATGCATTCGTAAAAGTCGTCATACCCGCGAAAGCGGGTATCCAGGAAATTATAACTACTTTAAAAAGACTGGATTCCCGTTGGAATTTATCCCGTACCACTATACGGGGCGGGAATGACAAAAACTGCTTTTCAGGTATTTTTACAAGTTTGTCAAAAAGTATCTGATAAACAAAGAAGTACATAAATTTTGGATACTAAGGCGGTTTAAATGCGTTCTGTTGAGATCAAGGTGCTTGGGCAGAGTTATACAATCAAGACTGAGGAAGAAGAAGATTATATTAAAGAACTGGCTGGATATGTTGATAAGAGACTGAAAGAGATATACGCCGCTGCTCCGAATGTGAATCATGGTAAGGCCGCTATCATGGCCGCTTTTGGCATAGCAGATGAACTCTTCAAGTCAAGGCTTGAACAGGAAAGTTTTGATAGGATGATCGATGAGAAGACAAAGATACTTTCGAGTTATCTTGAGTAACAGTTGCCAATCCTCTCACCAGGGACATATTTCTACTATCCATTATCCACACATTAAGGTATAAATTGGAAGAAATTAACGAGCTTATACAGGAAAGGATTAAGAAACTTAAGGGTCTGCGTGATGCCGGTGTGGATCCATACGGCGGCGCTTATTCTGTCAGGGACAAAGCGGCTGATATTATAACTAAATATGGAGAGACTGAGAAGGAAGAACTTGAAACAGGCAGGTTCGTCTGTTCGATAGCAGGCCGGATAGTCTCTTTCAGGGATTTTGGAAAGGCCGCGTTTGCGAATATTCAGGATGCCTCGGGTAAGATACAGGTTTATTTTAAGAAAGACATAATAGGTGAGGATTATGGTATTCTGAAGCAGCTCGATATTGGTGATATAGTTGGTCTTAGCGGGCACCTGTTCAGGACCCGGACGAATGAATTAACCATTGAGGTAAGTGATTTCAGGCTTCTCTGTAAATCTCTGAGACCTTTACCTGAGAAATGGCACGGGCTTAAGGATACCGAGATACGCTACAGACAGCGTTATGTTGATCTCATAGTTAATCCTCATGTCAGGGAAACCTTTATGAGGCGGAGCAGGCTGATAAGGGCGATAAGGGGTTTCTTTGATTCTCGCGGTTTTGAAGAAGTTGAGACTCCTATGATGCACAAGGTCCCGGGAGGTGCCGCGGCAAAACCGTTCATGACTCATCATAATGCTCTGGATATTGACCTCTATCTCCGTATAGCCCCGGAACTCTACCTGAAGAGACTGCTTGTCGGTGGCTATGACAAGGTATACGAGATTAATAAAAACTTCAGGAACGAAGGTATCTCCACAAAACACAACCCCGAGTTCACTATGCTTGAATTCTATATCGCATATGCTGACTACCTGTATCTTATGGACCTTACTGAGGAGCTTATTACATTTGTTTGCAAGGAGACTGTCGGCGGATTGTCTGTACAGTTTGGAGACGACACCGACACCGTAATTGACTTTACCCCGCCCTGGCGCAGGTTGACCATGCTTGAGGCTATGAAGAACGAAGGGGTAAATCCTGAGGTATTCAGTGATGCTGATAAGGCCAGGGATTATGCCTTAAAAAATAAGATTGATATTGATAAGAAAGCTACACACGGAAAGATACTGGACGAGATATTTAAGGAGAAGGTTGAACCGAAGCTTCTCCAGCCAGTTTTTATTATGGATTATCCGGTAGAGCTTTCCCCGCTGGCCAAGCGTAAAAAGGATTCACCTAATCTTGTTGAGAGGTTTGAGTTGTTTGTAGGCGGCAGGGAGATAGCAAACGCATTTTCAGAGCTTAATGACCCCTCTGACCAGAGAGAGAGGTTTATGAAACAGGTTGAGGCAGGAAAGATGGGTGACGAAGAAGCAAATCATATGGATGAGGACTATATAAGAGCCCTTGAATATGGTATGCCTCCAGCTGCTGGAGAGGGAATAGGGATTGACAGACTCCTTATGATCTTAACCAATTCTCCGTCAATAAGGGATGTTATTTTATTCCCTCAACTACGACCTGAAAAATAGTTTTTTGCCACAGATTGACACGGATAAAACATTTCTTCTCCGATAATAAAACAGTTAAGGATTAATTTATCTAATTTCTTTTTTTATCTGTGCAAATCAGTGGCTAAATAATCGAAATGAACCTTCCGTATCAAATATTCATAGCACTCCGTTATTCCCGGTCAAGAAAGAGACAGGGTGGCATCTCAATTAATACTCTGATATCAATCGGTGGAGTTTCGCTTGGTGTTATGGCTCTTGTTATTGTGCTCTCGGTGATGGGTGGTTTTCATGAAGATCTTCAGGATAAAATTCTTGGTGTTAACTCACATATAGTGGTGCAGAGTTATAAGGGCAGGATGGAAGGCCAGGAGTCGGCGAGGAATAAGATCGATGCCATATCCGGCGTTACAGCCTCTTCACCTTATGTTTATGGTCAGGTCATGATAAGATATGGCGACAGGGCACAAGGTGTTGTTATGAAGGGGATTGACCCTGTCACAGGCCCCGGGACAACTGCAATATTAAAGAAACTGAAGCAAGGCACAGTGGATGAGCTTAAAACAGAAGATGGTATGCCTGGAATAATTGTAGGTATGGAGCTTTCAAGGAGCCTGGGACTTGCCCGCGGTGACGAGATAGATGTTATCTCTCCATTAGGTGAAATAGGACCGCTTGGGATTTTACCAAAGATGAAAAGGTTCAGGCTAGTTGCTCTTTTTGACGCGGGCATGTATGAATATGACTCGAGCCTTGCTTTTATTAATATTGAAGAGGCCAAAAAGTTTTTCAACCTTAATGATGCAGTTTCAGGGATTGAAGTTAAGGTGCTTGATATATACAAGGCGGAGAATATAGCGGAGAATATAGAGACTGCTCTTGGAGTCCCCTATTACGCAAGGGACTGGATGCAGATGAACAGGAACCTCTTTTCAGCGCTTAAACTGGAAAAGATAGTCATGTTTATAATACTGACTCTCATTGTAATTGTCGCATCGTTTAATATAATAAGTAATCTTATAATGATCGTTATGGAGAAGGCCCGGGAGATAGCGATTTTGAGAGCAATGGGGGCTACAGGCAGGGGTATTATGTCAATCTTTATGATACATGGGCTTATAATCGGGATAACAGGTACGGTTGTCGGTGTAGCAGGCGGGTATCTTGCCTGCAGGTTACTTAAGACATACAGGTTCATACACCTTCCTGCTGATGTCTATTACTTAAGTTACCTGCCTGTGAGGATGTCTTTGTTTGATTTTATAGTGGTTCCTGCCGCGGCGATTCTTATCAGTTTTCTGGCCACTATATATCCTTCATGGCAGGCCTCCAGGCTTGATCCTGTTGAACCCTTGAGATATGAATGATAATGAACAGCTCATAAAAATAGGGGCTGTTCAGAGAATAGTGTGGGTTTTATGTGTAATAAGATGCTAGCAAAAAGATTTGTCACTCCCCGATAAATCGGGACATGCCCGCTTGTCCGGAATCAAAGAGCAGAAGGATTCCGACGATCCCCGACAAGCGAGGACAGGCTCTGTCGGAATGACAGAATAAGAGAAAAAATAATTTGAATCGTTTAATTTTGGTATTAATCATTTGAGGTGAATCTGATATGTTTAAATTAATATTCAAGACGATATCTATAATAACGTTCATCTTTATGATTATAGTTGTGGTTGCCATATGGAAGGGGGGGGAGCCGTTCAGGATAGCAGGTGAGAAGACGATCGTCTTTGGTGAGGGGATGAAGGGGTTTGCCGACATTGTTGACGATTTGCTGGATAGAAAGGAAGAAGTCAAGGAGACCGTAAAGCACCTGAAAGAGACTATCGATAAGGTAGAGAATGTTACAGGGAAGAAGGACTCTTCTACTGAACAGCAAAATGGCCCCGTCATTATAGATAAACAGAATAATGGACCCGTTAATAAAGACAAAGAATCTGAATAAATCCTTCTACCGCCCCGGTGGAGACCTCCATGTATTAAAGGATATATCTCTTGATTTATTCAGGGGAGAGATGACCGCTGTTATGGGTCCATCAGGTGCCGGCAAGAGTACGCTTCTTCATATACTCGGCACGCTTGACAGGCCTACATCTGGTGATGTCCTTTATGAAGGCAGGAATATTTTTGCTTTCAATAATGAACAGCTTTCCGATTTCAGAAACAGGAGAATCGGTTTTATATTTCAGTTCCATCACCTTCTGCCGGAGTTTAACGCCATTGAGAACACGATAATGCCTGCGCTTATCGCCGGAGAGAGCCGTAAGGAAGCGGTCAAAAGGGCTGAGGAGATACTGAAAGATATCGGGCTTTCAGACAGGATGCTTCATAAACCCGGGGAACTCTCCGGAGGCGAACAGCAGAGAGTTGCCGCCGCAAGGGCATTAATACTCGACCCGGAGATAGTACTGGCTGATGAACCGACAGGTAATCTTGATACCGGAACAGGTGAAGAACTCTTCGGGTTGCTGAAAGAGCTGAATAATAAGGGCAAGACTCTTCTTATTGTTACGCATAATGAGAACCTGGCATCTTTTTGCGGAAAAGTGATTAGAATGAAAGACGGCAGGATCGTTTCATAAGGAATGATACAGGCCTAAATACGTCAGTTAGCCGCTGATTTACGCAGATCGACACAGATTTTTCAATGAGATACGGGAAATTCTTATTTCACTATTTCAGTGATATATAAACCGAGCATAAGTTTTTGTTCTATAGGTGGTTAGCCGCGTTTATCTGTGGCCAATGCTTTTTATAGGATGATGCACGTTGCATGATAGCAAATGAGAAAGTCAGCCCTAATGCTGAAATCCCCTGCACCGGAACAGGGCAGGACGGGGAGATATAAATGCTTATAGCTTCAATTAAAGATAAGATATTAAAAGGCAAATACCGCTTCTCTGAACATGCCATCAAAAGAATGATAAAAAGATTGATAGAGCGTTTTGAAGTAGAAGAGGCTATAATAAATGGTGAACTTATTGAAGAATATCCTGATGATAAATATTCTCCAAGTTGTTTGGTTTACGGAAAGACAAAAAAAGGAAAGGATCTGCATGTTCAGGTTTAGTTACCACCGAAAGTTGTTGTTATTACAGCATATGAACCTGATCCTTCCGAATGGATTGATTGCAAAATAAGGAGGTGATTTTATGGATACATGTGTATTTTGCTGCGGAAAGGTAAAAGAAGAACAGGTAACATTTGTATATGATGACGATAATAAATATTTTTTTGTAGAACACGTTCCTGCTGAAGTTTGCGCAAAGTGCGGCGAAAGAACTTACTCCCCTGAGGTTACTGAGGATATTCTTAAATTTTCAAAACACAAAATTAAACCTGCAAAGACCGTTAAAGTTCCTGTTTTTGATTTTGCAGAAAAGGCTTAACAGCATTAAAACTACCCGCTATTCAAACGTTACGGGTTTCTATCCTTTCCCGTGATTTTCCGTATTTTCTGTCCATTTCGCTAAAATCTGTGACAAAAGTGAAAACTCTGGCATAGATAGTCACGGTCTTGTTTTGTGTAGTTGTATTGGTTCCATGGGGATGAGTGGGCATGGAGGTTGAGGAAAAAACCTGGTTTTTCCTCAGGGGATAATGATTGTAAGGTGAAAGAGTGAGTTTAAAGTGGAACTCGATTTTGTTGACTTCACC
>JBCKZY010000039.1:0-14884 GCA_038918635.1 Thermodesulfovibrionia bacterium | reverse complement strand
AGGCGATCCGGGGGCATTTATGGACAGGAGTATTATGGAAGCTGACCCGAATGTTGTTTTAGAGGGGATGATCATAGCGGCAAAAGCGATCGGGGCATCCAAGGGCTATATATATGTGAGGGCAGAATACCCTCTTGCCGTAAGCAGGCTTCAACTGGCGATCGACCAGGCTAATGATTTAGGGCTTCTTGGAGATAATATACTTGACAGCGGATTTAATCTGGATATAGAAATTTATCAGGGAGCAGGGGCATTCGTCTGCGGCGAAGAGACCGCACTTATGCGCTCGCTTGAGGGGAAACGCGGCATGCCCAGACCCAGACCGCCTTTCCCCGCTGTTAAGGGTCTCTGGGATAAACCTACTGTGCTGAACAACGTCGAGACATTCGCCAACATACCACCTATTATTTTTAACGGGGCCGAGTGGTTCAGGAGTCTTGGCACTGAAAAAAAGCACCGGCACAAAGGTGTTCGCGCTTACAGGGGCCATAAACAACATAGGGCTCATAGAAGTTCCAATGGGCATTCCTCTCAGAACGGTCATATACGATATAGGTGGTGGTATAACAAAAGGCAGGAAGTTCAAGGCGGTACAGCTCGGCGGGCCATCCGGAGGCTGTATCCCTGAGAGCCTGCTGGACACCCCTGTTGATTATGAATCGATCAACGCTACAGGAGCGATTGTCGGTTCGGGCGGTATGGTTGTTATGGACGATTCAAACTGCATGGTTGGAATGGCGAAATTTTTTCTGGAATTTACCGCTGAGGAATCATGCGGCAAATGCCCGCCCTGCAGGCTCGGAACAAGAGTCATGCTTGATCTCCTGACCGATATTAGTGAGGGACGCGGGAAAGAGAGTGATATCGAACTGCTCCAGGACCTTTCAGCTGATATCATTAACACCTCCCTATGCGGTCTTGGGCAGACCGCGCCTAACCCCGTTCTCACTACAATCAAATATTTCAGAGACGAATATGAATCACATATTAAAGATAAATGGTGCAAGGCGGGTGTATGCAGAGAACTCTCAACTTTTTATATAGATGAAACCCTGTGTAAGGGCTGTGGTCTGTGTCTTAAGGCTTGCCCAAAAGATGCTATCACAGGGGAAAAAAGAAAACCGCATACTATAAACCATGAACTCTGCATCAAGTGCCGTTCATGTTTTGTCGCGTGTCCCGCTAAGTTCGGCGCTGTCATGATAGGGCCCGGGAATATGCCGGCAGGGAAGAGTCAGGAATAAATTATGGTTATGGGTTATGGGTTATGGGTTATGTAATGTCATGATTAATTTAACGATAAACGAAAAAAAGATATCCGTAGAGGAAGGCACTACCATACTCGAAGCCGCACTTCAGAACGGAATCAACATTCCTCATCTATGCTACGACAGGCGTCTCAGGCCTTATGGAGCGTGCCGCCTCTGCGTTGTTGAAGCTGAAGGACAGGGGAAACTCCTGGCCTCATGTTCAACCCCTGCAACAGAAGGGATGGTCATCAGTACAGAAACGCCTAAACTCAATAAGGCAAGACAGACAGTACTTGAACTTCTCCTCATACATCACCCTCTCGACTGTCCAATCTGCGATAAGGCGGGTGAATGCGAACTCCAGGACCTTGCGTTTAAATACGGCTCCGCAAAGAACCGGTTCAAGGGAGAACGGAAGCATGAGCTTGTCGATACAGGAAGCCCTATTGTTGAGAGAAACACAAACAGATGTATTCTGTGCGGCAAATGTGTAAGGGTCTGCAATGAACTTCAGGGGGTTGGCGCGATAAATATACTGGGAAGGGGTTTTAGCTCGAAGATCAGCCCCGCGTTTGAGGAGACTCTTGACTGCGAATTCTGCGGCCAGTGTATAGACGCGTGTCCTGTCGGAGCCCTCGGCAGTAAACCATATAAATTCAGCTCCAGGGTATGGTTTCTTGAAGAGCATGACAACATATGTCCTTACTGCAGTGTCGGGTGCACCGCTGCATTTGATGTCAGAGACGGAAGGATTATCAGGGCGCGTGGTGTTGAAGGCAAGGGGATAAACCAGGGCAGCCTCTGCGTAAAGGGCAGGTTTGGTTTCGACTATATTTATTCAAAAAAACGTTTAAAGACCCCGCTTATAAAGGAAGATGGCACCTTCAGGAGCGTCTCATGGGAAGAGGCCCTGCATTTTGTATCTTCGAAGTTACAGGCAGTTAAAAACGCTCACGGCGCCGAGTCAATAGGCGCGATCGGCTCATCGAGGTGCACGGTTGAAGACAACTATATGCTTAAGAAATTCATGACAGATGTGATCGGCAGTAATAATATAGATTCCTCGGAACGGTTAGGTTTCGAAAAAATACAGCTCGCCGTTGAGATGGCTTTCGGACTTAAATCTCTTCCGACAAATTTCAATTCACCTGTCGGCAAAGAAGCCATCCTTGTTATAGAGTCTGATATTACTTCTACCCACCCGGTATGGGGACTAAATTTCCTCAAGGCAAAACTTAAGGGCTCAACCCTTATTACTGCAGATACACGTGAAACCAAACTCACCCGCAACAGCAGCCGGTGGCTGAGGATCAAGCCGGCAACCGGTACCGCTCTTCTTAACGGGATTATGAAGATCGCCATTGATGAGGGTTTATATGATAAAGAGAGGGCCTCAACCGTTCCGGGTTTCTCTTCCCTTTTAGAAAGCCTGAACGACTACACCGCTAAAACCGTCTCTGAAATAACGGGCATTACAGAAGAAGAAATAGTCAGCGCCTCAAGGACCTTCTTAAAAGCAAAAACACGGCTCATTTCCCTTACTATCGGGGCTTCAGAAGACACAAAGGGGTTAAACACCGCTCTTGCCGCGGCCAATCTCATAATACTGACAGGAGAAGAGCCCTCCAGTCTTCAGATGCCGGGAGGATATTGCAACACTTTTGGTATGTGGCTGTCTGGTTTAACAGGTGAAAAAGGCAAAGAAATAACTTCAATGCTTTATACCCCCGGCGATATAAGGGCACTCTACATAATGGGAGAAAACCCCGTCCTTACGTTCCCGGACGCGTCAAGAGTTGAAAAGATACTCAAGGGGCTTGACTTGCTGATTGTTCAGGATATAATGCTTACAGAAACAGCGGAACTCGCAAATGTTGTGCTTCCAGCTTCAAGCTGGGCAGAGAAAGACGGGACATTTATTAACGCTGAGGGGATTAAACAGATCGTACACAGTATCAGTCGGGCATCTGGAGAACCGGTCCCCGACTGGCAGATTATAAGAAACCTTGCAAGGGTGATGGGTTTTGAGATAGGAGCCAGGAATATAATATCGTTGCAGGACGAGATAAGCAGTTTAGAGGTCAAAGAAAAACCTGTTAAATTAAATTTCAATACCGTAAGATTTTCACCCGATAAAGAGACTGACAAAGAATATCCCGTTGTACTGATAACCGGGAACCTCATGCAGCATTCCGGAGCGCTGTCAGTAATGTCCCGGAGTCTCAGCCATGTGCTTGGAGACGCCTTTTTACAGATAAACGCCGCGGACGCGGAGAGGTATAACGTCAAAGACGAAAGTTTTGTTCAGGTTTCTTCCAGAAGGGGCTCAGTGCTTGTAAAGGCAAGGATCTCCGAAGAGGTGCCTGAAGGAAGCGTATTTTTACCCATCCATTTCCCTCACGCAAAGATCAACACCCTTACGCGCATCTCCTCAGACGGAGATCCCCCTATTAACGCCGTAAAAATAGGGAAGAGCAAGTAAATTATTCACGATGTGAGAAAGACAGGCAGGGGATTATTCTGCTTTATTCATCCATCCCGGTCTCATTATCAGCAAAACCGGACTCGTCATTCTGAGGGTTCAGGTAATCCTGATACTCCTTAAGACAGTTGCCGAGTTCAGAAGGGTTATTAATCCCGATCTCCTTCAGTCCTTTTACAATCTCTTTTCTGGTCAGTGTTTTCATCTTTATATTAAACATACAATTTCTGTGCCATCTCTCCAAGCTCTTAATTATCAATGAAATATTATTCACAGGAGAACTTCGACTGTGTCAAAACTGCAATAATTTGTCACCAGAATATGTCAAAATCTCAACATATATATTTGGTTCATTCGTAAAAATGGATGTTAAGGGGTCGAGCCTGCTCGCTCGCCTCGGAGCGAAGCAACGGGCCTCGGCGAAGCGGGCTGACACCTGTCTACCTAAGGTTGAGGCAGGTTTGATCTTTAATTTTTGTTTCTTTGTCTTATATCACTTGAACCCCTGCCTGCCGGAAGGCAGGCTAGAATCGTGGAATCCCTGGTCGCCTTTGGCGCCGCCTGAGGCGGGTAAACCTTGAATCCTTTTTTGTAACTAAACGATATCCTCAACTCTTTGACATTGTCACAGAAACAATGTATCTTTTTATATGGCTTCAGGAAACTACAAAAAGTGGATAATAATCACCGTCATGATTATTGTGGGTGGATTCCTCATAATAAGCCTTACCCGCACTTCCAGTAAAGACAGAGAAACATCTACTGATAGAGGGACCAATGCTCCCTCCACAACTGGACCCCTGTTAGATCCTGTGTCTGAAGAAAGAAGGGTCACTGCAAGGATAAAAGAATTTTCTGATAACCCTGTTGCCCTTTCGAGTATCGGAGACGAGTATTTTGAGACCAAGAGATATTCTATGGCTATTAAGGTCTATGAAAAAGTCCTGGAACTCAACCCTGAAGATGTTGATACATATAACGATCTCGGGCTTGCACTCCATTTTTCAGGGAGATCTGATGAGGCTATAGTAAAATTGAATAAAGGTACGGAGATAGACCCGTCATTCCAGAGAGTATGGTTGAGTCTCGGTTTTGTTCTCATTTCTACAGGACAGACGGAAGAGGCAAGGGGCGTACTTGAGAAGACCATGGAGATAGATCCTGAATCAGGAGTAGGACAGGAGGCCAGAAAATTCATCAGCTATTTAGAAAAAAACAAGCAGTAACGTCTTATCCCCCGCTGCCCACTGTCAGCGCTTCAAACTTCTCTATCCAGTATGAGTAACTCTTGACATAGTTGAAACCGCAGACCGTCCTTATATCCCTGTCCTCCAGGATTTTTCTGATTTTGAAGCCCCCTTCTACAGTCTCACGTTTCGGTCCAAATGGGTTAAATATCATCTCGTCTCTGTATATGTGGACATAGTCGCAAATAAAGAGAATATCCTCAAATATATATAAAGAAAAACCCGGCGTATGACCGTCAACATGAAACGCCTCTATTCCGTCATCAACAAATCCCTCTTCAAAAAGACCGTCAAACGTAAACGCTATCGATAACCGATGTTCAGAATCGAGCTTATGGATAAGTGCCCGGGAAGAAAAGAACTGCCGGTACTGGTTCGACGCCCCAAGAAAGTGATGATGGGTAAACAGTATGACATCCACAGGCAAAAGATTTCTGTCAAAACAGGACGGGGAATCGATCCAGAAAGACTTATTACCTGTCTCAACACTGTAGGCAGAATGCTCCAGCCCCAGTTTTGGAACAGAATTTAGACGAAGGATCTTTTCGTTAACCGCTGTTCCCTCAACCCGGAACTTTCCTGAACATTCCTCTGAAGTCAGGAAAGCTTTCTTTGGCGCCCCGCAAAAAGGGCAATATTCGGGATGGTAACCTACCATGTTGAAGCCGCATATGGTGCATACATACTGTTCTTGCATTAAATTAACCGCCTTCGGCGGAACTCTTTAGACAGGATTTACAAGATTTTTTATTATCCTGATTATCCTGTACATCTCGGTGCGAGTCGATCCCGACCTGTCAAAAAAATGGAAATTCCTATAAGATAAATTTAATACCAAACCCTTTTCAGGCTCAAATAATTCTCAATTATAGCCTATCATATTTTTATCAATATAAGGATATTATGAGAATTGATGATTACTGGCGGGATACGGGAATAATCATTTAATTTTACAGTTGCCTGAGAACCCAGGCAATGGTCCGGGCTATAGATCTTCAGCAATATCCAGCTTGATACTCAGTTCTTTGAGCTGCTTCCTATCAACGGTTGAGGGAGCGTTACTGAGGGGGCATACGGCCTTATTGGTCTTTGGAAATGCTATAACATCCCTAATTGAAGATGCACCAGCAAGGATCATGATAAGCCTGTCAAGTCCCAGAGCGATACCCCCGTGAGGAGGCGCTCCAAACTGCAGTGCCTCAAGGAGGAAGCCGAACTTCGCTTCTGCATCCTCAGACGAGATATTGAGAAGCTCGAACATCCTGTCCTGTATCTCCTTATTATGTATACGTATACTGCCTCCTCCTATCTCATAGCCGTTCAGCACAATATCATAAGCCTGGGCCCTGATCCCAGGGATTTCTTCTCCTCCTCCCTTAAGAAACAGCTCCATATCTTCCTTCGAAGGACTGGTAAACGGATGATGCATTGTCTCGTATCTCTTCTCTTCCTGGTTCCACTCAAAGAGAGGGTAATCCGTTATCCATACGAACCTGTAAATGTCCCCCCTGATAAGGTCAAGTCTTATAGCCAGTTCACTTCTCAGCCTTGATAGAGCGTAGTTGGTTACCTCTTCAGAGTCAGCGACAAAAAGAAGCAGGTCACCCTCTTCCGCCTCCAGTCTTTCAGCTATGGACTTCAATATCTGCTCAGGAAAGAACTTGGCTATGGGGGACTCAAAACCGTTCTTCCCCTTTATCCAGGCAAGGCCCTTTGCTCCAAACCCCTGCACCTCTTTTGTAAGATCATCCATCTCCTTTCTGGAGTAACCTGACAGGCCCTTTGCGTTTATGCCCTTTACCATCCCGCCACTTGCAATAGTATTGAGAAACACCTTGAAGGATGCATCCTTTACAATATCGCTGACATCCCTGAGTTCAAGTGAAAACCTCAGATCAGGCTTGTCTGAACCGTATCTATCCAGTGATTCTTTGTACGTTAATCTCTGAAACGGTCCATCCGACTCCACGCCCAGAATATCTTTCATGATCTTCTTCAGAAGGTTCTCGATAAGAGAAGTCACTTCATCAGCGTTAACAAATGACATCTCAAGGTCAAGTTGGGTAAATTCAGGCTGTCTGTCTGCCCTGAGGTCTTCGTCCCTGAAGCATTTTACAATCTGATAATACCTCTCCAGTCCTGAGACCATGAGAATCTGCTTGAATATCTGGGGTGACTGCGGAAGTGCGTAGAAGTGCCCGGGATTGAGCCTGCTCGCAACGAGATAATCCCTTGCCCCCTCAGGCGTGCTCTTTGTCAGGACAGGCGTCTCGATCTCCAGAAAACCCTCAAGGTCCATATAATCTCTAATTAACTTTGAAACCTTATGCCTGAGAATCATGTTCTTCTGTATTACAGGTCTCCTGAGATCCAGATACCGGTACCTGAACCTGAGAGACTCTGACGCGTCAGTCTCGTCTTCAACCATGAAAGGAAGAGGCTTGCACTCATTCAGAACCTCGAACTCCTTTACAGCCACCTCTATCTCCCCGGTCGGGATGGAAGGGTTCACAGTACCCTCGGGCCTGCTCCTGACCTCACCCTTTACCCGTAGAACAAACTCGTTTCTTATCCTGTGCGCCCGCTCGTGCAGGCCGGGGTCAGTCTCAGGGTTAAATACCAGCTGAACGATCCCGCTCCTGTCCCTGAGGTCTATAAAAACAACCCCGCCGTGATCACGCCACTTGTTGGCCCATCCGAAAAGGAGAACCTCATCTCCTATATTTTTACCCGTTGTTTCACCGCATGAATGTCTTTTCATATTCTATAATCCTTCTTTTTCAGCCACGGATTTTCACAGATTTTTTTATTTCCTAAATATTTTCTAAATATCCTCATATAAATTCCATACTCTTTAAAAAGCTACTGTCATGTCAAGTGTAAAGTGTCATTCCCCGACTCCGTCGGGATAAACCGGCTTGCCCTGTACCATACGGTTCAGGGCTTGCTTGTCCCGAGTCTCTTTTCGGGGTCCGGAATCAAATAAGGGTAGGATTCCCGTCGTTGCGGGAATGACAACTCAAACAATCCGTCATTATTTGAAAATTTATTACAAGAATCATTTATATCTGCGTGAATCCGCGGCTAAGCAACTGATTTTTTCAGTTTTTTAACCTCATCAGGGGTAAGATAACGAAAACTCCCTAAAGGGAGTCTGCCGAGAACCAGGCCGTCAATCTTTATCCTCCTAAGCCTCATGACAGGATGTTTAATCCTCTCAAGCATCCTTCTTATCTGCCTCTTTTTCCCTTCATATATTGTAATCTCAATCCATGAATTGAGATCCGTCTGTCTTATCCTTCTGACCTTTGCGGGCGCGGTAATGCCGTCTTCAAGCTTAATCCCTTTCTGTAATTTTTCCATATCCTTATCATCGGGGAGCCCGTTAACTTTTACAAGGTATGTCTTCGGCACCTTACTTTTCGGACGCAGGAGCGCGTTGGCCAGTTCACCGTCATTAGTCATAATTAGAAGGCCCTCGGAATGATAATCGAGCCTTCCTACAGGGAAGACCTTTGCCTTGACCCCTTTCATGTAATCCCTGACCGTGATTCTTCCTTCAGGGTCTGTAACGGCCGTTACACATTTTACAGGCTTGTTCAGAATTAAATAAACCTTTGGTTCAGTCCTCCTGATCAGCTTTCCGTCAACCTTGATATGGTCCTTTAAAAAGTCGGCCTTCATCCCGGGAATTGCTATAGCACCGTTAACGGTTACCCGGCCTTCGATCATCATCTCCTCTGCCTTTCTCCTTGAGGCTATTCCGCATTTTGAAAGGATCTTTTGAATTCTCTCTTGCATAATTCACTGTTTTTGCCACAGATTTTCACAGACATAAAAATTAAATTCAATGTAATATTAACGATAAAAAACAAATAAAACCAGGTCTTATTAGTGTTTAGTATGTGATGTCTGTAGCTAATTTGATTTTAAGTTGACATTAATATTATCACAAGTAATCCGGAGTTTGCCACAGCAGACAAAAAAAGGCTGTTTATTAACAGCCCTTTGAAACAGACAACATTACTGACATTATTTATATGAGATTCAAAACAAACGAACCCCTGTGTCAGTATTTTTCCTCAAACTTCTGGCCTTCACAGACCTCTCTTATCTCATCCTTTACCAGCCTGCCGTCCTCCCAGACCCTCTCCTGTACCTTGTGACACTTGGTCTGCACATTATATTCTACAGGATCGGCCCTGTAGACAGCCCTGCCGTCAGTCGTTCTGTATTCAACAGGCTTACCGGCGGCAACAGCCTCACGTGAGGCCTGCAGAGAGACATCGGCTAACGTCGCTCCCGCCAGAGCACCGAGAGTGGCGCCGATGAGAAAACCACGCCATGAATTCTCCCTGTCAATGATCGCGCCCGCTGCCCCGCCGAAGGCTCCGCCCACACCGGCCCCTCTCTGATGATACGGTGTACAGCCCGCGGTTAAAACCAGTAACGCCAGAATTGTCAATAACGATACAGTTTTTTTCATAACTCCTCCTGAAAATAATCTTCACTCAATTTATCACACTCTATATTCTTTTTATAGCATTAAAGATTCCCCATTGCAAGCTTCCCGATAAATATACTATTATTACATTATATAAAAAGACAATAAACCCCCATTATAAAGGAGAAGATATGAAGAGAATTCTTATCGCAATAGTCCTCTGTATCACTGTATTTATGAGTTCCAACTCGTTTGCCAACGGAAAGAAGCCGAGGATCGGGGTGTTACGTTTCACTAACCAGACGAGCGCGGGGTGGTGGAGAGGGTCTGTTGGAACGGATCTCCAGGATATGCTGATCGCTGAACTTGCCGCAATGAATTCGTTCAGAGTGCTTGAAAGAAAAGAACTCGACGCCGTGATGAAAGAACAGGACCTGGGTGCCTCAGGAAGGGTCAGCAAGAAGACACGTTCAAATATCGGTAACATTACGGGCGCTAAATACCTGGTTGCTGCCACCGTCTCAGCTTTTGAAACCCATACCTCAGGGGGCGGAGGCGGTATCTCTTTTAAGGGCTTCTCGATTGGCGGTAAGAAAGACAGGGCCTATATGGCTGTTGATCTCAAGGTCATTGATGTTGAAACCGGTGAGATCGCTGATGCGAGGACTGTCGAAGCAACTTCCAAATCAGGCGGTCTCAATCTCGGAATACACAGGGGCGGCTTCGGCGGAAACCTGGCACAACACAAAAAAACCCCTACCGGAAAGGCGATAAGGGCCTGTATTATGGAGATCGCGGAATACCTTGAATGTTCAATGGTAAAGGGTCAGGATAATAGCTGTATGGATGAGTATGACGCAAAAGAGGGCAGAAGAAGGGAAAAGACAAAGGGGGCTATTGACCTCGATTAAATGATAAGAACTCGCTTTTTAAGAATTAAGTAATTTTATCAGGAAACCCGATGAAACGGGAATGTCTTTTTGTGTTTTTCGACTTTCTCGGAATCGAGTCGTGCCGACCTGAAAATTCCGTGGACATGTGAGAAAAATTACGGTGGGGTCTGCCTGCGTTCTGCTTATCTGACTTTTTGTTTAAAAACTGATAACGGACAACTAACAACTGTCGTTACTCCCACTCAATAGTACCCGGGGGCTTTGAGCTAATATCAAATACAACCCGGTTGACGCCCTTCACCTCGTTAATGATCCTGTTAGATATAAGTCCGAGTATGTCATAGGGAAGCCTGGCCCAGTCAGCGGTCATACCGTCTACACTGGTCACCGCGCGTATGGCGATAACATTCTCATATGTCCTTTCATCTCCCATAACCCCTACCGTTTTTGTCGGAAGAAGCACCGCGAACGCCTGCCATAGATCGTTATAAATCCCCGCCTTCTTGATCTCTTCAAGCACTATCGCATCAGCCTTACGCAGTATATCACATCGTTTCCGGCTTACCTCACCGATAATCCTGATAGCAAGGCCCGGCCCGGGGAAGGGGTGACGCCCCAGAACATCCTCAGGCATTCCCAGCTCCCTTCCGAGCACCCTCACTTCATCCTTGAAGAGCTCTCTGAGCGGCTCCACAAGTTTAAGTTTCATATCATCCAGAAGCCCCCCTACATTATGGTGGCTCTTGATTATGGCGGACGGCCCCTTGAAGGAAGTGCTCTCAATTACATCGGGGTATAGTGTCCCCTGTGCAAGAAATTTTACTCCCTTTATCTTCTTTGCCTGCGCTTCAAAGACCCTTATGAATTCGTTCCCTATAATCTTCCTCTTTCTCTCTGGATCAATAACTCCTTTCAGCTTGCCAAGAAACCTCCTTGATGAGTCAACACAGATTATGTTCATGTGAAAATGTTTTCTCAGCGTCTTCTCAACCTTTACCGCCTCGCCTGTTCTGAGCACACCGTTATCAACAAAAATACAGGTGAGCCGTTTCTTGACCGCCCTGTGCATCAATACCGCTGTGACCGCGGAATCAACACCACCGCTAATAGCGCACACTACGCTATCCTTGCCAACCCTCTCCCTGATATTCCCTGTCGTAATATCAATAAAAGAACCCATCGTCCATAACGGTCTGCATTTACATACATTGAATATGTAATTCTTTAATATTTTCGAACCGTGTTCCGTATGTATTACCTCAGGATGGAACTGGAAGGCAAAGAGCTTTCTCTTTTTATCCGCCATTGCGGCAACAGGTGAGTTTTCAGTATGAGCAACCGGCTTGAAACCGGCGGGGAAACGAACTATCCTGTCCCCGTGGCTCATCCATACTACTCCCTTATTAGGGATTCTACTGAAGATATCCTTTCTGTCGTCAATCATCAGAGTCGCCCTGCCGTACTCGCGCTTCCTGCTCCTTGTAACCCTTCCGCCAAAAATATGTGCCATCAACTGCATGCCATAGCAGATCCCGAGTACGGGAACTCCCAAATCAAAGATCCCTTTATCAGGGACAGGTGCTTTCTTATCGTAGATGCTGGAGGGTCCTCCGGAAAGGATAATGCCCTTAGGGGAGAAAGATCTGATCTTATCAAGCGGGGCGTTATAGGGGAGTATCTCCGAATAGACATTATTCTCCCTTATGCGTCTTGCTATCAGTTGTGTATACTGAGAACCGAAGTCGAGGACTAATATATTTTCTTCATGCATAAACTATTGGCTCTTTCGTTAAAATAATTTGAAATGGAAGTGCAGGAATCTATGATGCGAGAGTTCTAGTTTTTTAGCGCCTTAATCATTTAGCTTGAACCCTTGAATCCTCGACCCCTTGAACCCTGTTTTCTTTGGTTATTTATTGCAAGCTTCATATTTATAAATAAAATCATAGGCTAACGCACAAAAGAGGAAAACTATTCCGAGCTGTAATTCGGGGCCTCTTTTGTTACGACAACATCATGGACATGACTCTCCCTGAGTCCGGCCGGTGTTATCCTGATAAATCGGGCCTTCTTACGAAGCTCGTTTATGTTTTTACATCCGCAATAACCCATGCCGGATTTAAGCCCCCCGACAAGCTGGTGTATGCTCGTTGAAAGAAGCCCCTTATAAGGGACCCTGCCCTCTACCCCCTCAGGAACGAGCTTTGCGGCCTCTACCCCGGACTGGAAATATCTG
This sequence comes from Thermodesulfovibrionia bacterium, assembly GCA_038918635.1. Lineage (GTDB taxonomy): Bacteria > Nitrospirota > Thermodesulfovibrionia > UBA6902 > UBA6902 > CAXMSH01. Next base: position 2,332 of record JBCKZY010000039.1, on the reverse strand, counting down.
TCTTTTGAACCTGCCTCCATCGCTCCAAGAGAGCCCATCCCCCTGTAAACCTTGTAGCTTCTTCCCTGAAACAGCATCAGTTCACCGGGGCTCTCGTCAGTACCTGCGAAGAGTCCGCCTATCATGACAGAACTCGCGCCCGCCGCGATCGCCTTTGTTATATCTCCAGAGAACTTGATCCCCCCGTCCGCAATTATCGGTATGCCTGCGGCATCAGCCACCTTTGAACACTCCTTTATAGCCGTCATCTGCGGGACACCGGCTCCGGCAATAATCCTTGTAGTACATATGGAACCGGGGCCAACCCCGACCTTGACCGCGCTGACTCCAGCGGCGATAAGGTCCTTTGTTGCCTCAGGGGTAGCGACATTACCGGCCACAATTTCGATCTTCTTGAACTTCTTCTTAAGCTCCCTGACCGTCTCAATTACATATATTGAATGCCCATGGGCCGTGTCGACTACCAGGACATCAACTCCCGCTTTAACAAGAGCCCCGGCACGTTCTACGGCCTCAGCTCCGATCCCCAGGGCAGCGCCCACCCTCAGCCTGCCGACACTGTCTTTGCAGGCATGAGGATACTTCTTCCTCTTTTCAATATCCTTTATAGTTATCAAACCCACAAGATTATAATCTTTATCAACTATAGGCAGCTTCTCAATCTTGTGTTCGTGCAGTACATCCTCGGCCTCTTTAAGACTTGTTCCAATAGAGGCTGTAACAAGGCCCTTCTTTGTCATAACCTCGGAGGCCTTTCTCTGCAGGTTTGTCTCAAACCTCAGGTCCCTGTTGGTCAGTATGCCCTTGAGTTTCCCGCCCTTTGTGATCGGCACACCTGAAATCCTGAATTTCTTCATAAGTTGACGCGCCTTGGTGAGCTTATCGTCAGGCCGCAGTGTAATAGGATCAAGGATCATCCCACTCTCTGACTTCTTCACTCTATCAACCTCTGAAGCCTGTCTTGCTATAGACATGGCACGGTGAATAAAACCTATACCGCCCTCCCTAGCTATAGCGATGGCAAGATCGGTCTCCGTGACAGTATCCATGGCGGCGCTGACAATCGGTATATTCAGCTTTATCTTCTTTGTGAAACGCACCTTAAGATCAACATCCTTTGGTAATACACTTGATTTTGCCGGCAGCAAAAGAACATCATCAAAGGTAAGTCCTATCCTTACATTATCCTGCAGCATAACCTTCTCCTTTAACTGACAATCAAGGGTTAAAAGTCTAAACCTGAAAATCAATCAACTATTTCTCTCCGCTTTATAAATTCTTCTCTATATAAGCATTCTCCCTCAATTTTTTAAGCCAATCAATATGCTTTAACCTGAAGAAGTCTTCAAATAGAATATTACTTATATCATCCCTGACACTCTTTACGGCACTGCCGCCAATAAAATCCTCAACCATTACAATATGAAGACCCGCCGGACTCCAGAAAGGCGCACTAACACCACCGGGTTTTAAGGCAAAAGCCGCCTCTTCAACTTCTTTCATCACACTCCCGCGTTTTATATATCCCAGATCCCCGCCGGACTCCCTGTTCGGATCTTCAGAGAACTCGCCGGCGAGTTTCGCAAAATCCGCCCCATCACTTATTCTCTTCGCAATATCATGTGCCCTGGTTTCAATTTCACTCTTCATGGATTCATCCTCAGGAAGAGAGAAGAATATCTGTCTTATCTTTACCTTCTCTTCATCAAGGTATTTCTCTTTGTTGGATTCATAATATGCTTCAATATCACTGTCTGAAACAGAGACCCTGGACCTCACCTCCATGCTGACAATCTTTGATAGAATTATCTGCTCGGAAAGATTCTTTCTGTATGCTTCAAGTGTAAACCCCTCCTTCGTCAGGGATTCCCTTAATCTCTCGTCCGTCATATTATATTTTTTCTTTATATCGTTTATCGCTTCTTCAGCTTCGGCATCGCTCACCACAATCCTCAGTCGTTCCGCCTCCTGTAACTGCAGTTTCATATCAATCATCCTGTTCAGGTAAGTTTTCTCTAATTCTCTTCTCTTCTTCTCTCTTTCTCCTTCAGGAACGCCTTCGAGGATTTCTCCTCCTTCGAGTTCTATAATATTCCTCAGTTCACTCCAGGTTATAACCTCGTCATTTACTGTAGCGACAACCCTGTCCAGCAGAACGGCGCCGTAAGAGTCCGAAACTGCCGGGATGTTTACCAAAGCAAGGGATAAAAACAGCGTGAATAATATTAAGGCAGATATCCTGATCATATGAAAAAACACCCTCCCACCTTTGATCTACGAATGCGGCTGCAAGCAGGTTCTGAACCCTGCAATAAGCGATTAAATAATGGGA
>JBCKZY010000038.1:0-15023 GCA_038918635.1 Thermodesulfovibrionia bacterium | reverse complement strand
GCTACTCCCGATTCATCGGGATTAATATCGACTAAAAACTTTCATCGCTCCGCTTTAAAAATTTAAGTCTCATTAACACGCTTTCTCCCGATACTCGGGATTAATTCAACTAAAGACTTTTGCACACTTCGCTTCAAAAGCCTAAGTTTCATTGAATACTCCCCGAACATATTACTATAACAACAAAAAATTATGCTACTCCCGAGACATCGGGATTAATATCGACTAAAAACTTTCATACGCTCTGCTTTAAAAGTTTAAGTCTCATTAATTTGACGAGACACTAATGAGTTTTGGACACTTCGCTTCAAAAGCCTACGTTTCATTAAGGATATAGATTATAGAATATTATACTAAAAATCAATGGCGCACTGATGTGAACGATTGCGGGAAAACCTGAAACACAAGTTAGTTCTTTGCTTTTTCTACTATTAATGCTGTTTTACATCTTGGGTAGTCCAGATGGCAGTCTCTGAATAAATGACAGGTCTTTTTGCATATTGCTACAAGCATGAGCATCAGAGGGACTTCAATCAAGACCCCAACAACAGTAGCTAACGCCGCACCGGAGGATAGACCGAAAAGAATAACAGCGGTTGCTATCGCCACCTCGAAATGATTAGAGGCACCGATCAGGGCGGCAGGCGCGGCATCATGGTAAGAGAGTTTAAGCCAGCGTGCGAAAACAAAGTAGCCGATAGCGAAAATAAATATTGTCTGTATAAACAGAGGGATGGCGATCCATAAAATAGTTAGCGGATTACTTATGATTACTTCCCCCTTGAATGAAAAGAGCAGAACCAGAGTTAAAAGCAGGGCGGTAATGCTGACAGGTGTAAGCCAGTGTAAAAACTTTTCATTAAACCACTTAATGCCTTTGTGAGTAATTATCCACTTCCTGGATAGATAGCCCGCTATTAAGGGCAGTGCCACATAAATTGAAACTGAAATCAGCATGGTCTTCCAGGGCACCGGCATAGAGTTCACATTCAGCAATAACCCTCCCAGCGGGCCATATAGCAAGAGCATCATTAAAGAATTTATCGCAACCATCACTAATGTTAAACCTTCGTTGCCTCTTGAGAGATAACCCCACATCAGGACCATTGCCGTACACGGTGCAATTCCAAGCAGGATTGTGCCGGCAATATAGCTGCGCCATAATTCAACTTCTTCACCATTTGCAAGAATTTCCGTGCCCGGCAAAAAATCCCTGAACAAATAGCCGAGGAAGAAATAGGCGATCGCAAACATGGTAAATGGCTTGACCGCCCAGTTGATAAACAGGGTCAAAAGGACAGGTTTTGGAGTTTTTGCAGATTTAACAACCTGGGTAAAATCAATTTTCACCATTATAGGATACATCATGAAGAACAGGCAGACAGCAATAGGAATGGAGACTTGATAGATCGAGATATCATTCAGCCTTGAAGCAAGATCAGGAGCCGCTTTGCCCAGTAAAATTCCACCTGTGATACAGAGTAATACCCAGACAGAAAGGTACCTCTCAAAGGTCGTTAATCTTTTTTCTTCCATTCACCCTCCCCTTAGTCCCCTCCCATCCCGAAGCGGGTCTCCGCGAAGGGTCGCTCCGACAAGGGAGGGGATATTTGGGATACCCTGAGGTCTCTTAGAAGCGCCTTCTTCTGGTGCCACAGGGAAGAACTATTTCTATGAAATTTATCTATCACACCCATCAGCATTTTCTGCACCGTATAACCTTCTTTACAGCACTGCCGTTCATCCTCTCAAATATACCTAACAATAAAAACCTTATAAATAGATCAGACTCATTGAGCGAATAGTAGGTCCAGCGACCTTCCTTCCTGTCACTTATAAGACCGGCATCCTTAAGCATACTGAGGTGGAACGAGATATTCGGCTGGGTCAGACAGAGGTTTTCCGCAATATCACAGACACATAGTTCCCCATGCTTCAGAAGCATAAGTATCCTGAGCCTGCTCTCTTCAGAGAGTGCCTTAAAGGTATTGAGCAGCTTCTTCACGTCTCTCCCCTCCAAATATACTGTACAGACAATACCAGTATTTACATATAAGTTTATTTATATATTACTCTAATTATTCATTTATATCAATATACAAGGCAGTATTATATAAATAGTTATTTATATGTATTACATCCTGAAAGCCTGAAGAAAAGGACGAAACAGCGTTTATAAGGTTAAGCGGCTAATCTTTCTATAAGAAGTTAATAAATGAGGTACTCGTAAAAAGTCATGGGATGGCTAAGTAAAAATTTCGATATACAAGGCGCAGTGTATTTTTAAAGCCGAGACTATACATATAGTATGTCGAGGATTTCAAAATGTGCTGCAACGCAGTAGATCGGATTTTTTACGACGCCATCAATAAATAAAATGAAAGCCTCTTACAAAAGCATCGAAAGATCGCTATTGTTGTCATGCCCGCCCCGTATCAAGCACGGGATAAACTCCAGCGGGCCTGCCTGCGGTAGGCAGGTATTCAAACGTCGTCCCCGCCCCGCATTAAAGAACGGGATAGACTCCGGCGGGGAACCAGAGAATTCAATAAGAATACTGGATTCCCGATAATAACCTCGGGCCTGTCCCGCCTGTCGTAGCTTTGCAGAGATCCCGATTTATCGGGGTCCCGATTATTCGGGGGTTTCTCCGTTCTCCGTATCTCCATTCTCCGTAGCAGCCTACTTCGCCGAAGTGCTACGAAGGCTGAACTGCGAAGGATGAATCGGGGAATGACGAATAAATACTTTCGCAAGAGACTCATAATAAATTAATTGACTTAAACCGACATTTTACTTATAGTCTAACATTGTGGAATCATCGGTAAAAAAGACAGACTTCCTGGTAATCGGAGGTGGTGTTGCCGGACTCAGGGCCGCAATAGAACTCGCAGATCACGGCAGCGTAATTGTTCTCACAAAGGGCAACCCGACAGAGAGCAGCACAGAGTATGCACAGGGCGGCATAGCAGTTGCAATGAACAGTGATGACAAGGTCGGACTCCACTATGAAGACACCATAAAGGCCGGTGACGGGCTCTGCAGGAAGGATGCGGTAAAAACACTTGTTGAAGAGGGGCCGGAGTATATCCGTGAACTTATATCATGGGGCGCCGAGTTTGACAGGGATGGCAACAATCTCTCATTCACCCGGGAGGCCGCTCACTCAAGAAAGAGGATTCTCCATTCACAAGGCGATTCAACAGGAAGGGAGATAGAGCGTGCACTGATCAACAAGATCCGTTCCTTACCGTCAATAACCAGGCTTGACTTTTCCTTCACAATCGACCTGATCATTAAAGACAGTCAATGCGCTGGAGCTTACGTCCTCAGGAATAACGAGATAATCAGCATTCTTGCAAAGTCGGTAATACTTGCAACAGGCGGAGCTGGCCAGATATTTTCAAGAACAACAAACCCGTCGATCGCAACAGGGGACGGCATAGCAATTGCCTACAGAGCTGGTGCGCTTATAACAGACATGGAGTTCATACAGTTCCATCCAACAACCCTGTATTCTCCCACGGCACCCCCGTTTCTGCTCAGCGAGGCGATGAGGGGCGAGGGAGCGATACTGCGAAATGTTAACGGAGAACGCTTCATGCCTGCATATCAGGATATGGCAGAGCTGGCCCCAAGGGACGTTGTCACAAGGGCCATGGTATCCGAGATGGTAAAGACCAACTCAAGGCACGTCTACCTGGACCTCACCTCACTAGATACCGACTTTGTAAAGAGACGCTTCCCGATGATTTACACGACATGTCTTCAGTTCGATATAGACATAACTGACGACATGATACCTGTCTCGCCGGCAGCCCATTACATCATGGGAGGCATAAGCACAAACCTTGATGGTGAGACAAGCGTTAAAGGCCTTTATGCAGCCGGCGAAGTAGCCTGTGCCGGTGTTCACGGCGCAAATCGGCTTGCATCAAACAGCCTGCTGGAGGGTCTTGTATACGGAGCAAGGGCCGGAAAAGCTGCTGCCGTTTACTCAGATACAGGGGTTATTGTCCAAAAGTCTCATGTCAGACCGTTGGAGAGTAAATCCATGATCCTTGATGAAGACCTCGAGATTGAGAAGAAGAGAAATACTCTGAGACGTATAATGTGGAACAAGACCGGAATTATAAGATGTGCCAAATCACTCAACTCTGCCAGTAAATGTCTAAGGGAATGGGACTTTATCATGGAGATGTCTTCATTCAGCAGAAGGGGCCTCGAGCTCAAGAACATACTGACAGTGGCAAACCTTATTACCGATTCAGCCCTTTTAAGAAAAGGAAGTGTTGGGGCCCATTATCGCTCTGACTTTAAGGAGAGAGGCGAAGGGGCTCAAAGACATACAGCTTGCCTTAAAGATAAGGCTGACTACTGGACGGATTAGCATTTCATGAAAAGAATCACACGAGTAATGATAGTCCGCTATCGGTTAGGGTAATGCCAATTATGATGCACTCATAATAAGTCCTTATAAGCAGTTTTTTGTCATTCCCCGATTCATCCTTCGCAGAGCTACGGAGCCATGCACCGTACGGTACACGGCGGAGAACGGATAAACCCCCGAAGAATCGGGACCCCGATAAATCGGGATCTCTGCAAAGCTACGACAGGCGGGACAGGCCCGTGCAGACGGGAATCCAGTCTTTAATTGAATGCTCTGGTTCCCCGCCTTCGCGGGGACGACGTCTGGATACCCGTTGCAATTTATCCCGAATATACTTCGGGGCGGGTATGACGACTTTTTACGAGTTTGTCAATTATATCAAGCACTGGTTCGGGTTCTAATATTCCTAGCCGTTACCACCCTTCTGCGGGGGCAGTGGAGTAAAGTCCGGTTCTATCAGATAAGCCTCCTCAAAGTAACGCCTCGCCGACTCCATATCCTTCATCTCGTAATACGCGTAACCTATAAAGTAGAGAATACGAGCATCAGGTTTCTCCTTAACATATTCTTTCATGATCTCTATCGCCTCCGGCATCTTTCCCTGAAAATAGTATGTGTATGCCTTATCAAGGGACACATTATTAGCCAAACACGGAGAAATAGAGATAAATACCATAATTATGACAAGCAGGATAATCTTTCTCATGAAACACCTCCTTTGTTTAAAATTATAATCATAAATTAATTCCAACATACCATCAAGACGTTTACAGAAAAATCCAAACTGATCGTAAACTTATTAATGTATAATAATAAAGTATGTCATTTCCCGACAAGTCCCCGATAAATCGGGATCTCTGCAAAGCTACGACAGGCGGGACAGGCTTGGCTTCTTTTTTGTGGCGATGCTAATAATAAATGTCCAGTCGCTTCAGGCGACCCGCCGAGGCGGGAATCTTTCTTAAAAGCAGGGGAACGATTCCCGACAAGTTTACCTGCCTTCGGCAGCGCCAGAGGCCCGTTGCTTCGCCCCGAGGCGAGCGACCAGGGCGGGCTTGTCCCGATTAATCGGGAAATGACAGAAAAAAGAAAGAGTGGTATGGATCGTTCAACATAAGTAATAATCTATTCTTCATCCTCTTTTGGTTTTACTATCCTGCTGAGTTCTTTCTTCTGTCTCATAACCATCTTTCTGAATGACTCTGTTGAGTACTCAACCGGGACGCTACCCTCCTTGAAGAATTCTACCATTTTTTCGGTCTCATTGGTAGCAAGAAGTCCTGTCAGAGGGTCGATGACCGCTGTAACAATACCGTCAGGCATATTAAATTGTAACGACTCATCCCTGAACGGGTACGAGGAAGAGAGCGCCTTTTCCATAAAGGAGACCCATATTGGCGCCGCCGCTTTTGAGCCGGTCTCATCTTCGCCCAGTGTCAGCATATCATCGAAACCAACCCACACCCCGGCAACCAGTTCGCGGGTATAACCTAAAAACCAGGCGTCCCTGTTCTCATTTGTTGTCCCGGTCTTTCCTGCAACAGACCCCTTGATAGCCTTTGCGCGCCAGCCGGTACCTTTCTTTACAACATCCTCAAGCATAGATGTGGCAAGGAACGCCGTTTGAGAATTTATCACCCTCCTGCCTTCAGGCTCATTATTCTCAATTATGTTACCTTCAGAATCAATAATATATTTAACACCTATTGGAGTCATCCTGACCCCCTCTCTTGCAAATACGGAAAAGGCGGACGTTATCTCAACCGGGCTGACGCTCAGACTGCCCAATGCAAGCGTAAGATTTCTGGGGAAAGGCCCTCTTATACCGAGAGAGCGGGCAAACTTTATTACATTACCCACCCCTACATCTTCAAGGAGTTTTACAGTCACTATGTTTCGTGAACGCGTAAGGGCCTCTCTCAGCCTTGTGGCCCCGTGATACTTATCATCATAATTATCCGGCTCCCAGTCCTCCAGCTCTTCGTCAGGATAAATCACGGGCTCATCCACTATGATGCTTGCCGGTGTGTAGCCGTTTTCCATTGCGGCGGCATAGATGAATGGTTTGAATACCGAACCTGCCTGTCTCCTGGCAAAGACAGCCCTGTTAAATTCACTCCGGCTGAAATCATAACCTCCCACAATTGCCCTTAAATACCCGGTAGAAGATTCAATAGCAACAACCGCGCCCTGAACAAGCGGCTCCTGATCAAGCGCAAACAAAGGAGTATCATCCTTTATATTTTTAACTCTTACATGGATGGTGTCACCCGGCTTCAGTATGTCAGTAAGGCTGAGCTTCGCAAACTCCTTAACAGCGTTACCCTTTGAGTCTGTAATTTTACCCGCCCATTTTGCGTCCGAGAGCATGAGCTTCCCGGTCACACCCCTGGTTTTTACAACAGCTGTAGAAGCGGAAACACTGAGAACTGTCGCGGTCATGAGGTCCCCCGGATTCATCTTCACTTTCCCGGAAACTGAAGATTCCTTCATCTCCTTCTCTACGTCAATCTCCCTGTTTCCCATAGGTCCCCTAAATCCCTGTCTTTTATCCAGCCTCCTCAGGCCTTCCCTCAGGGCCTGCTCAGCGGCTTCCTGAGTCTTCCCGTCGAGAGTGGTATATACCTTGAACCCGCCGTTATATATCATCTCCTCTCCGTATTTATCCTCAAGATATTTCCTTACATATTCAAGGAAATAGTTTGGCTCCTTATGCTCGTAACGCAGGCTTGAGAGATACAGCGGCTCTTCTGATGCCTCCTTCCTCTGCTTCTCGCTTATATACCCCTCCTTGAACATACGGGATAGAACAATATCCTGCCTCAACTTGGCCTTCTCCAGATTCCTGTAAGGGGAGTGCCTGCTGGGCGCCTTGACAAGCCCGCACAGCAGAGCTGCCTCGGCAAGATTAATATCAGACACAGGTTTGCCGAAATATGCCTTCGAAGCCATACCTATGCCATACGCGCCATGCCCGAAATAGATCTTGTTGATATACAGTTCAAGTATCTCTTCCTTGGTCATATTATTTTCAAGTCTGAATGCCAGCATAGCCTCCTTCAGCTTTCTGACAAAAGTCCTTTCGGGAGTGAGAAAGACTACCTTTGCAAGCTGCTGGGTTATAGTGCTGCCCCCCTCTTTGATCCTGCCGGCAGCAATATCCCTTGAGACAGCCCTGAGGATAGCTATATAGTCAAGCCCCTTGTGGAGCCAGAACCTCGCGTCCTCAACTGCAACTATAGCCTTTATCAGGTGTTCAGGGACTATACTTAACGATACATATTCGCCCTTGTCAATCTTGAACTCGCCGATAAATGAATCATCGTCTGCATAAACCATCGTTCCTTTAGACGGAACATAACCCCTGATCTCTTCTAAATCCAGAGCGCCCTTCTGAAGGGCGATGAAGCCACCGGCAACGATACCGAATGCCAGGATAACGGCCAGTATGAAAGACCTTATAATTAATTTTCTCATGACTGATAATTCCCAAATTGGGATATTTTTGCTACTCTTTTCTTTATTCTGTCATTTCCCGATTAATCGGGACAGGCCCGCTTGTCCCGATACTTCGGGGAATGACACTTTACACTTGACGTGACACTTATTTAAGGTTATGTAAAGCGGTTAAAAGAATCAATTAAAACCGTTCACAGTTCATGGTTATTTGAGCATGCAGGACAAGAATAGTTAATAATCAATGGTAAAATATATATGTCTTAAATCCCCGGACACTCAAGTATTATATTATAACTGATTCAAAGGTTTATAGAGATAATTCAGGACAAAACAACCTGGCAAAATTCAGTCATCTTCTTCAATGGTTATCGCCTCAACAGGACAATTTTCCGCGGCAGCTTCACAACATCCTGTAAATTCACACGCCTCCGGATCAATAACCAGGGATTTTTCGTCTTTGAGCTGAAAAACAGCAGGGCATATCTCAACACAGTTTCCACAGCCAATACATATTTCCTCATCAACAACTGGAATCATACGCCGGCAATCTCCTCCATGACCGCAGCAGCCAATAGCGGGAAGGTCAATTCATGGTGACCGGTAATGGAGTAAGAAGAACCTCCGGACAGAATCGGCCTCCTCAGAACATTTTCACGAACCCTGTAATGCTGGTTAAAGTCCAGGTTTACGGTTGTAAAGTCCTTCACCTCGTGCTTAAGGTTCCTTGCAACAGCAACAGCCTTAAGAAAGACTTCCGGCATTATAACGGCTGAACCCATGTTTATATATACACCCCCCTTAAGATCGGATATCACCGAAATAAAGAGCCTGAAGTCCCTCATACTCCCTTCCCCTATAGAAGCCCCGTCTGTTTCCGGATGCATATGTATGATGTCCGTACCAAGCGCTACATGAACAGTCGCCGGGACCCCAAGTTCCGATGTAGCGGCAAGAACGCTTAAACCCCTGTATTTTCCCCTGCCCCTGCTTATATAATCACCCACCGACCTTCCTATGCCATGACCATCTTTAACCCCTTTATTAATGGCACGGTTCAAATACGAACCTGTCTCCCTTGCCATGCCAAAGGTACCACTGCACAGTTCTTCATCAACTTCTTCCGAGGTCCTCCCGATAAGGCTCAGTTCAAAATCATGGACAATGCAGGCACCGTTCATGGCAACAGCGGTAATCACACCATTCTTCATGAGGTCAATAATAAGAGGAGAAAGTCCCACCTTCAATGGGTGGGCACCCATACCAAGAACTACAGGTCTTCCGTTGGCTCTTGCCTTAACTATCGCACCGACTATCTCCTTAAAATCCTTTGCGGCGAGTACCCCGGGGAGAGTTTCGAGAAAGTCCCTGAAGCTCCCGCCGGCAAAGGGTTTGCCGAGTATGTCAAGACTGACCTTGCTCTTCCTCTGCCTCAGGCTGCGTCTCTTTACTTTCTTAAGTGATATAGGCCTGTATCTCTTTGTCACACAGAAAATATAACCCCCTAATAACGAATAGTCAAGGCATATTAATCCGGAAAATGATTTTCCGGGTATAAAGCTCCCTGCAGTCCCGAAGTGTCGGGACAGGAAATTTTGTTCCTCGGCGAACCTTCCTGACGGCCCGCTTCGCCCCGAGGCCAGTTGCTTCGCCCCGAGGCCAGTTGCTTCGCCCCGAGGCGAGCGAGCGAGCGAGCGAGCGAGCAGACAGGTACGATAGCCGGAACATTATATTGCTTTATGACTGAATTCTTTGATATTCTGTATCTACTCAGATCTCCCCTACCCCCCCTCGCCTCGGGGCCTGTCTCGCTAGTAGCGGACGGAGCAACGGGTCTTTACCAAAGAGGGGAATAAAGAAAATATACCTGAGTACTTACGATATTCTTATGAAATTATGCCGACTTTATACCTGATTGACGGAAATTCATATTTCTACAGGGCATTTTACGCTATCAGAGGGCTTTCTACCTCAACCGGATTCCCCACAAACGCCATTCACGGCTTCACCAATATGATACTTAAAATAATCAGAGACAAGAAACCTGACTATTTCGGCATCGTCTTTGACTCCCCGGAACCTACGGAGAGACACGCTATTTATGAGGATTACAAGGCTCACAGACCCGGCATGCCTGATGACCTGAAGCTGCAGATTCCTGTAATTAAAGAGGTGATCAACGCGTTTAATATACGTACTTTTGAAAAGGCAGGATATGAGGCAGACGACCTTCTTGCCGTAATCGCAAAGAAGGCCGAGAAAGAGAATATTGATGTATATATCGTAACCGGCGACAAAGACCTCTGCCAGATCGTCACTCCAAAGATAAGGCTCTACGACAGCATGAAAGACAAGATAACAGAGGAAAAGGATATTAAAGAGAGGTTCGGGGTAGCGCCATCCCGCCTGCCGGAAGTCATGGCGCTCATGGGGGATACATCTGACAATATACCGGGTGTCCCGGGGATAGGGGAGAAGACCGCCGTAAAACTCATGAAGGAGTTCGGCAGTCTGGATAACCTCATAATTAAGCGCTCCGAAATAAAAAAACCCAAGCTTAGAGAATCGATTTCTGAAAACCTTGAGAATATAGAGTTGAGCCTTAAGCTCGTGACGATAGACCCTGATGTCCCCGTTGAGATGTCTCTGAAAGACCTCGAAGAGAGGGAACCTGACTGGTCCCGTTTGCATGAGATATTCACAAAATTTGAACTCAGGGCCTTGATGAACCTTGTTCCTAAAGAACTTCAGAGCCTCTCGTCTCATAAATGTGAATATGTGACTATTATAAAAAAGGATCATCTAAAGGTTGTCGCGGATGCAATAAAAGATACCTCCAATAATCCGTCAGGGGAAGTTACTATTGATACCGAAACAACATCAAAGTCCCCAATGCTTGCGGAACTTGTAGGAATCTCCCTTTCAACAACACCTGAGAAAGCATATTACATACCGATCTCACATTCATATAATGATTCACCCCAACAGCTTTCTAAAGAGTCTGTTATTAAGAAACTTAAGCATATCCTTGAAGACCGGAATATAAAAAAAACAGGGCATAACATTAAATATGACCTGATCGTATTGAAGAATGAGGGAATAGACCTGAAGGGTATCGGCTTCGACACAATGCTTGCCTCTTATCTCCTTAACCCAAACAGGACTAACCACAGCCTTGAGGACGCGGCTATGAACCATCTTTCAATAAAAAAACTCACATTCAAGGAGGTCCTTGGCAAGAAGAAGCTTTTCAGCGAGGTGAGCATTGAGGATGCCACGAGATATTCCGGAGAGGACGCCGCCGTGACACTGAGCCTGAGGAAACTGCTGGAGCCGGAGCTTAAGAAAGAGGGTTTGACGGAACTTTTTTATGATATGGAATTGCCCCTGATAGCGGTTCTTGCGGATATGGAGATGGCGGGAATAAAGATAGACCAGCCGCTAATGAAATCTCTATCAAATAAACTCAGCAGGGAACTCGATAGCATTGAGAAGAGGATATACTTTATTGCCGGAGAGGAGTTTAATATCAACTCTTCAAAACAGCTTCAGGAAATACTCTTTGAGAAACTGGGACTCAGGACCATCAAGAAGATCAAGACCGGCTTTTCAACCGACGTCAGCGTTCTTGAACAACTTTCATATGAGCACGAACTTCCAGTAGAAATACTCGAATACAGGTCGCTCTCAAAGCTCAGGAGTACATATGTCGATGCCCTGCCGAAGATTGTTAACCCGTCAACCGGCAGGATTCACACATCATTCAACCAGACCATAACCGCAACCGGCAGGCTCAGCAGTTCAGACCCCAACCTACAGAATATCCCGATACGCGGTGAGTGGGGCACGAGGATAAGGGCGGCTTTTATAGCTGAGGAGGGCAGCGTCCTTCTCTCATCAGATTATTCACAGGTTGAACTGAGGGTTCTTGCGCATCTGAGCGGTGACAAGAGGCTGATAGATATATTCAAGAATGACGGGGATATCCACTCAAGCACAGCATCGGGCCTTTTCAATGTAGCAGAAGAGAAAGTGACCTCAGAGCAGAGGCGCGGGGCAAAGGTGGTTAACTTCGGCATAGTCTACGGTATGAGCCCATACGGCCTGAGCAAAGAACTCAGCATCAATCCGGGCGAGGCAAAGAACTACATTGATACATACTTTGCCCTTCATGCAGGCGTGAGTAAATATTTTGAGCAACTTATCAAAGAGGTGACAAAGACAGGATATGTAAAAACTTTATATAACCGCAAGAGGGCGATACCCGAGCTTAACAGCAGCAACAAGAATATCAGGCAGCTCGGAGAGAGGCTTGCGATGAACACGCCGATACAGGGCTCTGCAGCAGACATCATAAAGATCGCGATGATAAATATCCATAACAGGTTAAAGAAGGAGAAGCTGAAGACAAAGATGCTCCTTCAAGTGCATGACGAACTGCTTTTTGAAGTCCCGGAGAAAGAGAAGGAGAAGGTCGAGAAGCTTGTGAGGCAAGAGATGGAGAACGCCGCTAATCTCCTTGTCCCGCTTAAGGTTGATATCGGTATCGGTAATAACTGGGCAGAGGCGCATTAAAATATGACGTCAGGGTTCGAGGATTCTCCACCCCTGCGGATTCGCTGAGGCGAAAAGGGTTCCAGGGTTCGAGTGAACAAATAGCACTAAAAATATATATCAGGATTTAAGGATTCAAGGGTTCAAGTGAAAAAATTAAAGGATGTATTCCATCACTTAAATCCTGGACCCCTTGGACCCTATATTTAGGAGTTGATATTCCATCAATATACGGTAACATTTCAGGCCTGAAAAAGAGCGATATAAGATCGCTCGAGAAGATATACAGAAGACGTATACCCAGAGACAGGATGCTGACCGTAGAACTGGCGAGATATATGACTGAATGTTCCGGTTCCATAGGACGCCAGTTAGGGATACTCGCAGACAGAGATGGAAATATCAGCCATGTTATTGTTGGAGACGCAAAGGGTATCTTTATACCCGACCTCATCAGCCATCCCCTGGGAAGAAGGATCCTACGCGGCCTCAGACTGATCCACACACACCTGAAGAACGAGAAGATCGATCAGGATGACATCACCGACCTCTCTCTCCTGAGACTTGACGCCCTTATATCAATAGGCATGAAGGAGGGTCAGCCGGAGAGCATTTATATGGCCCACCTGTCGCCATCAGGTTCAACGGTATCACACAAGATAGTAGGGCCCCTCCCCTTTCAGCGACTTGAGATAGACCTCGAAGCCTTTAGCACCTTCATCTCTTCATTAGAGGAGGACCTTCAGTCGAGGAGGAAAGGTTTTGACGTCAGTGACAGCAGGGAGAGAGCGATACTTATAAGCGTCTCAACAGGCTCCAGATACGAACAGGAGGATTCCATTGAAGAACTTAAGGAACTGGCCCTCTCAAGCAATGTAAAAGTGCTCGATGCGGTGATGCAGAGACCAAAGAAGATCAATCCCAAATACCTCATGGGTAAGGGGAAGATCAGGGAACTGGTGATTAACGCGCTGAACAGGGGGGCGACTCTTTTGATCTTTGACCAGGACCTTAACCCTTCACAGATGATATCCATTAACGACGTTACCGAGATGAAGGTTATCGACCGCTCACAGTTGATCCTTGACATATTCGCAAGACGCGCTCACAGCAGGGATGGAAAGGTGCAGGTTGAACTCGCACAACTGCGCTACAGGCTTCCAAGGCTTACTGGAAAGGGAACCGCTATGTCCAGACTTATGGGCGGTATAGGCGGCAGAGGTCCGGGGGAGATGAAGCTTGAGGTCGACAGGAGAAGGGTGAGAGAAAGGATCGTGCTGCTGGAGAAACAACTGGAATCCCTGAGTCGGGCAAGACGTCAAAGAAAGTCCAGGAGGATTGAAAGGGCCATACCAATAATTTCAATAGTCGGCTATACAAACGCCGGCAAGACCACTCTATTGAACAATCTAACGGGGAGCAGTACGTTTGTCGAAGACAAGATGTTTGCTACTCTTGATACCGCCAGCAGGAGACTCAGGTTCCCAAGGGAAAGGGAGGTAATAATTACGGATACCGTAGGTTTTATACGGGACCTTCCAAAAGACCTCTTTTCCGCCTTCAGTGCAACGCTTGAAGAGCTCGAGGATTCTGACTTTCTGCTTCACGTTGTAGATATCTCCAATCCGAGGTTTGAACAGCATATCATATCAGTCGACAAGATACTATCAGACCTTGGACTCTCCGGGAAACCGATCATGATCGCCTTTAATAAAGAAGACCTTGTGGACAGGGATGAAGTAAACGCCGTCTGCAGAAGGTTCGGAGCCGTCTCAATTTCAGCCTTGAAACCTGAAACGTTCGATAGGCTGCTGGAAGCTATTGAGGACAGAATCTGGCCCCTGAAATAACCTTGCCACTGACCTTGAGTAAAAAATGCTCTTGTATTACTGTTTATAATTATAAGATTAAAGAGCAAAGGTCTTGCCTTTACAAAATACAGCGGAGTATCCGCGGAGTATATAAAGTTCAGAAAGAAGGTCTCAAGGTCAGGCGGAAGAATACGTCCCTCATCATCTACAGATGAAGTCCTGAATGAGGCGGTTGGAACGGTCAGGTTCAATCCCTCAGAAGCAAAAAGGTTCATTGACTGCTACAGGTTCCTCCGGTTTTCCGGAAGAACTGACACAGAAATCATGAATGATTTTTACAGGATTGCAGGAAAACTTAAAAAGCGAAGACGGGCCGTTACAAACCAATATGATGAGGAGAGTTAGACATCTATTATGGATTTAGCCATAATTCATAGAGACGCTCTTAGAAGAGGAATCGGATTAAATGAAGCCCATATTTTTTAGATCCATCCTGCCTCTGACAGACTTGAAATACATCTCACGTTTAACTGCTTTAGAGCGTGTATCAAATTCTTCCTGATACACGAGCTGCCAGGGCCCTTTGCCTCTTGTTGCCTTGCTTTCGTTGTTGTTGTGCCTTAAAAGCCTGTTTTGCAGGTTGTTGGTATTGCCTACATATGACCTTCCTGACGAAAGGCTTTTGAGGACATAAACGAAATAAGGCATAATCAGATAAAAAAGAATATTTTGGTGGAGGTAAACGGGATCGAACCGATGACCTGTCGCAACGACCGCTCTCCCATGAATTAGATAAAATAGAATATTTTGGT
>JBCKZY010000037.1:0-15187 GCA_038918635.1 Thermodesulfovibrionia bacterium | reverse complement strand
TAATCTCATTCGAATCCCTGTGCTTATGCCATTTTTTACATCAGAGCATCCATTTCAATTGAAAACGGGATTCATATCCTTGACAATATAAAGTGGAATGGCTATAGTAAAAATTAGGAGAAATAATGTTCGAAAAATTTACAGAGAGAGGCCGGAAAGTCATAATCCTTGCACGGGAAGAGTCTGAAAAGCGCAAGAATGACTATCTGGGGACGGAACATCTTCTTCTTGGGATACTGAGAGATGAAGATAGTTTCCCAGTAGTAATTCTGAAAAAAATGGGCCTCTCCATTGAAGAACTTCGTTTAGAGGTTGAGCGAAATCTCCCTTCAGGTTCTAATATTCTCACCTTTGGAGATATCCCTTTCACCCCAAGGGCCAAGAAGGTCCTTGAACTCGCCATTGAAGAGGCTAGACTGCTCGGACACAGCTATATCGGCAGCGAACACCTGCTTATAGGTTTAATACGTGAGGAAGAGGGAATTGCCGGGAAGATACTCAGGAGTCTCGGCGCCAATATACTTGGAGCCCGCCAACTTGCCATAAACCTGGCGATGCGGGGGATGCAGGGTTCTCCCAAGGCTAAAAAAAGTCTTACACCTGCTCTTGATGAATTCGGCAGAGATATAACTCAGCTTGCCAGAGAGGGAAAACTTGACCCGGTTATAGGAAGAGAGAATGAAATTGAACGCGTGCTCCAGATAATGGGCAGGAGGGTAAAGAATAACCCCGCCATTATCGGGGAGTCTGGAGTAGGGAAGACCGCTATAGTGGAAGGATTGGCACAGAAGATTGTCAACGAAGATGTTCCTGAAAACCTCTTTAACAAGAGGATAATTGGCCTTGACCTCGGCGCAATGATCGCAGGGACAAAATACAGAGGACAGTTCGAAGAGAGGCTTAAACTCGTAATGAATGAGATAGTTAAATCGAATAAAGTGATACTCTTCATAGATGAGTTTCATACGCTTGTCGGGGCCGGAGCTGCCGAGGGTTCCATTGATGCATCCAATATGCTGAAGCCCATGCTGTCAAGGGGAGAGATTCAGTGTATTGGTGCAACTACACCTGATGAATATCGGAAGTATATTGAGAAAGACAGTGCTCTTGAGAGACGCTTTCAATCGATTTTCATACAACCGCCTTCTGTAGATGAGACTATCAAGGTACTTAACGGGCTTAAGTCCAAGTACGAGGTTCATCACAATGTATCGATAAGCCCCGAGGCGATCGAGGCCTGTGTTAAATTCTCAGACAGGTACATTTCTGAAAGGTGCCTGCCTGACAAGGCCATAGATGTTATGGATGAAACCGGGGCAAGGATTAAGCTGAAACGTTTTACCATGTCCCCTGAACTTAAAGAGCTTGAAAAAGACATGAAGAAACTTAACAAGGAGAAAAACCTTTATTTAAAGATCAATGACTATGATAGGGGGGCCGCGGAGAAGAGCGAAGAAGACAGGATAAGAGAGCTGTACAACACACTACATAAAAAATGGCGTGATGAACAGCAGAATGAGACTCCCGTATTAAATGAAGACGATATTGCGTATACCGTATCAAGAATAACTGGCATCCCTCTTTCAAAACTTGAAGAAAAAGAGTCTGCCAAGCTCCTGCGAATGGAGGAGGAACTCCACAAGAGGGTAGTTGCACAGGACGAGGCTATAATTGCCGTCTCAAAAGCTATAAGGAGGTCGCGTGCCGGTCTGAAAACAAGCAAGAGGCCTATTGGTTCGTTCATATTCCTTGGACCTACCGGTGTCGGCAAGACCGAACTGGCAAAGGCACTGACAGAATTCCTCTTCAATGATGAGAACGCTCTTATAAAGGTGGATATGTCCGAATACATGGAAAGGTTTAATGTCTCAAGGCTGACAGGCGCGCCTCCTGGATATGTAGGATATGATGAAGGGGGACAGCTGACTGAGAAGGTCCGCAGAAGACCTTACTCCGTGGTGCTTTTTGATGAAATTGAAAAGGCACATCCAGACATGTTTAATATACTGTTGCAGATGCTTGACGAAGGAGTTCTTACAGACAGTCTCGGCAGAAAGGTAGACTTTAAGAACACCGTTATCATTATGACATCAAATATCGGAACTAAATTTTCAGAAGACATGATACCGATAGGATTCCAGAGTTCCGGGGCATCTGATAGCTATAAAATGATTAAAGATACGGTATTGAACGAACTGAAAAAGACTTTTAATCCTGAATTTCTGAACAGGATTGATGATATAGTAGTATTCCACCAGTTGGCGAAGGAACATCTTGTTGAGATAATTAATCTTCTTGTCAACGAGCTTAATATTCAGCTTTTGGGGCATGACCTTGCCATTGTATTGAGCGACGAGGTAACAGAATGGTTGATAGAAAAGAATTACGAACCCTCTTTTGGAGCAAGGCCGATGAGGAGGGCTATACAGAATTATATCGAGGACCCTCTTTCAGAAGATATACTTAAAGGACATTTTAAAGGCGTAAAAAAGATAAAAGTGGTTCTTGATAAGGACACACCTGTTTTTGTTGAGTGTGAAGTCGAGGCACTGGTTAATTAGAGACTGCCGGCCTGTCCCGATTTATCCATTCTCCGCCATGTACCGTACGGTACACGGCTCCGTAGCAGCCTGCTTCGCCGAAGGGCTACGAAGGCTGAACTGCGAAGGATGAATCGGGGAATGTCACCGCACCTGTTCTCCTTTCCTCATTAATAAAACCAGTAACTATTCATATAGGCACAAAGGATCAAATATCAGGTTCAAAGTGACATCCGTAAAGCTTCGCCACGGGACAGGAAGGCACAAAGTTTAAAACACTATTCACTAGAGGTTTTGTCGTTTCTCTCGGTCCCTTTGTTTCTTTACTCCTGAGTAGTTAGATTATTTATTTAACTACGGTTTATTGACATATCTTAACTAGTATTTTATAGTGTTAAGGCGTTTTTGCAGGAAGAGAAATACTCCGGGTTCCTTTTTTCTGACAGGATTAACAAGATACAGAAGATTTTTCTTTCTTTTGGACAGGATTAACAGGATTAACAAGATATAGAAGGTTTTTCTTTCTTTTTCTGACAGGATTAACTTGATCAACAATATATAGAAGATATTTTTTTCTTTTTGCTGACAGGATTAACTTGATTTAGAGGATTTTCTTCTTCTTTCTTTTAATATATCCTGAAGATCTCGGTACGAGTCGTTGTATAGAGTCGCTTCGACCTGTATGTCTCGGTACGAGTCGATTCCGACCTGTCTAATTATAAATTATTGTTCTCATCCAGTCTGAATAGTCCCGCCTAAGGCGGTTAAGTTCATCATGAAAACACAGTCAATGACAGGGTATGGGAAGGGAGAAACTGACAGCTTCAGGGTCGAGATACGTTCCATAAACCACAAGAATCTGGATATTAAGCTCAGTTTACCCCAATATTTGTACTGCCATGAGCTGGATATAAAGAAAGAGGTAAGAAAAAAATTCCAGCGTGGACGCATTGAAGTATATGTTTTCAAACAGGAAGAAGGAAAGAAAAACTTAACTCTTAATATGGATGTTGCCAGGGAATATCTTGAAGCGCTCAAATCACTCAAAGAAGAGCTTTCAATTGATGGAGATATTAGTCTGAATAATATAGCGGCACAACGGGATATTTTTCTGTACGAAGAGGAAGATATAGAATTACCGAAACTCTTTGATGCTCTTGGTCATGCGCTTGATGAACTGGAAAAGAGCCGTATTGATGAAGGGGCAGTTCTTGTTAATGATATGAGCGGTAGAATTGAAATTCTCAATAAATGTTTATCCTCAATCAAGAGCAGGCGTGAAGAATATATTGACGGGGCGAAAATAAGGCTTTATGAGAGGTTAAAGGAAATTCTTGAGAATACTCCGGTTGATGAGACGCGCCTTATTCAGGAGACAGCTATTCTGATCGAGAGATCAGATATTACAGAGGAGATTGTAAGGGCGGAAAGCCATCTCATTAGAATTGGTGAACTGTCGGTAGAAGGCGGCGCGGTTGGAAAGAAGATAGACTTCTTTGTGCAGGAGCTCAGAAGAGAAGTCAATACAATAGGAGCCAAGGCCTCAGATATCGATATTATAAGGCAGACAGTTGATATGAAGAACGAGTTGGAAAAGATAAGAGAGCAGGTTCAGAATATTCAGTAAATATCTGCCGGGTTATAAGTACCAGAAAGTGATTTAATGATAAAAAACAATAAAGTACCATCATTGATTAACATAGGTTTTGGTAATGTAGTATCAGCATCGAGGGTGATAGCGGTTGTTGCCCCGGGCTCCTCACCTATAAAAAGGCTGAGAGAGGAGGCAAGGGACAGAGGTAAACTGATAGACGCGACACAGGGGCGTAAGACCAGGTCTATAGTGGTAACCGATAGCGACCATATTATCCTTTCAGCCCTTCAGGTTGAAACCATAACGCAGAGGTTTTTACCCGGCGATTAGTTATCTCTTGCCATGAGGATTATGAAAAAGACAACCCGGAAGACTGTTGCAGGCAGGGTTAAGGGTTCGATATTTATCGTCTCCGCTCCTTCAGGCGCCGGCAAGACGACCCTTTGCAAAGAACTTTGCAGAACTGTCCCTCGAATTAAGCATTCTGTTTCATATACAACCCGGCCCCGGAGAAAAGGGGAGCGTAATAACATACATTACTTCTTTATAAGCCAGGAAAAGTTTAAGTCGATGATTAATAAGAAGGAATTTGCTGAATGGGCAATGGTTCACGACAATCTCTACGGAACTTCAAAGAAACATCTTGAAGAGACAATTATTAAGGGATATGATATAATTCTTGATATTGATGTTAACGGTGCCGCTCAAATGCGTCGTGTATATAAGGAAGCATCCTACATCTTTATACTTCCGCCGTCAATGAAGGCGCTCGAAAAGAGGCTCAGCGGCAGGAAGTCTGATTCGGATGATGAGATAAGCAGACGTCTCAAAAACGCAAGGGACGAAATTTCATACTACAAAAATTACGACTACATAATAATAAATGACAGGTTTGAAAAGGCTTTATCGGATCTGGAATCAATTATAAAGACAGCAAGACTAAAGACAGAAAGACTGGACAGCAGGGTGCTTGAAAATCTCCGCTGACAGGTGACTGGATAATAATAAACCGGAGGAATCATGGATATAATATCACTGCCTATTGAGCTTAACAAGAAGAATTGTGACGAATATTACAGGCTGGTTATCGCGGCAATTAGCAGGGCAAAAGAATTATCGCAGGGCGCCAGACCAGTAATTGAAAGCAAGGCCCAGAAAGTTACCATAAGGGCGCTTGAGGAAGTCCTCTCAGATTCTGTCAAGATACTCTCAGGTGAAGAGGCTATAAAAGCCAGAGAGGAAGCAAAAAAACTTACTCAAAAGCGGATGATTGATGATGCCAAACAAAAAGAGGGTCTTACTGAGGACATGTCAGAGATTGAAAAGGACCTCAAGGCGTACCTCTCCGAGAAGGGTGAGAGGGACAGCAAGAAGACAATCGAGGAAATTTTCGGGGAACAATAATCGGAGCTCTTGAAGGTAGAAATGTCCTGTTTGGGATAACCGGAAGTATCGCGGCATATAAGTCTGTGGATGTGGCACGACGTCTGGTCATAGAAGGCGCAAGCGTCAGGGTTGTCATGACAGAAGCCGCGTGCCGTTTCATCACACCTTACACCCTTGAAACAGTAACAGCTAATCCTGTAGGTTCCGATCTCTTTAAGGACCCGTTCAGCCACTTAAACCTCCCCGGTGATGCGCATCTTCTATTGATCGCCCCCGCAACCGCCAACACAATAAATAAACTCAACTGCGGGATTGCTGATAACCTGCTGAGTAATATATTTCTTGCCTATAGCGGGAAAACAATAATTGCGCCTGCCATGAACTCAAGAATGTATGAAAACCAGATTGTAAGGAAAAGCATCAGGAACCTTTTGAAGTCAGGGATAGAATTTGTAGGGCCTGTTTCCGGGAGTCTTGCGTGCGGTGATGAGGGTGTCGGCAGGATGGCCGATATCACTGATGTGGTAGAATCCGTTATATCCGCCATGACGCAAAAAGACCTTACCGGTCATAAAATCATTGTGACTGCTGGACCAACACGTGAATATATAGACTCTGTAAGGTTCATATCCAACCGGTCATCCGGAAGGATGGGTTATGAAATTGCCAGAGCAGCTGTAAGACGAGGCGCCGAGGTTACTCTTGTCAGCGGACCTTCAACTCTTAAGCCTCCGGACAGAGTCACGTATTTGCCTGTTGAGAGCGCGTCTGAAATGGAGGATATGGTTCTTAAGAACCTTAGGGGATCAAACGCGCTTATTATGGCTGCGGCTGTATCCGATTTCTCACCGTCATCGTCAAAAGGCTCCAAGATCAAAAAGTCTGATATCACATCAATAAGACTGAAAAGGACCTCTGATATCCTCAGGAAGGCAGGCGGTCTTAAAGGTCGTCGAATTTTAATCGGTTTTGCAGCTGAAACCGGGAAGAACTTAGAAAACGCACGAAAGAAGTTGAAGGAGAAGAACCTCGACATGATAGTTCTTAATGATATATCGCAAAAGGATTCGGGGTTTGATGTTGATACCAATATTGTAACTATCATTAATAAAGAGGGTGAGGCTACTGATTACCCGAAGATGAAAAAAATTGATGTTGCAAATGTCATTCTCGACAGTATGTTCACGCTTCTGCCGCGTTAAAAATCCTGGCGTACGGCAATTTAATATCCGAGATGCTGAGTAGCTCGTCAGACCCTGCTCAGGAAGTTATTGATTGTGAATAATTACCAGGTCTTTGAATATCTTAATTTGAAGGGCAGGGGGGCTAAGATTATACGTAAGTGAACCTTTGACCATTTCATGTATAATCTGGTAATATTTATCAAATCCACACAGTTTTTAATTTATCAGGAAAGTCCCTGTGACAGAAGAGGCTGCCGGTACTTTCAACTTTCAACAGGAGGTCATTAGTAATAGAAACACAGGATAACGAAAAAGAAGCTCTCCATATATACCGCCATAGCGCTTCACACATAATGGCCCATGCCGTTAAGGAACTCTTTCCAAATGCAAAACTCGCTATAGGCCCATCCACGTCTGATGGCTTTTATTATGATTTTGATTGCGAGCACACTTTTAAGAATGAGGACCTTCCCCTGATAGAAAAGAAGATGAAAGAGTTTATAAAAGGCAAGAAGCCTTTTATAAGAAGGGAAGTGAGCAGAGAGGAAGCAATAAAACTCTTCAGTGATCACAGGGAAACGTACAAGGTGGAGCTTTTAAACGATATACAGGATGATACGGTAACCCTATATGAAGAGAACAATTTTATTGACCTGTGCCTCGGGCCTCATCTTGAGACCACAGGAAGAATTAAGGCCTTCAAGCTCCTTTCTGTCGCGGGCGCGTACTGGAGAGGTGACGAGAAGAACAAGATGCTGCAGCGCATTTATGGTACGGCCTTTTTTACTAAGGACGAACTCAAACAACACCTTCTTTACCTTGAAGAGGTGAAAAAAAGAGACCACCGCCGTCTTGGCAGAGAGCTTGATCTCTTCAGTATTAATGATGATATCGGGTCCGGCCTCGTATTATGGCATCCACGAGGAGCCGCGGTAAGAAGGGTAATTGAAAACTTCTGGTTCGACGAACATCACAAGGCTAACTACCAGATAATTTACACTCCCCATATGGCAAAACTGGACCTGTGGGAAAAAACAGGCCACCTCGAATTCTACAGGGAGAACATGTATTCATCCATGGATGTAGATGGAGTTGACTATGAGATAAAACCCATGAACTGCCCCTTTCATGTGTCTGTATTCAAAAGCCGTTTAAGGAGCTACAGGGACCTGCCTGTCCGCTTTGCCGAGCTGGGCACAGTATACAGGTATGAGCGTTCAGGTGTGCTTCACGGGCTTTTAAGGGTAAGGGGTTTTACTCAGGATGATGCCCATATATTCTGCACAGAGGACCAGATTGATGATGAGGTTCAGAGGGTGCTTGATTTTACAATATTTATTCTCAAAACATTTGGTTTTGATAATTACGATGTTTACCTTTCTACCAGGCCCGATAAATATGTAGGCACGGATTCGGCATGGGAAAAGGCAACCGGGGCATTAAAGAAATCCCTGGAGAATAAAGGAATAAAATATGAGGTAGACCCGGGAGAAGGGGTTTTCTATGGTCCGAAAATTGATATTAAAGTAAAAGACTGTCTCGGAAGGGCATGGCAGTGCAGCACGATTCAGGTTGATTTCAATATCCCGGAAAGGCTTGACATTAGTTACAGGGGCGCTGATAGTGATAATCATAGACCAATTATGATACACAGGGCGCTTATGGGTTCACTGGAGAGGTTTATGGGAATATTGATAGAACACTATGCAGGAGCTTTTCCATTATGGCTTTCCCCTGTTCAATTATCCATATTGACTATATCTGACAAACATGTTAAATATGGCGGAGAGATCCTCGATACCATGCTAAAAGAAGGGTTAAGGGTTACAATTGATACAGACAATGAAAAGGTAGGTTATAAAATTAGAAGGGCCACTATCCATAAAACACCATATATGTGTATAATAGGTGATAACGAATTAACAAACAACACCGTAAATATCCGGAAAAAGAACGGTGACAGCATGGGAGAAATGTCCCTGGAAAATCTTATAAATCTCCTGAAGATGGAGATAGAGGAACGGAGGTAGCACATCGGTAGACATGTAAAGAAATATCGTCCTGTAAACAAAGGATTAAAAATTAACAGATGGATCAGGGCGAGAGAAGTCATGGTGATAGACGGTGACGGGACACAGTTAGGCGCTCTTCCAACGAGGGAAGGTATTCGTCTGGCTTCGGAGCAGGGTCTTGACCTTGTAGAGGTTGCTCCACTCTTAACACCCCCGGTCTGTAAAATTATGGATTACGGGAAGTACCAGTATCAGCAGAATAAAAAACATTCATCAAAACAGAAAAATATTTCAGTCAAAGAGGTTAAGGTAAGGCCCCGGATAAATGAACATGACCTCCTCTTTAAGATGAATAACATAAAGAAGTTTATTGGACAGGGGAATAAGGCCAAGGTGACGATGATGTTCAGAGGCAGGGAGATTGTTCACTCGGCAGAGGCGAAGAAGATCTTTAAGAGAATAGTCGATGAAATAACCGATATAGCCGCTATTGAACAGATGGTAAAATTTGAAGGTAATAGAATGATAATGGTGCTGGCGCCAAAATAAAATCCTGATTTTTATTTCTTATTTTTTGATTGCAATGGAGGATCTGAAATGCCTAAACTTAAGACACACAGAGGAGCTGCAAAGAGGTTTAAAAAGACCGGGACAGGAAAGATTAAGAGGAATAAGGCATACACGAGTCATCTTCTTTCCTGTAAGAGCACTAAACAGAAGAGGAACCTCAGGAAACCTGGTCTGATTTCAAGCGCGAATATCGACGCTGTAAAGAAAATGCTGCCTTATTAATGCCCCTAAGGTAACCATGGGGCTCTACTGTGGTTATCTGTGTCTTCCTGAACTTTACCTCTTTGTGCTATTTCAATTAGTTACCACATTTATGTATAATATATGTCAATTTAAATATCAGCTAATTTGGAGGAAATAATAAATGCCCAGAGCAAAAGGTGGATACAAAACCAGAAGAAGAAGAAAAAAGATACTAAAGATGGCAAAAGGCTATTACGGTGCCAGAAGCCGCCTTTACAGGGTCGCGACCGAGGCGGTTGACAGGGCCCTCTTAAATGCCTATAAGGACAGGAGACTTAAAAAACGTGAATTCAGGGCATTATGGATCACAAGGATAAATGCCGCGGTAAGGTCATTAGGCATGACTTACAGTCAGTTCATGAACAAACTGAAAATATACAACATAAACCTTAACAGAAAGGCACTTGCTGATCTGGCCTTTAACGATCCGAAATCATTCAGTGAACTTTTTGAGACGGTTAAAAAAGGTGGATGATAAAGGCACTTCACTCCATTAAGCACCTCGCCGAAGAAGAAATAAATAAAGCCAACAGCCTGCAGTCCATTCAGGAATTGAAGGTCAAGTATCTTGGGAAGAAAGGCCTTATAACCGAAAAGGTAAAGTCACTCAGAACAATTCCAGATAAAGAAAGGCCTGAATACGGGCGTACACTAAACGAGATAAAAGTATCTATTGAGAAACTCCTTGGAACCCATGAGGAGAGGCTCAAGTCCGTTGAAATCAAGAGGGTCCTGAATACGCAGGGAATTGATATAACAATCCCCGGATCAAGAATACCCACAGGCCGACTCCACCCGACAACCAGTGTGCTTAATGAAATAATAGATATTTTTACATCACTTGGATTCCAGGTTGAAGAAGGGCCGGAGGTAGAAACAGACTTCTACAATTTCGAGGCCCTTAATATCCCCCGGGACCACCCTGCAAGGGATATGCAGGACACCTTTTACCTTTCCGATGATGTGGTGCTCAGGACCCATACTTCACCCGTACAGGCAAGGATAATGGAAAAAAACTCCCCACCCCTGAGGGTTATCGCACCCGGCAAGGTATACAGATGTGATTCTGATGTATGCCATACTCCGATGTTTCAGCAGCTGGAAGGTTTTATGGTTGATGACTACATTTCAATGAGCGACCTTAAAGGTGTGCTTGAGGTATTCCTTCATGAGGTTTTCGGCCCCCGGACTTCCATACGTTTCAGGCCGAGCTTCTTCCCATTTACCGAACCTAGCGCTGAGATTGATATATCCTGTGTAATCTGTAATGGCTCAGGATGCAATGTGTGCAAGAAAACAGGCTGGGTAGAGATACTTGGAGCAGGAATGATAAATCCAAAGGTGTTTGAGATAGCTGGATACGATCCTGATCAATATACAGGATTTGCTTTTGGTATGGGTATTGAGAGGATAACGATGCTTAAATACGGTATCAATGATATCAGGCTATTCTTTGAGAACGACAAACGGTTTTTAGAGCAGTTTTAGTGACAAAAAGAAGGGTTCCAGGATTCGAGGTTTACCCGCCTCAGGCGGCGCCGAAGGCGACCAGGGATTCGAGGGTTCAAGTGAAAAGGATAATGATAGTTTATTCGTAACTACTCGGGTCTCCCCCTTTGAAAAAGGGGGATTAAGGGGGATTATTAAATAACACATTCATTAAATCTCCCCTATCCCCCTCGCCTCGGGGCGGAGCAACGGGTCTTTGCCAAAGAGGGGAATAAAGAAAATATACCTGAGTAGTTACGTTTATTCAATGACTGACAACTGATAATATGAAAGCATCCATAAAATGGCTGAAAGAGTTTGTTGATTTCCAGTTATCTCCTGTCGAACTGTCACATATGCTGACAATGACCGGCCTTGAAGTTGAGGAGATCGAGGAGATCGGTGATGATACAATCATTGAGATAGGCATAACACCAAACAGACCTGATTGCCTGAGTATCAAGGGGATTGCGCGCGAGATATCCACAAACTTGGGGATACCTCTCAAGGAAACCCCTGTTGCCCTGATCGAAGAGGGTGACGGGCCCGTTATTGGAGTCGAAGCCCCCAGTCTATGTCCCAGGTATGTCTCACGCGTAATCTATGGAGTCAAGTCCGGCATTTCACCTGAATGGATCATAAAACGTCTTGAATCACACGGTATCCGGTCTACTAATAATATTGTGGATATAACAAATTACGTTCTCATTGAATCAGGGCATCCCCTGCATGCTTTTGATTTTGATAAACTCTCAGAAAAGAGAATAGTTGTAAAGCCGGCAGGAGAGGTTACAGACTTTGAAACACTTGATAATAAAAAGCGTTCTCTCAACAGTGATATGCTTCTGATATGTGATGCCGATAAACCTGTCGCGATAGCAGGTGTTATGGGAGGTATTAATTCCGAAGTAGGTCCTTCGACAACCAATATACTTCTGGAATGCGCTTATTTTGATCCGGGTTCAATTAGAAGGACATCAAAGGGTTTAGGTCTTTCCACCGAATCATCATACAGGTTTGAGAGGGGAACGGACATAAGTAATCTTGCAGACGCTCTTGACCGTGCGGCCTGGATGATAACTGAAATCGCTGGTGGTAAGATTACACGCGCTACAGATATATACCCTGAACATTATACCCCTGGAATTATTAAGGTCAATCCTGAAAAGATTAAATCTCTCATTGGAGTTGATATTGAAGAATCGATATCAGAAAAAATATTATCAGGACTTGGATTTAAAATAAGTAGGGAAGGGGGGAACTTTTTTGTTACTCCTCCAGGCTTCAGGCAGGACATACATAGGGAAGTCGATCTGATAGAGGAGATAGCCAGGATATATGGATATGATAATATCCCCGCGACACTGCCAAACATAAAGATGCAGCCGGCGTCATACTGTTCTGAGTATAAGATGAATGGCCGGGTAAAGGACTTAATGATCAGATCCGGGTTTTCAGAGGCGATCAATCTTAGCTTTTTGAACGAGGCCGTTCTGGACCAGCTGAATATACCATCGGATGACAGGAGAAGGGATATGGTCTTTATAAAAAACCCTCTAAGAAAAGAAGAGTCAGCGCTCAGAACTACCCTTGTTCCTGCACTATTGGAGAATGCCAACTTGAATATTAACCGTGGAGAAAAGGAGATGAGTCTGTTTGAGATATCAAGGGTCTTTTTTGATTCAGGGCAGAAACTGCCTGAAGAGGTTCTGCAGATGGCCGCGCTCTACTACGGAAAAGCCGACAGAACTATCTATCAGAAAAGACACGATAATTTCTATGACATGAAGGGTGCTCTTGAAGTCCTTCTGGAAGGCCTTAGAGTTGAGGAATACACCTTTATAAGTGAAGAACCGAACACCGAGCCGTATCTGCACCCAGGAAAATCATGCTCAATAAATATTAACGGCAGCAGGATAGGTTCACTAGGGACAATCCATCCTGAGATCGCGCATACTCTTGATCTGCCGGAAAACATAGTTCTTCTTGAAATTCATGACCTTGCGCAACTCTATAAATCAACATCATGCGCCATAAGATTCAAAACTATGCCAAAGCATCCATATATTGAAAGGGATATAGCTATAGTGGTATCAAAGGATATTTCAACTGCACAGGCAGAAGAGGTTATTTTAAGCATTAATTCTGACATAGTTGAGTCTGTCAGGCTTTTTGATATTTATACAGGCAAGCCCATTGCGGCTGACAGAAAGAGCCTTGCTTTTTCTATACGTTACAGGGCGGCTGACAGAACCCTGACTGACAGCGAAGTCGATCAGGTCCATTCAAAAATACTCCCCGAGCTTGAACGCTTATTAAAGGCCGAATTACGAGGTTGACACACCCCGCAGTATCACTTTACTATTAAGCATCGCCTTGTTAATTCAGAACTTCAGAATAGTGTCATGATAGGTATTGGGTTCAAGGGTTCTCTGTTATAAATGTTTTTCACTTGAATCCTAGAACCCTGGACCCCTCGGCCCCTTTTTTTAACAAGTGGTAGAAGTCATGAAAAACGCTTACATGTTTTATAAAGGCTATTAGTAGCTATAGCAAATAGTAGTTTTAATATGACCACTCTTTCTAATAAGATCCTGTCAGACCCTGTGAACAGATGGGTATTTTCACGTGCCGGAACTGAAATATATCTCGTTGGGGGTTTCCTGCGCGATATACTTTTATCCCGTACTTCAGGGGACCTTGATTACGTCGTCAGGGATAAACCCGGAGAACTTGGAAGAATGTTATCAAAGAAATTCAAAGGCACATTTATAAACCTCAACAAAAACAGCACAATCCGCGTTGTTTTAAAGGATGGGAAGTCGATAGACTTTACCTCCCTTGAATCTTCAATTAATAATGACCTTGAAAAAAGGGATTTTACCATCAACGCAATGGCCTGGAGCAAAGATAAAAAGTTAATTGACCCATGTGGAGGTCTTAATGACCTTAGAAATAAAATAATCAAGGTCGTAAGAACTGTCAACCTTGGGGCTGATCCCCTTAGAATACTTAGAGCATACAGGCATGCTGTGCAGCTTGGTTTTACAATTCATAAAGAGACAAGAAGGGCTTTAAGTCTTTATGCTGACCGTATTACTGAAGTTGCCTCTGAGAGGATAACCTATGAATTATTAAAAATTCTAAATCACAAAAATGCAGATATATATCTTAAGAAGTGTTTTGATGATAATGTCCTTGATAAGATATTATTAATGAAGAAGGACAGGTTAAGAAAGAATCTGAGCCTTCTCAGAAGATACCGCCTCTTTATTGAAAAAAACAGAGAGAGTTTGAAGAGTAAATATGAGTTAAGTAAGTTTAATACGTTTCTTAGAAAAGAGGTGAGTCAGGGATTGACAAGTGCAGGACTGATCAGACTTTCAATATTATTAATTGACAGCACAAATGATATAAGGAAAGCCAGGCACGTGAGGTTCAGTACTAATATTAATAAGGCCGTCAGGTCGATTCATACTGCTTTAAGACTATCAGTAGAAAGGATCACAGAGAATAAACTGTATGAGATTTTCAGGACTGCTGGTGAATATCCTTTAGAGACCGCTTGTATTATATCGACAATTAAGACCAGAAATTGCATTAGAATTATTAAATCTGCGGAAGACTACATAAATATAAGTAAAAAGAAACTGCTTTCAGGTGATGACATTAAGAGTCTTTTGCATGTGCGTCAGGGCGTCATGATCGGAGATATTAAGACGGATCTTCATAAGAGCAGGTTCCTGAAAAAAGTCAGTACAAAGGCGGAAGCAAGGGACTGGGTATTATCAAATTTTGCATAGTATATCCAGTCTGTCAAGATAAGGAACTATCTGAGCTCTCTCAATACAAAAAATGAAAGTATCAAGCGTTTATTTCAGTAATCCTCAATAATCTCTCAAACCTAAATCATTGACTCAGAAGAGAGATAGTCATTAATGGATCGTACCGTGTGAGCCTTAATTATAGATTTGTAAAGGTGGCGAGGGTGCGAATTCAAAATAATAGATACATTGGTATCAATTGACCTTTAAAAATTGATTGTAGGGCATCTTATTGACTCTGAAATACGTGATAGGCCGCAATGAACTGTTACAAGCTTGCTATGTCTGGAATCCTACTCCTCTTTGATTCCGGACCCCGAAAAAAGACTCGGGACAGGCAAGCCGG
>JBCKZY010000036.1:0-15638 GCA_038918635.1 Thermodesulfovibrionia bacterium | reverse complement strand
TTTTTATACTATTTACCGCACTTTCTGTATTATCACCTGCACTCTCCTTTCCTGAAGAAGAGAGAGCTGAAGAGTTAATAGCTCTGAATTTCGTTGATGTCGAAATTCCAGCCATAATTAAGTTTATAAGCGAAATCACCGGTTATAATTTCATCTTTGACGAAAGGATAAAAGGCAAGGTCACAATAATAACCCCGACAAAGCTTTCCATCAAAGAATCCTTTAGTCTCTTTACATCAGTATTAACTCTTAAAGGGTTTACCATAATCCCCTCAGGAAATAAAACATATAAGATCATACAGTCATCACAAGCAAAGCATACCGGAAATATCACCACAGACGAAATAATTCCGATTAACGATGGGTATATCAGCAGACTTATTCCTATAAAGCACATTGATGTTGACGAATCATTAAAGTTTCTTCGTCCCGTTGTCTCCAAGGACGGTCATATTTCAGCTTTCGGTCCCAGAAACATGCTCCTCATTGTTGACTCAGGCATTAATATCGAAAAAATAATGAGCAT
Source organism: Thermodesulfovibrionia bacterium (assembly GCA_038918635.1). Lineage (GTDB taxonomy): Bacteria > Nitrospirota > Thermodesulfovibrionia > UBA6902 > UBA6902 > CAXMSH01. Next base: position 15,112 of record JBCKZY010000036.1, on the reverse strand, counting down.
TATCAGCGAAATTGATCAGCCGCCGACTCACGAAGATCCAAAAAAGATTAATGTCTATCCCCTTGAAAATGCTGACGCTGTTGAACTTGCAAAAGTTCTGGAAGGTATTATAAAGAGCTCAAAGAGAGTACAACAGAGCAGGGCTAAAAACAAGGAAATCTCGCAGCCGTTTGATTCAGCAACAGGGATGAGCGTGACGCCGGACAAGGCTACGAACTCCCTTATTATTGTTGCCGCGCCTTCTGATTACAATAACATTGTACAGGTGATAAAGGTCCTGGATAAGAGGAGAAAACAGGTATTTGTTGAAGCGATGATCATCGAGGCTACTATCGACGAACTGCAGGAGCTTGGATCCAAGTGGAGAGTTACCGGAACGCATAACGGAGAGCCGATAGCCATAGGAGGATTCGGCACAGTCAGTTCTAACACCCTCTTGTCTCTTATAAGCGGTTTATCCGGTTTTTCCGCCGGAGGAATGGGCAACTTTCTCTCAATCCCAGTCTCCACAATAAGTACGGACGGGACATCAACATTATCCAATCTCACAGTCCCGGGTTTTGCCGCGCTCTTCAGTATGCAGGAATTCAAGAACGCCATAAACGTACTCTCAACACCACAGATACTCACATCCGACAATGAAGAAGCAGAGATTGTTGTCGGCGAAAATGTTCCATTTATATCATCAAGGGAGCGCGATCTCACTACAAGTAATACGTTACTCAGCTCAATAGAAAGAAAGGATGTCGGAATCACACTAAGGATTACCCCGCAGATAACCGAGGGTGATTACGTCAGGCTCAATATTTATCACGAGATATCCGCCGTCAAAGACTCCACTGAAAGCATTATTACCAGTGTAGGACCTACAACAACAAAGCGCTCAACAAAGACATCTGTAATAGTAAAAGACGCGCAGACCGTGGTTATAGGCGGCCTGATGCAGGAAACCGAACAAAAAGGGGTCGAGAAAGTACCCCTATTTGGCGATCTGCCGATACTTGGCTGGTTGTTTAAATACAAGACAGTCTCAAAATCCAAGAAAAACCTGCTTGTTTTCCTGACGCCATACATAGTCAAGGAGTCGTCTGATTTATCAGACATTACTCTTGATAAACAGAAGTCATTCGCGGTCAGTGAGAAACAGTATATGGAGGGTGAATTAATCGTAAAGTTCAAGCCCGATATCCCTGATGAAACCGCAAGGGAGATAATATCACGAAAAGGCGCTTCGATTATTAAATATATAAAAGAGATTAATGTGTACTATATAAAGCTCAGGAATAAACAGGATGTAGAGGAAGCTATAATGGAGTTCTCTTCCTTTTCAGAAATACTCTATACTGAGCCAAATTACAAGCTTCATATTAATGATAATTCAAATACGCGCATCCATAACATTGACAAACCAGCGGATATCCCGGACTCCACTGGAGGCTCCATACTTGACAAGTCATCCCGTTCAACCACCGAATCCCTGCTTTTCGCAACTAACAGAACAAATTCAAGATAGCAGGTATGGAAAAGATAGATATAATAAAAGAAGCCGATATAGAGTTACCATTATTAAATGACCTGCCCCTTCAGTTTGTAAAAGGCAACCTGCTTCTTCCCTTGCGGAGGCGGAACGGAGAACTTTTCGCGGCCGTAGCCGACAATCGCGGAATCCTGGCTCTGATGGACTTATCAAGGAAACTCAACCTTAAGCCCCACCCATTGTATACCACTGAAGCAAATATTATTGACGCTATAAACCACATCTACAGCCAGACCAGTAAGATGGATGAGGCCATGGGCGCCATTGAAGGTGAAGATCTCTCCATGATAGCCAATGAATTTGAATCACCAAAAGACCTTCTTGAGCTCACCGAAGAAGCTCCGATAATTCGGTTATTAAACGCTTTACTTATGGAGGCCGTGAAAGAAAGGGCCAGTGATATCCACATAGAACCATATGAGAAAGGACTGGAAGTCAGATTGAGGGTAGACGGCATGCTACGCAAAATTCTTAATCCTCCCAAGATCATTCAGGAAGCCCTTATATCAAGGATAAAGATACTTTCCGGACTTGATATTGCAGAGAGGAGACTGCCTCAGGACGGTAGGATAAAACTGCTTGTTGCCGGGAAAAATATAGATATCAGGGTCTCTATAATACCAACAGCTCTTGGTGAAAGAGCTGTTCTGAGACTTCTCGACAGGCAGGCAGGCATCATCAGCCTTGAAATGCTCGGTTTTTCAGCTGACATGCAGGATCAGTATGAAAAATCACTTTCAAGACAGAACGGAATTATTCTTGTTACGGGCCCAACCGGTTCAGGGAAAACGACCACACTTTACGCGTCCCTCCTGCGGCTTTATTCCGAAGAAAGGAATATTATAACCGTTGAGGACCCCGTTGAATACCAGCTTTCCGGAATCGGCCAGATGCAGGTAAATCCTAAAATCGGACTCACGTTTGCCTCTGGTCTCAGGGCAATATTAAGGCAGGACCCGGACATTCTGATGGTTGGAGAGATAAGAGACAGGGAAACCGCTGAGATAGCGATACATGCTTCTTTGACCGGACACCTTGTATTGAGCACACTCCATACGAACGATGCACCAAGTGCGATTACAAGACTGATTGACATGGGTATAGAACCTTTCCTTATAGCATCATCTCTTGTATGCGTTCTGGCGCAGAGACTGGTTAGAGTAATTTGTCCTCACTGCAAGGAAGCATACAGCCCATCCCCTCAGGAGACGGCCTGGCTTGAGACAGAAAACCCGCCTGAAAATCTTTACAGGGGAACGGGCTGTGACAAATGTCTTGGTAACGGCTATCTCGGAAGGACCGGAATCTATGAACTTCTTGATATTACCCCTGATATAAGATCGATGATTGTTGAGAGGAAGGACTCGCAAACAATTTTATCAGCTGCCATAAAATCAGGTTTCAGGACACTTCAAAATCGCGCTATGGAGGAAATTCTGGACGGAACCACAACCATAGAGGAAATTCTGAGGACAACCCAGAAAGATAGCAGGACATAGCGATGCACCATACCGCAGTAAATCGGATCGAATAGTTATATAGTCAATACGACAGATCCTCGCGTTTGAGCTTAAGGGGACTACAGGATTATAAAAAGTTATGCCGGTATTCAGATATAAAGGATATAATAAAGAAGGCTCTGAAACAGCAGGTATTATTGAAGCTGATGGGCAGAGAGATGCCGCGGTCAAGATAAAAGAGAAAGGCATATTCCCGAAAGATATCTCTGAAACCTCTTTTCCCGGCAAGAAATTTGTATTCAGGCGTCCTTCCCATTTTGCGCTTTCCGTCATTACCAGGAGACTCTCCTTATTGATTTCTTCAGGGGTCCCTCTCATAGAGGCGATCGGGTCACTGTCATCCGAACAGAAAGGCATATGGAAAGATATTCTGCAGGATATCAAAGAGCAGGTTGCTGGCGGATCAACCCTTGCAAGGGCGATGCAGAGGCACAGGATATTCCCGGATTTTTTCACCGCGATGATCTCTGCAGGAGAAAACAGCGGCGAATTAACCGGAGTCCTGCTTAAACTCGCCGATTATATTGAAGCCGAAACAAATACCAGAAACAAGGTCCAGACAGCACTTATTTATCCTCTATTTATGGCCTCTGTGAGCATCCTTATAGTTCTTTTTCTCTTTACCTTTGTCGTTCCAAAGATAACTGCCATATTCGAAGGGACTTCTGCATCTTTGCCATTTGTTACCGTTATTATCATCTGGATTACTTCAGCACTTCAAAATTACTGGTGGGTCCTCCTGGCTTCAGTGATCGGTTCTGTTTTAGTGTTTAAAAAGGTTAAAGCCGGGAATAGAGAACTTATCGATTCTATACTTATGAGGGAACCAATCGGAATACTTATGAGTCTTTATATGCTGCGCTTTTCCATGACCATGTCTTTCCTTCTTTCCGGAGGTCTGCCTATACTGAGTTCACTGGAGCTTACTGCAAAAGCAACAGGCAATCTCAGCCTTGAGAAAAAGATATTATCCGCGCAGGAACATGTATCACAGGGGGCGATGCTGTCAGCAAGCCTTGAAGGTTTTCCACAAACAATACTGCAGATCATATCTACCGGAGAGCAGACAGGGAGGCTCCCGGAAGTATTAAAGATGACCGCCGTCACTTATGAAGAAGAGTTTAACAGAAAGCTTCAAAGGACAATCGGGCTATTGGAGCCCTTCCTGATACTCTTTATGGGGCTTATCATTGGATTCATAGTCCTCTCGGTTCTTCTGCCTATTTTCGAAATCAACCAGCTCATTAGGTAGCAGAATGCAGTATAAATACAGCTTATCAAGGAATATAGTGTGGGAAACAAGATGGGATTAACAATGGAATAAATAAATTGGCTCATCCGGGTTTTGTGTGGAACCTTGAAGTGATATAAAAGTTCCCTCCCCCTTGAGGGGGGAGGGTTAGGGTGGGGGTGTATCAGAATTAATAAAAAAGCTGGTCAATACAGCCAAGGCCCTTGGAAAAAGTTAAACAGATGCTGAAAAACTGATATAGAGACATTTAAGGGCAAAACAGATGGAGGAACTCAAATTCAGGAGGCAGCAGCCAATTGGCAATTATGTTGAGGAAATTGTTTGAGTCACCCTCCCCTGACCCCTCCCCTCCCGAAGCGGGTCTCCGCGAAGGGTCGCTTCGACAAGGGAGGGGAAAGCTGATGGTTTCCCACACAAAAACCGGTAGCACCTTAAATATAATAATAGTAACAATGACAATTAAGATTCAAAAATCAATTTAATTTGAACTCATCAACTAAAATACGAAAGAGAGAGTATTTTAACAGGAGGATTGATGCAACCAAAAGGAAGAGAAAGTCTTATGAAAGATACTGACGGTTTTACACTTATTGAAGTTATGGTTGTTGTTATGATACTTGGAATCCTTGCAGCTATAATTACCCCCAGACTGATAGGCCGTACAGATGATGCAAAGGTAACCCAGGCAAGAGTGCAGATAAAGAATTTCGAGACATCACTTAAGCTCTTCAGGATGGATAATGGCTTTTACCCATCTACCGATCAGGGACTGGAAGCGCTTATCACAAAACCTGCAACAGGTCGTATTCCCGGGCACTATCGTAAGGGTGGCTACCTTGAAAAGAAAGGGATAACTCCTGACCCATGGGGTAACCGTTATGTCTATATCTCCCCGGGGACAGGAGGTGACTATGACATTATATCCTTTGGGGCTGACAATGAATCAGGTGGAGAAGAATATGACACGGATATTTCAAACTGGGACATGGAATAAAGGCCTTACTCTGATAGAATTAATAGTTGTCCTATTTATCATCTCATTGGCAACAGCAATTATTATTCCATCGCTATGGAGCACCGATAAAGAGAGCCTTCGGTCTGAAGCAAAGCATATCAGCAGCACCCTGAGATATGTTTACAATGAAACCATGAGCAGGAAAGAGAAATATCTCTTTGAAATTAATCTGGATACCGACATGTATGGTTTCACCAGCAAAAAAGAGTCAAGGAACTTCCGTATCAAAGGTGACGGCGGGTTCAAAGACATTATAATTCCCTCCCTTGGTAAATTATTTGAAGGAGAGGTCATTGTTGAATTTGGTCCGCTTGGAACCGAAGAACCTATTGTTATACATCTCTTCAGTGGAGACACTGAATATACCGTAATATTTAACCACATAACAGGACGGTCTAAAATAATTGAAGGGTACTCAATATGATCACAATCATGGGTCATAAGGAAATCCTAAAGAAGAAAAATAAAATCAACTCTTATTTCTTACGCTACTATTTTTCATTCACGGGCTTCACCCTCCTTGAGATAATGATCGCTCTTGCAATTATCGGATCTTTTCTCACGGTTATAATTTATACCGTCAATTACCATGCTGATGTATCGTTCGAGAATGCTGAAACAACGCAGATGTTTCAGCTTGCGAAAGAGAATCTGACAGAGATGGAGACAAACCCCAGAGACTCGAGCGGCGCTTTCGCCGGCACAGGCTTTTCATTTATAAACACTGTCAATGAGATAGGGGAGCCAGGGATAATCGAAATACGATCTGTCATAAGTACAGACAAGAGAGAGATCAGCCTGAGTGAACTAATTAAAAGTAAATAGAACATTTAACAGCAAAAACATGATGGTTCAATATATTTTAAAGCGAAAAAAAGAGACCGCCGGTTTCACACTTATTGAGGTGCTTGTAAGCCTCACGCTGCTGACAATAGTTTTGGGCGCAATATACAGCACCTTCTTCATGGTTCAGAGAGCGCTTGAAAGGTTTGATAATGTTTCACTCAAATACCATGAGGCACGCACGGCTCTCGATATCATAAGACGTGAAATTGAAAGCGCTTACATAAAAAAACCCCAGAACAAGGATATAACCAGGAACAAGACCCTGTTTCTGGTTAAGGACAGGGATATATTCGGCAATAGCGCTTCTACAATATATTTTACTTCATTCTCTTTCAGAGATAAGAATCTGCATGTCATATCTTATTCTGTAGAGGAGAGTGAAAACAAACTTAAGCTTTTAAAGATGGAGGCGCCTGCCGTTACCATCTCTGCCCTGTTTTCAAGCCTCTATCAGGCAGAATTAATGGATGGTATAGAGGGTTTTTCCGTTGAGACCCTATTCAATAATAAATGGGTGAAGACATGGGACGCGTCACAAATTAACAAATTACCCGATAGTGTCAGGGTCAGCATCTTGTTCGATGACAACGGCAGGAAGGTTAAGCTTACAGAATACGCAAGACCAAGGATCAGTAAATCATTGTGAGCAGGTAAAATGCATAAAAAGATCCGGAAACACAGTTTAATGGTCTCAGATAATACAGGTGCGGCGCTAATAATAACTCTCCTGTTAATGACCTTAATCACAGGACTCGTAGTTGAATTTGTATATGAAGTATATATAGGCACGTCTTCGTTATCAAACTGGCGTGATGCACAGAAGGCATCCCTGATCGCAAAGTCAGGACAGTCAATAACCTCAAACTATATTAAGGGAATAAATGAACTATCATATACATATTATGATGAGTTACTCCTGCCTGTTGAACTTGATTTCGGACCGGAGACTAAGCTGACTGTAAAGCTTGAAGATGAAAACGCAAAATTCAATATTAACAGTATTATCTATGAAAATAATGATGATAATGATAAAGCCCTCCCTTCCTTGAAAAGACTTTTAAAGTATCTTAATATTAATCCTGACCTAGCTCTCTTAATCGCTGACTGGATTGACGAGGACTCCATTCCCAGAATCGGAGACTCTGAGTCCAACGCAAAAAACTCACCTCTCTGGGATATTAATGAGATTAAATTTATTAATGGGATAGACGATGAAATATTCAACAAAATCAGTCCGTTTATTACCGTCTATGGCAACAGACAGAATACCCCGATCAACATAAATACCGCTCTGCTTCCTGTGCTTACATGCCTCAATGAGGATATTACAGAAATCCTTGCGGAAAGGATCATTAATTACAGAGAAAGCTCCCCTTTTGAAAGTAAAGAAGATATAATAGGTGTTGATTCAATCTGGGGAAACCTGCTGGAAAGGATCACAGTTAAAAGCTCATATTTCAGGGTAACTGCCCGTGCTGAAGTGAACGGCACAACGAGGGTTATTGAGAGCGTCATGGACACATCAATGAATATTCATCTCTGGAGGGAAGGTTAAGTTGAAGACCTGCTTGATTGACTGGACAGAAAATGATCTGCGTATTTATTCCTTTGAAAAAAAGAAAGGGCAATTCATACTATCAGATATTACATCCGTACCGTATGAGGGAGAATTAAACCAGAGTTTATTATCATCTGCAATAACTTCTCATCCTGAAAATATAATTCTGAGTGTTCCGGCTAACTCATTATCGCTCCGGGAGATGTCATTCCCTTTTAATAGCAAGACTAAAATTAATAGCACCATCGCCTATGAGCTTGAGGGTCTTTTACTTGGCAGCACGGACGATTACTCAATCGACCATATCGTCACGGAAACCACGGAAAACGAAAGCAGAGTTCTGGCTGTATGTATTAAAAAGGCAAGACTCGGCGAGATAATAGAGACCTTCTCATCAATAGGACTTGAGCCAAGGATAATAACGTCTCTCGATATACGGCTTTCTGGAGACAGCATAGACAGGTTGATCAATAAAACATTTACTGAAAAAGAAGTCAGGGCGAAAGCCGCGGAAGAAGAAGTTAAAAGCCCGATATTTAACCTCAGAAAAGATGAGTTTTCATACGTAAAGGACTTTAAGAGAATAAAGAAAACCTTGCAGTTATCATTAATATTAATCCTGTTTCTACTTTTAATTTTCGGCACTAACACAACTTATAAGTATATATCCCTGAAAAAAGAGCATACATTGATTAAAAAGAAAATATACAATGTATATCAAAAGGCTTTTCCTGATGACAGGAAAATTCTTGATCCCACAAGGCAGTTCAAGGGAAACCTTAACAGGCTGAGTGAAAAAATATCCGTACTGGCCGGTCTTGATGTTCTTAATACTTTACGAAACATTGCCAGCCTCAAAAATAACAGTATTATCCTTCACGAATTTAACGCTGACGAAATAAACATTTTAATTAAAGGCACTGCTGGTTCTTTCGAAGAGGTTGAGTCATATAAAAGTTCCCTGACAATATCGTTTGATGATATCAGGATCACTGATTCTAAAGCTTCCACTGACAAAAACGTAAGTTTTTCAATGGTTATGAAGGGGAAGCAGATATGATAAGAGAATTTATTTCTGACATGATTTCATTGCTTCTTATAACCTCCATTCTGGCTGTAACAATCTTTACAATTACCATGTCAATCCTTGTTAGAGATAAAGAAAAGAAAAACATATCATTAAAGAGCCAACTAACAGAGATAAATTCTCTTTCTGAGGGGCTCCTCCAGATTAAAAGTATTGTCAGGTCAAAAGAGAAAAAGATAAGTTTAACAAATTCATCCGGGGTTGTCTCTACGATAGAACAGACCCTCAAGGAATTAGGGATAGAGGCAAGCGTTATAAAACCATTAGAAAAGAAACACGTAAAAGAATTTGTTGAGCAGGATGTAGAACTTGAGATAAAGGATATAGACCTTAACAGCATAGTCAACCTGATTTATAGAATAGAGAACGCTCCGCAGCCGATCAAGATAAAAAGCACACTTATAAAAACCTCTTTTGAGAATCCAGACAGGTTTATGTTGAAACTCACTGCTTCACTTATCAGCAAGGGCTGAATCCCCACTATTACTGATGATAATATTTCGTAATATTCTATATATTGTATTAGTTATTGCAGTTTTCATTCTCCTGTTCTGGTTCTTTGCAATCCCTGATGATTTAATCAGAGAAAAGATCGAAGAGAGTGTGTCTGGCCTGAATAATCAGGAAATTCGAGTTTCAATGGATGAAATAAAGAAAGGGTTGTTTTTTTCCGTACATTCAAAAAACGTTCAGCTGAAAATCGGAGACAAACCGGCGCTTACTGTCACAGAACTCACCGCCAGAATCAATCCCATATATTTCATAAGGAAACAGCTAACCTTCTCAATAGAAGGCAGGATGGGTTCTGGTCATGTTAACGGCTCACTCAGATTTCCCGGTGGCGGAAGCCTGAGGATAAACGATGCTGAACTTGATTCAATACCTTATCTGCAAAGCCTGGGAATTAAAAGCACGGGATTCATATCAGCACATATCATAATTAGAGATAACACCGTAAAGGTTGTATTTGAAATACCTGACCTGAATATACAGGAATATAATGAAATAGAATCCCCTCTATTAGCCACTTTTCACACTGTCCAGGGAGTTCTTAACATTGTTAATGATAAAATACGGATTGATTCTTTAGGCCTTGAGGGAGATAAAGGCTATGCGCGGATCAAAGGAGATATAACGGCAGGATTTATGGACCTGACACTGGAACTGATGCCGTCAGCCGGAGAGCTGAGCCAAGCGGAAATAATGCTTATAGACAGCTATCTGCAATCACCCGGATATTATGTAATCCCGTTAAACCTAAAAACGGCAGTTAGCCGCTGACTTACGCAGTTCGACACCTATTTTTCAATGAGTTACAGGTAATATATATTTCACCTTTCCAGTGAAATATTAACCAGCCTTGAGTTTTGTTCTATCGGTGTTTATCCGCGTTTATCAGTGGCCAAATGCATGATGCAGATGAGGAATCTAACTCACCTTGGAATCGCTTGCAACCACCCTGTTCTTACCCATTCTTTTTGCCTCATAGAGCGCTTTATCTGCTGTGATAATAAGTTGATGAATGGTGACAGCATTTCCAGGACAGGTTGATACCCCTACACTTACTGTAAGCCGTATTTTGCAGCCGTCCTCTTCAAATACATAACCTTCAACGGCCTTCCTTATTCTCTCGGCAACGAACAACCCTCCCTTGATATCAGTAGCTGGTAATAGAACTGCAAACTCTTCGCCCCCGTAACGGAATGCTATATCATTCTGCTTTACTGAATCCCGAATACATCTACCCAAACCCTTAAGGACATTATCTCCCACAATGTGCCCGTATGTATCGTTAACTTTCTTAAAGTCATCAAGGTCCAGCATCATAATGGTAATCTTCTCTCCACGTTCCTTGAATTTATCAAACTCCCTTGTAATGATATGCCTGAGGTGCCTCCTGGTATAAAGACCCGTCAATTCGTCTGTAATTGCAAGGCTGTACAGCCTTGCATTATCAAAAGCAACGGATAAATGACTTGATATCGCCTTGACGTGCAGGAGCTTCATCTCATCAAACGACCTGTCTAATTTCTTTATCACTATCATGGCAAGTTTATTCCCTCCTTTCTCAAGGGGGAGGTAAACCTCCTTTCGATCTTGCGATACCAGATCTTCCTTCAATGTACCCTCAAACCAGTCAATAACAGCCACTGAAATAGGATCAAATTCGTCGATCTTTACACGGGTAAATATATTAGTTGAAGAAGACCATAACATTGCACGGTATACCATGCCTTCTTTAGGCAATATAATGACAACCTCATCAGCATCCAGCGAGTCCCTGAAGATCTCAATAATAAGATACTTCAATTCCTCTATATCTATGCTTTTGCTGAGTCTTTCAACAAGAGAATAAAGCAGTGTAACTTCTGAATGTCTTCGAAATATCTCAATAATATATCTGTCAAAACTCCTTGCTAAAAAAATATAAATGAAAAAGATAAGAACAACACCAAAAACGAGCATGAATGTCTCTATCGAGAATATCAAAGCATAAGTACCGCTCATGGAACGGTCTATAATAAGCTTTCCGTTTATACGGTTGCTCTTGTCATGACACTCATAACACTCCTTCTCATTGAATAACACATTTACGCTTCTCTGTATCCTTGTGTTATCTTTCTCTATAAACACGTCCCTGTTTTCATAAGGTTCGGTGTCTCTTCTCATATGGCATATCCTGCAATTCTCGTCTGTATATCTGTCCAGGACTCTGCCTATATCAGATCGATTTGATGAATGAACAATTTTTCCCTCCCTGTCGAGAATCATAATCTCCAGAATAGATTCCTTCCCGTTTTCTGTCTCTTCAAGCGCGTCCTTTGCAATGCCGGGGTCACCTGTAAGCATAATACTATTAAGACTGGAACGTATTGAGAGAGATTCCCTGACGCTACCTATCTCTTCAAGCGTATCCTGTATCATATTTGGGTCACCATGCAGCATAAGACTTTTAAGACTGGAACGTATTGAGAGTGAAAGCTCCCGGGTCCTCTCGTGGCTGTCATTGACAAGCGCATTGTTAAGTAATAAGGCGCTCACCAGAATCGAGACTGCCAGAATACCAATCAGGACTAAAAGGACCTTCTTCTTCAGCTTATAAAGCCAGTCCATATTTGTCTGTTCAACTGTCTGCATATTTCACCATACTTGTAATATACTTTAACATTTAAACAAAGAATTGTTATAAAAACAGCCATCATCATTATATTAAATATGATACCAGCGGTATTGCCAAATAGTATTCTGCAAGCTCTGGATCTCCTTATTTGTAGAAGAACTATGGTTCTGATTATACGCTTTATTGCTCCGTAGAAAATGCTGGAGCTGACACAGGCAAGTGAGAAAAATCAGAAAGGGAGTGAATGAATTAATTACTGGCCACTGACCCGCTTCGGCGAAGCGGGTCAGTGGCAAAATTATTAATTATGTCAGTCGGTTTGTTGAAATACTTTATGAGATCAACTTCTTTCCAGCCTCATATGCGTCTTTAAACGCGGTAGGGTGGTCCTTTATTGCCCCCCTTGCGTCTATCAAGGGATATACAAGAGAGGTATGTTCCGGCACGCTTATGGCCCTGAAGAAGGCCTTTGCTGTGGCTGCGCCACATGTATAGCCTGTTTCCTGTTTCATCCCTCCAACCATCAACAGCATACCCTTCCTTCCATCAGGCCCTTCAGGAATAGGCATCTTTAACAGATACTTCCCGCACCAGAAAGACTGACACCTGTCTATAAGCGCCTTAACCTGAGCAGTAAGCCCAAGAAAGAAGATAGGTGATGCGAGAATAAATCTGTCACCATTCCTGATCGCGTCATAAACTTCTACCATGTCATCCTCTATAACGCATTCTCCTGATTCTTCACAACCGCCACAATTAAGGCATGGCGAAATATTCATGCTTCCGGTTCTGAATACAGTCACAACGTGATCGTCTTCCTTAACCGCTCTAAGAGCGTTATCGAGAAGAAGCTCTGAATTTCCTCCATCTCTCGGACTTCCATAAAAGACAACAACCTTCATCTGATTCTCCAGCTATGACATAAAGTAACTACTCAGTTGCAAAGTGACAAAGGCGCATAGGCACATAGGGGCAAGATCACAAATTGAAAAAAACATTGAAAACTTTTCTTTTATCTCTGTTAACCTTGAACCTTGGACCCTGTTTTTAATCTTTTATCTTTTTTTGCTTTTCACTCGAACCCTGGAACCCTCGAATCCTTGAACCCTGTTTTTCATACAGGCTCAAACGCATCTTTTGGTGCATTACATACAGGGCATGCCCAATCGTCCGGAAGGTCTTTAAAAGGAGTACCTTCAGCCTCTTCATCATAAATATATTCGCATATTGTACATCTGTATTTCATAATTCACCTCCTTAATGTGGACCGTCTCAGTAAATTGTCTTTGTGAACTGTCAACCGTCAACCGTGAACTGTCTTTGTGCCTTCGTCCCTCTGTGGTTTCTCAATTGAGAATAATGATTATCCGCCCTCAAGTATCCCGTGTTCATCCCACAAGAACCAGTCGCCTGTATCCTTCAGAAACCTGTATGTATTCTCCAGTATTTCATAATGCCTCTTCTCTTCAACAATAAGGACTTCAAACAGCCTCTTTTCCTTGTCTTCTTTTGCTTCAAGCGCGGCTTTCTGATAGAAATTATAACCCTCTTTCTCAAAATCAAGTGCTATCCCCACCGCCTGAATCTCATCTGTTGTTGCGCTGATCCTCTGCCTCATCTGGTCCCTTAACTCAGAAAAAATTGTCCTGATATCTTTCTCAGGATTAACAACATTCAACTCAATATCCATATCTCTCATGATACCGTCAAGCATTTCGAGGTGCCTCTTTTCATCCTCTATAAAACCCTCAAAAATCCTTTTACCGAGAGGATGCGATGTCTTTCCAGTCGCCTCAGTATAAAATCTTATAGCGTCAGTCTCCATCTTAAAAGCCGTCTCAACAGCACTGCTTAATGACATAATAACCCTCCTTATTAATACTTGATGGCGTCGTAAAAAGTCTTGTTTCCCCTCCCCTGGTGGGAGGGGATTAAGGGGAGGGGGATATAAACATTTGAAATAAAACCTTTTTCACCCTCACCCCAACCCTCTCCCGTCAAGGGAGAGGGGGTTTTTGAACTTTTTACGAGTGCATCAATATTTAATAATTGAAAAATCATCCACCTATCCTCTCAGTTACACTTACCATATCAATTACCGGCATCTTCGGGGCGCTCTCACCAAGCAGTGTTTCGGCAAGACTCTGTGAAGCGCTTCGATATTTTAGTACTGCCTCGATCTTCAAGGGGAATACGGCAGATTCCGGTATCAGGAATGAGTATTTTTCAATCACATATCCCTTTGGCGGTATCCTGTAGTCATAGAGAACCCTGTCTGCCATAGCAACGTTCAGAACAGGCTCGCCCTTCTTATTACCGAGAAGTGTATGATAAATAACCGCGTTTTCATCTATCTTGCCATTCTTATCAAGCGCACCTGACCTGAAGATGGATTTACCTTCTGAATCGGTTATGATTACGTCAAGCCACATCTGTCTAACTTCTGTAATGCCGGTCGGCAAATAATGTCCGGCACCGGAATTAATAACCTTGACCCTGAAGGATGACAGTTCGTTCTTTCTGTATGAACTCTCCCTGATTATCTCCATATCCGCTGCATTCTTTAGCCGCTCAGCAGCCATCTTTGCATTAACCTCTCCGCCGAGGAGCTTTGTAACTACAGCGTTCCCGCCGACAAAGTAATGAGTCCAGATATGCTCTCTGTCAGGTCCTGAATCAGCTGCCTTTCCGGGGTTATCAGGTCTGCTGGTCTTTCCTGTTGAAGGGATCCCGGGCCTCTGTCTCATATGGCAGTCCTGACAATGAACGGTAGTCTCAGGGTTGCCGGTGTTATAAGGGCTTCCCTTCCACTCATTATATGTAGCTTCAATCGGAAGCCCGTTTTCGGCATGCGAAACATTATGGCAAAGCCCGCAAAACTCAGACCTTGTATGGAGTTCAGAATACTTTGTAGGATGAAAATCTGAATCAGCGTCCTTACGGGGGCCCAACATAGTTGACGGGGAGTCCTCACCGCCTCCCGGGGAGACCTCATATCCGGCATCTCCGATATGCTTGACCTCGCTTATGTTATGGCACCAGTTACAGAATATTCCCTGGGCAGGAACCTCTGCGAGTTTGTCATAATCATCGCCGGGCGATGAGATAGAGTAGGAACGAAAACCAAGAGGTGTGTGGCACTTTACGCATGCCTTCATTTCGAGTATTTCACCCGG
>JBCKZY010000035.1:0-15966 GCA_038918635.1 Thermodesulfovibrionia bacterium | reverse complement strand
ACAGCCAAAAATAGGCGATTTACCACAGAGGTCACAGAGAAAAATTCTGTGTTCTCTGTGGTTAAGTCTTAATAATAATGAAATACCAATAAGGAGGGAAATATGGCTATAAGTAAGGAACTGCTTGAGATATTGGCTTGTCCGAAGTGCAAAGGGGATATAGAACTCGATGAGTCGAGAAACGGACTTGTCTGTAATAACTGTAAACTCCTGTACCATATCAAGGACGATATCCCTGTTATGCTTATAGAAGAAGCTGAGAAGCTGGATTAGATATAGTTTATTGGTTGCAGCCGAAAACTGAATCTTGATAGCATTTTTCGCGGGTGTTGACTGCAGGAATTACTCATTAAATGGATGAGTTCAGCTTTTTGAGACTTTCACCTGCAACTCTTCTCTTTGGACATAGACACCTCCTATCAGATAGGACTAATTATTAGGGGTGTCCATTAAATCGGGGTAAGACTAGTAAGTACTCATAAAGGGATAGGATCGTGTTATTGACTTGAGATTTAAAATTGAATAAATCTCTTTTTACCTACTTTCAGCACAGAGACACATCACGGGCCGGTTAAAACCGGCTACTTTTTTCTCTCGAAAAGAAATCCGGCAATGGTTACGAAAATGATAGACGCGTCCCCTGAGGTTGCAGACAGGAGTGTGCAGAGGATGCTGATGGTAGTTGTTTTCCCCGCGCCGTTCGGTCCCAGAAAGCCGAAGATTGTTCCTTTGCTCACTTCAAAGGAGACATCATTCACTGCAACTATCTTGCCGAATTGTTTTGTGAGGTGTTCAACCCTGATTGCAGGCATGTAGAAAGTGTAACAGAAAGATAAATAATGAGTAAAACTTTATTCTACCTCAGTACCCCCTCCCTTGTCGGAGTTTCCCATGCCTCTGAAATTGTTTAATCTATGAAAAGTATTTGGCCACAGATAAACGCGGATAAACACTTTTAGAACAAAAACTTATTCCTGCTTTATATTTCACCAGAATGGTGAAATATGAATTTTCTCTAACTCATTGAAAAATTTGCGTCAATCTGTGTAAATCAGTGGCTAACTGCCGTTTTTAGGTTTAATCAAAGAAATTCCTCGATGCTCTGCATCGGGTTTAATGATCTGCTTCAGTATCCCCTCCCTTGTCGGAACGACCCTTCGTGGAGACCCGATTTGGTATGGGAGGGGACTAAGGGGAGGGTGAATAATATCAGTGATATCACCTTAATCTGTGTAATCTTCCCCCGAGAAATTCATCCATTGACTTCAGAACTACCATTATAATGAAATAATTAATACCCTATCAGGTATAATAACTTGTATGGTTTCCATTTATTATGCTATTTAGGGTACAAATAGCATAATAATATACCCTAAAGGGTACATTAATTTATAAATATAACCTTATAGGGTATAATAATCACTAAAAAGTGTTGAAATTATACCCGATATGTGATATATTTGAATTACTATGGAACAAAATAATTATCATAGGAACCTATTGAATGTTTTTTCCCAAATAAAATCTTTACGAAAGAAAATTGGTTTAACCCAGGTTGACTTTGCTAAGCGGGCGGGAGTTGGATTACGCTTTTTAAGAGAGCTTGAAAATGGTAAGACGACGGTGAGAATGGATAAGCTTATGCAAGTTTTGGATTTCTTAGGCTATCATCTGGAATTAAAAAAGAATGACCCTCTATATACAATGAAAAACGATATAACCTGAGAAAGATATTCTATGGATGCATTAAGGAAAGCAATTGTATTTTATAAAAATGAATTAGCAGGATATCTTACCGAGACCCCAAAGGGCTATACCTTCCAATATGATCACGAGTTTTTAAAGAAGGACATTCCAATTTCGATATCTCTGCTTCCAGGGAAAGAACCTTATCATGCAAAAGAATTATTCCCATTCTTTAAAGGGCTTCTTCCAGAGGGGTGGTATTTAAATATTGTATGTGCAACGCAAAAGGTCGATAGTAAAGATTCATTCGGCTTATTATTGGCAAGCGCCAGTGGCGATACCATTGGCGCGGTTACTGTAAGAAGAGTGGGAAACAAAGATGAATAAAAAATTTCTTAAAAAGATGTTTAATTCTTCTAAAAAGCCTGTCATAGATTTTAATTTAGCAGATATGTCCCTGAAAGCACAGAAAATGACTGGTAAACTTTCTATTTCCGGAGTTCAGCCCAAGCTGTCTATTAAACTGGATAAGAAACAAAATTTATTAACCCCTGTGGCTGAAGGGGGAGAATATATTTTAAAACCACAAACCCAAACTTTTTCAAATATCCCGGAAAACGAACAATGCTGCATGGATATCGCCGAACAATTAGATATAGATGTTCCGCCTCATTGCCTCATTTCTTTAAAAGATAGCAGTCTTGCCTATGTTGTGAAAAGATTTGATAGAGTAGAAGGTGAAAAAATTCACCAGGAGGATTTTACACAAATTCTTGGACAAACAGATAAATATGGTGGATCCGTAGAACAAATAGGCAGCAGGTTGAAAGAAATATCTTCTGCGCCGGGTTACGATGTACAATTACTTTTTGAACGGGTTGTTCTTAACTTTATTCTAGGTAATGGCGATGCCCACTTAAAAAACTATTCCATTATTTACATAGATAAAGATAATATTCGCTTAACTCCAGCTTATGATATTGTGTGTTCAAAGCTGGTTCTTCCCGAAGAGGGGGACTCAGCCATAGCTATTAATGGGAAAAAGAATAGATTGCAACGAAAGGATTTCGATAAATTGGCTGAATATTTTAGCGTTCCTGTGAAAATTCAGTATGAGAAATTTGAAGAGAAGTTGAATGTTATAAGAAAAATAATAGATAATTCCAATATTGACAAGGAAAAGCAAAAAGAATTTATTAAAATAATAAATGATAGAATGGACCGTTTAAACTTACTAAAATAAGTAAAGCACCCTCACTTCTGATATATTGATCAATTATAGCTGGATCTCCTCACGTCTGAAGGTTCCCGAGCGCAGTTGAAGCCTGAAATGAACGCGTCCCCTGAGGTTGTAGACAGGAGTGTGCAGAGGATGCTGATAGTATAATAAGGCCGGGTTTAGGGAATACGGTGTCAAGACTGATTACGTCAGCCTATTATTAAATACCTCATACTTATCCTCATATCCCTCTTTAACTGACCAGCGTTTAACCTCTTTCATATTCACCTTCTGCGCCTTTGCCACCATCAGCGCCTGTTCAAGCGACTGGGGGTCGCTCCAGTGGTAAAATGCCGCAAGCCTGTCTTTGACACAGTCCGTGGGGGTAAACAGTGATATTGTCCCGTGCCCGGTCTTTATGCGTTCAACCTCTTTCACCGGCTCGTCCCCTATCGCCGGTGGAGGAGAGACAAACTCAACGAATAACGGGCAGTCTTTATGTATGAAACTTCGTGAACCCTCCCTTTTAAAGCCAAGTTCCTCAAGCGCCGGGGCGATCTCTTTAACAGGCGTATAAGATATAAAATCAAGATCATATGACATATACCTGTTCCTGGTATAAATAGAGACACACGCCCCGCCGACCAGTAGCGCGTCGATACCGTTTTCTTCAAGCTTTGCACTTACCATGGCGGCAAGTGTCCTGATATCCATCCGCTTCCAGTCAACCTTCATAAGGGCTTACCGGCCCTTCTCGGCCTTCTTCGCTGACGATAATATCTATCCTTGTCCTCTTCCGGGAGAAACTCATAGGCCTTTGAGATAAATGCCCGTAGTTCATTAAGAAAAGGATACCTCGGATTGAATGTATAGAGCCTCACTCTGCCGGCAAGACGGCTCACCACGATACTGCCGTCTTCCAGCCTCTTGAGCTGCTGCTGTATACTGTTGACCGGCACATCAAAAGTCTTTGCCATCCCCAGCGGATAGCCCTCTCCGTAAGTGTTTAAGAAGAAGAGTATCTTCTCTACGGTTATATTTCCAAACAGGGATTCCAGCATGATTTCTCCTTTACCATAATAATTGGTAGTATTACCATATGAAATGGTAGCACGGATGGTAAGAAATTACAAGAAAGAAGAAAGGACCGCACCTCATCGGTATGTGGGGTCAGGCTTGACTATTGACATTTACCCCAAATCCACAAAAACATCCGCAATATAGAAACAGGTTATAGGTTATTGGTCATGGGTCATAGACACAACATAGCAAAGCATTAATCCGTGGGGTCAAATCCTCCCCACCACACTAATAGGCCACGAAATGTCCCCGATGAGTCCCCGAAGATTCGGGACAGGCGGGATCTTCGTTTCTCTTCGACAGGCGGGACAGGCCCGCCTAAAAACATACGGGAATGACGACAGAAGGATACTGGATTCCCGATTAAGGACCTCGGGAATGACGACAGAAGGATTACTGGATTCCCGATAAAGGATCTCTGGCATGACGGCAAGGGACTTTGACAACTCCTGGATTCCCGCCTAAAAGCATACGGGAATGACGGCAAGGCACTTCGACAGATACTGGATTCCCGATTAAGGACCTCGGGAATGACGGCAAGGCACTTCGACAGCCCCTGGATTCCCAATAAAGGACCTCGGGAATGACTGGACTACCCCCGGCTATAGCGCCAGTTTGAGTGAGAGTTTTCCAGTGAAATCCTCCTCTCAGTCCTTATTAAAAAAGACCTGTAATGGAAAAGACGGGAAGCGTTACCCGCTTCCGGGTGGATTAAGTCTGTTCGTATATATATTCATTACCCATCCAAATTCTCCGTTAGGTAACTGCACATATAACCACCCGGTAGTTTTGCCGTGGACATCTAAAATGTAGCCTTTATGTATCTGATATATTACGGGATAACTCAGGCTCGGTCCTGATCGGACATTCAGAATGGATGCTAGAACAGAGACTTCCCCGGAATAGGGCTCAGGAGGCTGAACCAGTACAGTGACCTCTTCTTCAAAAACTATGTCCCTAGGGGCTTTCACAACAACATATCCGGAAGGCGCCCTGCTATAAAAAACACCTCCATACGCATAGTACCATGCGTCATCAACCCAGAATCTCTGATAACCGACAGGAAGGCTGAGAACGATAGCTCCATAAGGAGCCCCTACAACAATGAACCCGGACTGCGCAGGTCTGTAGAAGCTGCCGCTATAGTAGTAATATGGTTCTTTATTGTGCCAGACCCTTCTATATCCCCTTGGAAGTTTGGAAACAGTATGACCATGACGGTAGGCACGAGGGGATCTTACAACTCTCCTGCTTGACCGGCGTGAAGATGAATAATTATCTTGACGTTCAACATGGGAGGGCTTGTTGACTCTTCCGTCCCTATCACGTTTATCAACACGGGAGGCCTTGCCGCCTCTTCCGTCCCTATCACGTGCGAATGAATAATCAGATAATACTAAAGATGTCAGAATAAACAGGCTGATAAGAGTAATCGTCATGAAACGGCTTGTGATATTTGATCGCATAAACATAGTATTTCTCCTTTCAATTAATTTAATTATATCATATAATTATATCATATAATTATCTAATCCTCAGGAAATAGGACCGGCGTGCTGTTACCTCAGGATTTTGACTTTAATAAATCGTCTCTTGCCGACCTTCAGCAGATATTCGTTCCCTGCTGAGAGTGTTTCATTGGGGTTGCTTGTTTTTTCTCCGTCTATACTTACCGCGCCCTGCTTTATGAGCCTGATGGACTCGCTTGAACTTTTTGTCAGGCCTGAATCCTTTATTATCTGTGGAACCCATAAGATATTTGACCCGGAATCTACATCGGGTTCACTTAACTTGATAGTGTATTCAAGAATATCCTCAGGATTGCCTTTATTTTTAAATATATTGTTAAATTCCTCTCCTGCCTTAAGCGCGGCCTCCCTGCCGTGATACCTCTGGACGATCTCCAGAGCCAGGGCCTCTTTTGCTTTTTTAGGGTGCAGTGAGCCTGAGCCTATATCTTCTTCCAGCTTCTTTATTCCATCAACCTCTGTTTGGCTCAGGAGTTCGTAGTATTTGATCATTAGTTCATCGCTGATCGACATTATCTTCCCGTAAATCTCGCCGGGAGCCTCCGAGATGCCTATGTAGTTGCCAAGGCTCTTCGACATCTTCTTGACGCCGTCTGTTCCCTCAAGAAGGGGCATTATAACCAGCGCCTGCGGTGGCTGACCGAAGTCCTCCTGAAGTTCTCTGCCCATCAGTAGGTTGAATCTCTGGTCGGTCCCTCCTATCTCGATGTCGGCTTTTAGCACAACAGAGTCATATCCCTGAAACAGGGGGTAGATAAATTCATGAATGCCTATAGGGTTATGGTTTTTAAACCTCTGCTTGAAGTCTTCCCTCTCCAGCATTCTTGCTACGGTCTGTTTCGACTGGAGATTTATTATCTCCATCGCTGTCATCTTCTCAAGCCATTCACTGTTAAAGACTACTTTTGTCCTGTCGGGAGCAATGATCTTAAAGACCTGTTCTTTGTATGTCTCAGAGTTTCTGGCGATCTCTTCGCGGGTCAACGGTTTTCTGATCTCGGACCTGCCGGTCGGGTCACCTATCATTCCGGTGAGATCCCCTATAATGAGGATGACGTCATGCCCTAATTCCTGGAACTGCCGCAACTTCTCAAGAAGCACGGTGTGCCCCAGGTGGATATCGGGCGCTGTAGGATCAAAGCCGGCCTTAATCTTAAGAGGCTTCTGCTCCTTAAAAGACTGTTCGAGCTTCTTTAACATCTCCGCATCTGAGATAAGTTCTATGGCCCCTCTTTTTATTCTTCTTAGCTGTTCTTCAGGTTTTAACATCATCATCCTTGTCGTCTCTCCTCTTCTTCATCTTTTCATTTACGCTCGGAAAGTCCTCAGTATGTGTATGAGGGATAAAGAGCCCGGAGACAAATTCGTCCATAAAGATTTTTGATACTGAAAGCTCGATACACGTCATCTTCTGGGCGATCTCTTCCGCTGTTTCGCGCATCTTTTGTGAAAGAGTACAGATATAGGCGCCCTTTATTGATGTATTCCCGAGGAACTCGTATTTTTCTCTCGGCATATCAGGCAGCATTCCGAGCACTATCGCCTTCTCCACGTCAAGGAACTGCCCGAACCCCCCGGCTATATACACCCTGTGAATATCGTCAAAAGTGAACCCCATCTCCTTGAGAAGAGTTGTGAAGCCAGCGTAAACAGCCGCCTTCGCCCTTATGATATTCTCTAAATCAGGTGTTGTAAGTATAATCTCCCTGTCTGCATCGGAGTAGAAGAGATATTCAAGGCCTTCCTCTCCTTCTCTGACCCGCTTGGAAATATACTTCTGGAGTTTGCCTTTCTGGTCGAGGATACCGGCAAGGAACATCTCTGATATAGCATCAATCATCCCGGATCCGCATATGCCCATAGGGACCACATTGCCTATTACACTTATTTCCGGCTCCAGTGTATGCCGGTTGATCCTGACTTCCTCAATTGCCCCTTCGGTTGCCCTCATCCCGTGTCGTATCCCGCTTCCCTCAAAACATGGTCCTGCCGAGCAGGCGGCTGCGACAAGGAACTCCGAGTTTCCAAGGACCATCTCGCCATTTGTTCCAATATCCATAAAGAAACATAGTTCTTCTCTTTTGTGTATCCCTGAAACAAGGACCCCTGAAACTATGTCTCCCCCAACGTAACTGGCGACAGAAGGGAACGCGTATAAAGGGGTGTTGGGGTTAAGTTTCAGACCGAGTTCGCCGGCAAAAGAGAGAGGATAACTGCTGGCTGTCAGGATATACGGCTCCTCCCTTATAGCTTCGGGATTAAGGCCGAAGAAGAGCTGTGTCATTGTAGGGTTGCCGGCTACAACTATATTGTCAATTAAATCAATGCCGGTCTGATGATTCTGAAGTATTAGTGAAAGCATGAGGTTTATATCATCAATAACAGCCTTATTCAGCTCAGCCAGTTTGTTATATTCAGTCGCATGGACGATCCTTGTTATGACATCATCACCGAACCTGATTTGAGAGTTGTATGTTGATGCTATATCAACGAGGCTTCCGTCAGTCATATCGATAAGGTACACCACGAGCGTGGTAGTCCCGATGTCTATGGCAACGCCGTATCTCGGTGTTTTTCTGTCGCCCGGGAATATGTTGGTTATTTCATAACATTCGTCGCTGTGAATAATACAGAGAGTAGCTTTCCAGTCCTCTTTTCTCAGGGTGACGGAAAGGTCTGTAAGAGCCCTGAACGGGACCCTGAGGCACCCGAGTCCTTCAGAGGAGAGCGCCCTCTTCAGCCTGTCAAGATCGCTAATGTTGTCGTCAAGTGAGGGACGGGGAAGTTGGAGGGTAATCCTCTCGGTAATCGGTTTGATCTCTGTCTCCATTGAACGGAGCAGTCCCTGGAGGTCTTTTGACTTCCCGGTTGCAACCTTGCCTTCTACTGTCAGGGAAGATTCCTTCGGGATATCGATCCTGACATCACTTGCCGGGTAGCTCTGACAGGCCAGCACATAACCCTTTTCTGATTCATCCCGAGAAATTTTTATACTCGAATCACTTTTAACATCCCCTGATTTAACTAAAATCCTGCATTTGCCGCATGTGCCCTTGCCGCCGCATGAAGAATTAAGATAAATGCCTTCTCTTTTAAGGCTATCCAGGAAGGATATGCCGGAGGTTGCTTCTATGTTTTTACCCGAAGGCAGGGTTATCTTCATAGTGTTTAAATTGAAACTAAATTGAGCGATTCTCAACAATTAAATGTAGTGTCTTGTCAACCATGCAATGTCGTGGTATTTGAGTTGTCATTCCCGCTACGTCGGGAATCTTAGTTCTCTTTGATTCCGGACAAGCCGGAATGACACTTTACACATTTTAAAGTGATTTTGCCGCGTCAACTGCAAAATAGGTGATTATTATATCAGCGCCTGCCCGCTTTATGGAGGTGAGGACTTCCATGGCGGCCATCTTCTCATCAATCCATCCAAGCTTTGCAGCGGCCTTTATTAATGAGTATTCACCGCTTACATTATAGGCTGCGACAGGGACATCAAAGGTGTTTTTTATGTCAGATATTATATCGAGATAGCACATCGCCGGTTTTACCATTACTATATCCGCACCCTCTTCTATATCAAGGGCCGCCTCCTTTATGGCTTCGGTCCTGTTAGGGGGGTCCATCTGATAGCTCCTTCTGTCTCCAAACTGAGGAACTGATTCAGCGGCATCCCTGAAAGGGGAATAAAACGCGGAGGCGTATTTGGCCGCGTAACTCATAATAGATATGTCCTCAAATCCCTGAGTGTCGAGAACCTCTCTTATAAAACCAACACGGCCGTCCATCATATCGGAAGGCGCGATGATATCCGCTCCTGCCTCAGCATGTGACAATGCCTCTTTCCCGAGCAGTTCAAGGGTAGGGTCGTTCAGTATCTTGCCGTTTTTAACGATGCCGCAGTGCCCGTGGTCGGTGTATTCACAGAGGCAGACATCCGTGACAACAAGGAGTTCCGGCACTTTGTCCTTGATCGCTTTTATCGCTCTCTGCACAACTCCCTTTTTGCTGTATGCTTCCGAGGCACGCTCATCCTTGTGCTCCGGGATCCCGAACAGGAGTACGGCCGGTATGCCGAGCTTATAGACCTCTTTTGCCTCAATAACTATCTTGTCTACAGACTGCTGAAAACATCCGGGCATTGATGGGATCTTCTTTTTAACACCCTTGCCTGGTATCACAAACATGGGGTGTATAAAATCATCCGGCCTGAGGTGTGTTTCGCGTACCAATGCCCTGATCTTTTCGCTGTTCCTTAAACGTCTGGGTCGCTGAATCGGGAATGACATAACCGCTCCTTTTTTTGTTTAGCCACGAATTAACACTAATTTAAATTAAGGTTGTTTGAGGAATTAAGGAACCTGAATTCATTTTCTGAGAATATTAGTGTGCATTGGTGGCTAATATTTTATTCATTAATATATGGCTTTAAGTATAGCAGATATTATATCATCCTGAGAGATGGCGTCGTAAAAAATCCGATCTACTGCGTTGCAGCGCATTTTGAAATCCTCGACATACTATATGTATAGTCTCGGCTTTAAAAATACACTACGCCTTGTATATCGAAATTTTTACTTAGCCATCCCATGACTTATTACGAGTGTATCATCTAACCTATCTGCTGAAATCCGTTGACCATAAACTGTACCGCTATTACTGCGAGCAGTAGACCCATTAGTCGTGTAACTACCCTTATTCCCCCGATGCCCATTATGCCTGAGATACGATCTCCAAAACGGAAAACGATGTATACGGTCAGACATGACGTTACAATCGCTGAAAGAAGCACGAATATACTGGAAATGCCACCGTAACTCTGTTGCCATACGAGTACGGCTGTTATCGCACCCGGACCGGCCAACATCGGTGTTGCCATTGGAACAAGGGCGGCGCTTGCCTTATCAACCCCTTCCTGCTCCTCTTCTGAAGTTGTCTTCATGCCGCTCGGTATAAGCTGCAGCATCTGCAGAGCGTAAATAAAGAATATAAAGCCACCTGCCAGTTGAAAGGCCGGGAGCCCGATACCAAAAAAACGTAGTATAAAATCACCCGTAATACCGAAAATTATAAGGATAATACATGCCGAAACGGCAGCGGCAGCAGCCATTCTCTTCCTTTCTTTGACGGTATTCTGTTTTGTGAAGAGTAAAAAGAACGGGAGGTTCCCTAAAGGATCCATTATAATGAGAAGCGGAATAAATATAGTTATTAATTGTCTTAACTCATCCATCTTGCTAACCTTGATGGCGTCGTAAAAAGTCCGATCTACTGCGTTGCAGCGCATTTTGAAATTCTCGACATACTACATGTATAGTCTCGACTTTAAAAATACACTACGCCTTGTATATCGAAATTTTTACTTAGCCATCCCATGACTTTTCACGAGTGCATCAACCTTTATCTCTCCATTTCTGATAAGGCTCCGTATGGATTATAACATCGATGACCGAAGGGAACTCGCTCTTTATTGTATCCTCAACGATATGAGCCAGATTATGTGCGTCCTCTATCCTGACCTCATGGTCTACAAGCAGGTGAAGATCAACGTTAACGGCCCCTTCTTTCCCCCTTGTCCTTATCCCGTGACAGCCCTTTATCCCGTTGATTTTACAGACGATATCATTTATCTCTTCAGGACTTAACCGTGCTGTATCGGTCAGTACGTCAGCGGCTGGCTTAAGTATGCCAAAACCCGTCTTTGCGATGAGAAAAGCGATTACTACCGCGACAACCACGTCTACAACCGGATATCCTGTCTTTGCTGCCACAAGACTGATAATTACGGATAAAGATACAAATATGTCGGTTTTTGTATGTAAGGCGTCAGCCAGCAGAATATCGCTCTTGAGTTCCCTGCCTCTTTTAGTCTCATACAGCATAACGAATGTATTTATCAGCAGCGTTATCCCCATGATGGTGAAGCTTAGGGATGTTACTTTAATTTCATGATGAGTTGTAAAGCCGAAATAGGCCTTCTTCAGGATTTCGATCCCGGCAAGGAGGATGAGCAGTGCTATCGCTGCCGTGGAGAGGGTCTCATACTTTCTGTGACCATAGGGGTGGTCCTCGTCAGGAGGTCTCGATGCTATCCATATACCGATTAGTCCTATAACATTTGATGCCCCGTCAAAGAATGAATGCATGCCGTCCGAGAGCATGCTTATGGAGTCCGTCCTGTAGCCGTAGAGGATCTTTGCTAATGCAACGGCAATATTGAGGATGAGCGTGTAATAAAGGACTCGCCTGACCTGTTTAAGTTCAACCATATGATGATTATAAACGAAGTTAACCCTACTTCCCAACACAAAATTCTCTGAAGATCCTGTCAAGTATCTCTTCTGTGGTGGTAACGCCAACAACCTCACCAAGGGCATCAAGCGTTTCCCTCAGGTCGATGGAAAGTAATTCAGGGGGGAGTTCTGTAAGATGGGTAATGAAAGAAGTTATAGAGGTCTGAGCCTTTTCAAGAGCCCGAACGTGCCTGATATTCGTGACAAGGGTTCTGCCGCTGAACTCTTCTCCTTTTAGTGATTTCCCGGCGATCCCGCTCTTTAATTTCTCAAGCCCGGTCTTTCTCAGGGCCGATATCCTGACCACTGTGCAGTCTGTAAAAGAATCCGTCGGGACCTTGGATGGGAGATCGGTCTTGTTAATTACAATAATTGATTTTTCTGTGCCGGATTTATTTATCAGTTCCATGTCTGTTTCGTGCAGTTGCTCACTGCCGTCTATGACCAGCAGGGTCAGGTCAGCCTCCTTCATTGCCCTCAGGCTTCTTTGGACTCCTTCCTTCTCTACGAGGTCATTTGATTCCCTGATTCCGGCCGTGTCCATAATCCTGACCGGAATACCGTTAATATTCAGGTATTCCTCTATAATATCCCTGGTTGTCCCCGGGGTTTCGTTAACAATTACCCTGTCCTGCTCGAGCAGGGCGTTTAAAAGAGATGATTTTCCGACATTCGGCCTGCCGATTATGGCTGTTTTCAGGCCTTCTCTAAGTACCCTACCGAACCTTGCCTGTTTAATCAGAAGATTCAGTTCCTGCAGGACTTCTGACGCGGTCTTGTCGAGTTTCTGCATGGCCGGAGGTTCAATTTCTTCCTCGGGGAAATCTATATACGCTTCAACAATAGCGGTAAGGTTTATCAGGTTGTTTCTGATGGCTTCTATCTTATCTGAAAGTCCTCCTCTGAGCTGTTCGATCGCGGCCCTGCTGCTCTGTTCTGTTAGTGAATTGATTATATCAAGCACAGCTTCGGACTGCGGCAGGTCTATCCTGCCGTTTAAGAAGGCCCTCTTTGTAAATTCTCCAGGCTCCGCCAGTCTTGCCCCTGAGTCAAGGAGGATTTCAAGAGTTCTTTTGAGCGTTACGGGTCCGCCGTGACAGTTAATTTCCACTATATCTTCTCTTGTGTAGGTATTGGGAGATTTCATAATAGAGACAAGAACTTCATCCAGTACCTCTTTGTCAGAAGGGTTGAAGATATGGCCGTAGAGGATCCTGTGGGAAGGGGTATCGGAAAGCCTCCTGTTTCGACGTGAGCAGAAGACCCTGTCCGCAATCTTTATCGCGTCTCTGCCGCTAAGTCTGACAATTCCTATACCGCTGTATCCGGGGGGGGTTGATATGGCTGCGATTGTGTCTTCGCTAAACATTTCCAGGGAAGTGTAAGGATTATTCCTGTGACGCTTTTTTGTTTACGTGATACTGCTGGGCAATGGCAAGAAGGTTGTTAACGAGCCAGTAGAGTACGAGTCCTGCCGGAAAGGACAGGAACATAAATGTAAATACAATAGGCATGAACATCATTATCTTTGCCTGCTTTGGATCCATGGTTGAGGGGGTCATCTTCTGCTGTATTAACATTGATAGCCCCATAACTACCGGGAATATGTAGTAAGGGTCCTTTACTGAAAGATCGGTTATCCATAGAATGAAAGGCGCCCCTCTGAGCTCTATCGCTCTAAGGAGGACATTATACAGTGCAATGAAAACCGGAATCTGAAGGAGCATCGGCAGACAGCCTCCTATAGGGTTGACTTTGTGCTTTTTGTAAAGTTCTGTAATTTCCTTCTGCATCTTCTGCGGGTCTTTTTTATGTTTTTCTCTTATTTCGGTCATCATAGGCTGCAGGTTCGACATTTTCTTCATAGACTGCTGACTCTTGTTAAGAATGGGAATGAAAGGTATTCTGATGATAATGGTAAGAACCATAATTGCCCAGCCGTAATTGCCCAGGAATTTGTAGAAGTACTTCAGAACCCAGAAGAGAGGCATGGCAACAATGGAGAACCAGCCGAAGTCGATTATATGCTCGAGACCTAAATTCAGTTTCTTGAGCCTGTCATAGTCCTTGGGGCCTGCGTAAAAGACAAAATCGTTCTTTTGCCCCTCAAGATTGAAAGCTATCTCGGCAGCTGCGCCTTCATTCCAGACGCTTGCGCCTTCAAATCCGGTAACAGGGATAATTGCCGCTACAAAATACTTGTCTTCCTGCGCGATCCAGTGAATATTGCCGGTGAAATACTTTGTGTCCATATCCTTTTCGTCAAACTCGTTCCTGTCTGAGTCGATAAGGATTACAGGGCCTTTATGTTCTCTCTGCGTTTTATCGAAAACGCCGAAATCTGTGCCAAGAGACAGCATAAACGGCGGGGTGTTCAGGGTCTCTATGGAGAGATCGACCTTGTATAGGTCGTTATAGAAGGTGAGCCTCTTCTTTATGGTGATTCCCTCACCGGCATAGGTGAAGACCAGCTCCCCCCGGTTGTTGCCTCTATCGCCAAGCTTCAGATTATCTCTGCTGCTTTTATAAATTACATTTTGAGGGAAACTTTTGTTGTCTCCTTTGAATATTAACCCTAAAGACGGGACCTTGCCAGGCTCTTTTAAGAGCATTACCGTGTCTTTATCGCCGGCCATGTACTCTTTGAGTTCCCATGATTTAATAATAGCGCCCCTTGTTGAGAATACGGCTTTATAGAGGTCTGTTTCTACGATGATATCGCTCCCACCGGTTACTTCAATCGGGTGGAGTTTATCCGGGACCTGTTGGGATGGCGGGGTAATGTCTTTATCGATAACCGGTCTTTCCTGCTGCCCGGGCTGAGACACTGGCACAGCTTTCTGAGGGACAGGGGCCGGTTTAAATAGAATGGACCATGCTACCAGCACCATTATCGATAAAGTTACAGCTAAGAGAGTTTTTTTATCCATTATTTATTTTCGGTATAAGGGTCAGAGATGAACTTGAATAACCGGGTCTCATTAATGCAAGGTTCAACCGGGTCGTATCCACCCGGGTGATAGGGGTGACACCTGGTGATTCTCCTTAAAGAGAGCCATAACCCCTTGAAAAGGCTGAAATTTTCTAAGGCTTCTAAAGTGTAGCTTGAACACGATGGATAAAACCTGCATGAACAGGGCAGAAAAGGGGAAAGGTATTTCTTATATTTTTTTATGAAAAAGATTAAGAATACCTTCACTATACTGCTAGTCTCTTGCGGCCTTTCGCGCGTCTTCTTGTTATAATTCTACGGCCGCCCCTGGTGCTCATCCTTTTCATGAAACCATGGGTCCTTTTACGCTTTTTCCTGTGAGGTCTGTAGGTGGTGTAAGTCATTGCCAACTCCTTGTATACGCATTAAATAAAAAGAAATTCTGAACACAATATTTTACAGATATAATGCATAAAAAGCAAATATGCATTTATTTTGAGTAAATTGGATAAATTCCTGTTTAAATTTATTTACAAATGCAGTAGCTGGGTACTCTTTGTGCTAAAATGAAATAGCGATAGATTGGAAAAAGACCCCCGGTCTTGATTGGAATAAATTTCCATAACATTCTTATTGGTCTTTGGGTCCATTAAGGAATAAACCTGATCGAAGATCCTTATGTCTAAACCGGCCGTTGACAAGAAGATATTAATAGCGCTCTCTGGAATCACATGGAGTATTGTCGGTATCGCGCTCTGCAGACTCGCCGTAATCTGGCTGTTCCAGGCTGACGGACAGAAAACCTGGTTGTTTGGTCTATCAGGAATAGTTCTTTCCCTGTTGATTCATCACTATGGGTTTTTAAAGCTCGTTGACAGAAATACGGAGCGTATTCTTTCCAAAAGCGGGAAAGTGTGCGTCTTTGCCTTTCAGGCATGGAAGAGTTATCTGATTGTTGCTGTTATGATTGGTATGGGGATCGCCCTAAGAAGTTCGCCCCTGCCAAGGCACTACCTGTCCATTATCTATATCGGTTTTGGCGGTGCCATGATCCTTTCAAGCATGAGGTACTACAGGGTCTTTATGCAGCTTCTTAAAAAGCCATAATATTTGCGGGCAGATAAATGGTTTAGCAATAATTGATTACACCTACATATCTTGCAAGTTAGTCAAGATAAAAACTGATGATTAACGGAAGAAACAAATAAAAAAGGCTTGGAATACCAA
>JBCKZY010000034.1:0-16037 GCA_038918635.1 Thermodesulfovibrionia bacterium | reverse complement strand
CTGCAGGGAAAGGTGAATCAGTAAGATCAGCACTTCGGGGGCCGGTCGAAGCCCGTCACTTCGATTCTATTACGTCATCTGCCCATGACAGAGCGGCGGCAACCTGGGGAAAGCCTATCGTTGTGCTCAGAAGTATTATGGCGTGATAGATCTCCTTCTTTTTTGCGCCTGCCTTCAGAGCCCTCTTCACATGACTGTGCACCGAGCCTTCAGAATGGACTGCAACGGCGGCGGCAAGCTGGATAAGCTGGGCGTTCTTTTCACTTATCGGCCCCTCTTTCTTTACAGCCTTTCCTAGGTTCTCAACAGCGCTGAAAAATTTCTTATGCCTCTTCCTGATCGAAAGAAAGTGCTCAGGGATTTTTTTTGCATTTGACATGTTTGCCTCCTTAAGTTGGAAAAAGGTTTCAAGGGTAAAAAATTAAAATATTATTAAATAAGACTTTACAACTATGCCCGTCTCGCTCGCCTCGGGGCATGTCTCGCTAGTAGCGGACGAAGCAACGGGCCGAGGTCTGAAAAGGCGGAACTTATAATTATTAACCTTTATAAGGCCCCTCGAATCCTCTCATGTTTTATGTGTTGATCATTTCACTTGAATCCTCGACCCCTTGACTCCTTGAACCCTTTTTTATAATTTTCAGTGTGTTATAAGTTCCTCAAGCCCGAAATCAGGTACAGCGCCAAGGAGCAGGTAGAGCCTGTCGGTAAGGAGTATCACTCCAAATGATATTAGCAGTAAACCGCTGATAATCATTATGAGCCTCATATACTTATGTATGGCGGAGAAGTGGCTCAAAAATGTGCTCATGGCAAGAGATGTGGCAAGAAAGGGGATTGCAAGACCCGCAGAGTAGACGAGCAGGAGTTTGAAGCCGTACATCACGGAGCCGGATGTGCCTGCAACAAGGAGGATTGATCCAAGTATCGGGCCTATACACGGTGTCCAGCCCGCCCCGAAGGTGAGGCCGACAATATAGGAGCCGATAAAGCCCCTCGGTTTTGTCTTCAGGTGCAACCTCTTTTCAGAGGATAAAAAATTCAGTTTTAATACTCCCATTATATAGAGCCCAAAGAGTATTATGATAATCCCACCTACAATCCTTATCTGGTCATAATAGTATGCGAGAAAAGAACCGACATAGGATGATGAAATGCCAAGAAGGATAAATACAGTTGAAAATCCGAGGATAAATGCTGACGAGTTAAGGATCGTAACTTTTCTTATATTGGCCTTTTCACCCGCCTTGAAGTCTTCAAATGAGATACCGGTTATGTAGGAAACATATGATGGAATGAGGGGAAGGACACACGGTGAAAGAAAGGAAAGCACCCCTCCCAGAAAAGCCCCCGCATAACCAATGTTAGTCATCTTCTTTCTCTCCCCGTCTTCCCGCAGGCATGGGCGCAATCGGCCTCACTGCCCTTTATCTTCTCAATAGCATGAGGAAGACATTTAAGGATCACCGAAAGATTCTCTTTCACCGCCTTTGGACTCCCGGGCAGATTAATTATAAGCGTCTGTCCCCTGACCCCGGCAACAGCCCTGGAGAGCATAGAGTATGGTGTCTTCTTAAGCCCTTCAAAACGCATAGCCTCAGCTATACCCGGGATCTCCCACTGGATAACCTCCCTTGTAGCTTCAGGTGTTACATCCCTCGGTGAGAGCCCGGTTCCACCGGTTGTGAGAATGAGATCCGCCTTTTTACACAGGCTGATAAGCTTCTTCTTAATAAGGGCCTTTTCATCGGGAAGAATATCATAACTTACAACCTTTGCTTCAATCTTATTTATGAGATTCTCAATAGCCGGGCCGCTTTTGTCCTCTCTTTTACCTTTTGAACCTTTATCGCTTAATGTTAATACAGCAACTTTTATCATTTCATTAATTAGCCACAGACCCGCTTCGCCGAAGCGAGGCGAGCTTACACAGACTTTTCCATAGACACAGATAAGTACATACATGAATTAATAATTTAAGGACTGAAGAATAAAATCCAAAATACTTCATTTCTAAACAAGAATTCATTAGTTTTATTTAAGAGCTTTGGGTCTTTAGTAAATTTATTTTAGTCTGTGTGAGTCAGTGGCCAAATCATCTGATCTTAGCCCCTTCCTTAACATCCTTTTCCACAGACAGCACAGAGAGTGTTCCTTCGCTGTCTGTAGCAGCAAGGAGCATGCCCTGAGATTCGACACCCATCAGTTTTACAGGTTTTAGATTCGTAACGACTGCGACTTTCTTCCCGGTGAGTTCCTCCGGGGTATATGCCTTCCCTATACCGGCAACTATCTGCCTCTCTTCTCCTGTATCCACCCTAAGAACTATCAGTTTATTTGATTTTTTAACCCGCTCGGCACTGAGCACCCGGCCGATCTTCAATTCAACCCTCGAAAAGTCATCTATACTTATCAGGTTATCCGTGCTCGGGCCTGACTCCTTAGCACCGTCCTCTCTCTTTTCAAGGTCTATCCTCGGGAAGAGCTGCACCTTTTTGCTGACCCTGATGCCCGGGCTCAGACCTCCCCAGCCCGTAATATCCGGGGTTTTCAATTTGCCAATATCTTCTCTTATCCCTAGCTGACTCCATACGGCGTTTGCCGTGTCAGGCATAAAAGGATAAATATATACAGCAATGATCCGGAGCGCCTCGGCAAGCGTATAAAGTATGTTGGAAAGTGCCTCATCATCCTTCTCCTTCCACGGGACCGAGGCGGCAATGTACTCATTAAGCTCTCCGATTACCTCCCATAGCTTTGAAAGAACAATGTTAAAGTGAAGGCGTTCAAGTTGATCGTTATAGAATACCTCCAGACTGCCTTCCGATTCACTGTCAAATCTTGCCTTTATCTTACCTTCCAGTCCGTCTCTGTCCTTTCCGGCAGCCGGTGCGGGAACCTCTCCTCCCCTGTACTTCTCTATCATGGACAGTACACGGCTCAGGAGGTTTCCAAGGTCATTGGCAAGATCCGTATTAATACGTTTTATCAGCGCCTCTTCCGAGAAATCACCGTCAAGCCCGAAGGGCACC
Source organism: Thermodesulfovibrionia bacterium (assembly GCA_038918635.1). Lineage (GTDB taxonomy): Bacteria > Nitrospirota > Thermodesulfovibrionia > UBA6902 > UBA6902 > CAXMSH01. The sequence continues at coordinate 13,005 of JBCKZY010000034.1, read as the reverse complement.
TCCCTGAAGAGGAAATACCTGAATGCGTCAACACCGTACTTGTCTGCAATCTCCGCAGGATTAATGACATTTCCGAGTGACTTTGACATCTTTCTTCCTTCAACAGTCCACCACCCATGCGCGAATATGTTAGCCGGAAGAGGGAACTTGAGCGCCATCAGCATGGTCGACCAGTAGACAGCATGAGTAATCAGTATATCCTTACCGACAAGGTGATGGTCCGCGGGCCACCAGAAATCCCCCAGGGCCGCCCTGTTAGCGTCAGGGGCAAGGTATCTTGTTGCGGAGAAGTAATTCAGCAGAGCATCGAACCATACATATGTAACAAATTCATTATCAAAAGGCAGCGGAACACCCCATGAAAGCCTTGACTTTGGTCTGGTTATACATAAGTCCCCAAGAACGTTATTATTCAAAAAACCGAGGACCTCGTTTCTGCGTGACTCGGGCTGAATAAATAGCGGGTTATCCTCTATATACCTGATAAGCCGGTCTTGATATTTAGACATCAGGAAGAAATAATTCTCCTCCTGTATCTTTTCAACCGGCCTTCCGCAATCAGGGCAATTGCCGTCCTCAATCTCCTTGTCTGTCCAGAAACGCTCATCAGGAGTACAGTACCATCCGGTGTACTCCCTCTTTTCGATCTCGCCCGCGTCCCATAGCATTTGGATCATCCCCTGCACCGTTTTGATATGGTTCAGGTCAGTTGTACGTATAAACGCATCGTTTGAGATGTTCAGTCTCCCCCAGAGGGTCCTGAAGTTCTGCACCATAGCATCTGCATGCTCATGAGGAGTCTTCCCTTTCTCTCTTGCGGCCTTCTCAACCTTCTGGCCGTGCTCATCTGTGCCTGTCAGAAAAAAGACTTCACTGCCCTTAAGCCTCATGTGTCTTGCAAGGATATCAGCCGCGATAGTGGTATAAGCGTGACCGATATGGGGCACATCATTAACATAGTAGATCGGGGTTGTTATATAGAATTTCTTCGGATCTGTATTCTTATCCATCTTTATTCTTCTTCTTCCAGAATTTCCTGCGCTTGCTAAAAGGTTCCCCGCTTAACTTCCGCTTATCCTGTGGCTTAGAACCGGACGTATCCTTGACAGACTCCCCGGATTTACTCTGCCCGGGAAGTTCTTGTCTTTTCTCCACAGCAGCGCCTTTATTTTTAGCATGGCAGGTCGATTTTGGGCACGAGCAAATTTTCTTCTCCCCCTGTTTCCCGGCAGAATCAGCCTTTGTCCTCCCTGCACCAGGGGCAGCTTTAGGCACTGAACTTCCGGCTGCTGACCCCCTCTTACGTGGACCTCTTGTATCGGTCTCTTCATATTCATAGCCAAGACAGCACATAAGTCTGCCACAGATACCGGAAAGTTTGCTCTGGTTAATTGATAACTCCTGTTTCTTGGCCATCCTGATCGATACGGGTTCGAAAGAGGTAAGAAATCCCTTGCAGCAGGCCTCCCTGCCGCACGAACCTATGCCCCCTATTAACTTAACCTCATCCCTCACGCCTATCTGCCTCATCTCTATTCGTGTCTTGAACCTGGCGGCAAGGTCCCTTACAAGCTCCCGGAAATCGATCCGGCCGTCAGCAGTGAAGTAAAATGTGAGCCTTTTTTTATCCAGTGTGGTTTCTGTTGAAATAATCTTCATGGGAAGTTCACGTGTCTTAACCCTTTCAATACAGAAGGCCTTTGCCTCATCCGCAAAAGAACGGTTCCTGGCGTTATTCTCCAGATCCTTTTCAGAAGCTACCCTAAGCACATTTTTTAGGGGCTGCTCGGACTTCTCAATACTGTGTTTGGCCCTCACCACAAGCCCAACGCTTAAACCCATATCCGACTCGACAACAACCCAGGTCCCGGGTTCCGGGGCCATATCTCCTTTATTGAAGAGATAAACTTTACCGGCAGGTTTAAACCTGATGCCGATCACGTCAAACCCTTCGGCTACCTCTGTTCTGTTCCCTGTTTCAGATTCTTTTGTATTATCTGACATTCATACTTACCTCTGGAGTTGTACTGATAGAAGAGTCCGAAAAAAAATGTGGCTTGAAGAACAGCCCGCCATAAAATATGGTTTCATGAACCAGAATTATATTATTATAACTCAAATTGAGCGATTCTTGACAATTTAATGGACATCGGGGTCAAGCGAGTGAATAAATAAAACATTTTTCCTTACATTAGATTCCATGTGGTCTTGCCACAGGGAAGGTCAATGTAGTTGAAGGTTGAGTGAAGCATCTACAACCTTACCTCCTCTAACCTGCGAATCGTAGACTTAGGCCCTTAGCCTTAACCACTATTCCCCAGTGCATTCCTGAGAAGAATACCGGTATAGTTAAGGGTCAACTGTTTGTTTAAATTAAATTTCAGTTCTCCTTTTATCCTGTTAAGCTCACTCGCCAGCCTGAGTATATCCCTGAGCCCCGCCTTCCCTGATACGTCCATTATATCGGATTCCTTATCCTGATTGATCAGGAGTTCTTTCTTCCCCGTTGCCTTGAGGACCGCGATTTCACGAAGCCAGAGCTGGCTCCAGTCAAACCATTCATCCATACTCTCTCTATCAGCCCAGACATCTTTATCCGGACTGCATAGCATCTCCCTGAATTCACTGAAAGACTTGTCTCTCCGATTCAGCAGGTCTTCATTCATTGCATAACCGAACCTGCCTCCTGAGAGAGCGCCAAGCAGCAATGACCCGTCATGATCAAGTCCCCCGATCTTCTCCTGAAGAAGCTCTCCCATTTCACTCAGAGGCAAGGGGGAGAAATTTATCCTATGACATCTGGATCTAATTGTCGAAAGGAGCGTATCCGGCCTGGAAGAGACCATTATGAGAATACTCTGCTGTGGTGGTTCCTCAAGAGTCTCAAGAAATGCGTTAGCAGCCGACTTGTTCATTGTCTCGGCATCATCTATGACGGCAATCTTCCAGAGCCCCTCAAAAGGTCTGTAGGCTAGTGATTCCTGAAGGCTCCTGACTGAAGAGACGGTTATCTGTTTGCCGTCCCCCTCAGGACCTATAAAAAAGATATCAGGGTGCGCTGACTTATCCACCTTAACGCAGGATGGACATTCATCACAGGAATCAGGGTCGTGATGCGTAGTGCGTGGAGTGGCTTCTGAAAACAGCTCAAGATTCTTCTGACAGTTAAGTACCTTCGCAAAATTAACAGCAGTGAGTCTTTTACCAACACCTTCTTCGCCTGCAAAGAGAAAGGCATGAGGGATGCGGGCCCTCATGATATATCCTCTCAATCTATCAAGCGGCTTTTCATGTCCGACGATATTCCTTAAACCCATAGATCTTCCATTATCTTCAATATCTCACTGCCGACCTCTTCGGCTCCCCGGGACGCGTCTATAACCTTAACCCTTTTGCTATCCTCTTCAGCGATCTTCAGGAAACCCTTTCGGACGCTGGTATGGAACTCTATCGTCTCAAGTTCAAACCTGTCCTCCTTGTTTGCCCGCCTGTTTCGTCTTAGTCCCTCCTCGACATCTAGATCAAGCAGAAAGGTCATAAAGGGCTTCAGATCAGGAACAACAATCTCATTAAGCGCGCTGATTATGGATAGATCAAGACCTCTTGCGTAACCCTGATAGGCAACGGTAGAGTCAGTAAAACGGTCTGTAATAACGATAGTGTTCTTCAGAAGGGCCGGATAAATAACCTCCCGGACATGCTGGGCCCTAGATGAATAATAGAGGAGCAATTCAGTCATCGGGTCCATCCTGCTCTGAGGGTCAAGAAGAAGTTCTCTTATTCTTCGGCCTATATCCGTACCCCCGGGCTCTTCGGTAACAATTACTTCATGTCCCTTTTTCTGCAGATATTCGGCAATGTTCCTTGCCTGGGTCGTCTTTCCTGACCCTTCGATACCCTCAAGTGATATGAAACCCTTAGCCCCCGACATAACTGTTCCTCAATTCCTTGAGCAGTGAGAAGACTTTGAGCGCGTCATCAGTTTCCATGGAACCGGTGCCGCAGGAGGGAGTCAGCAAAACCTGATTCCTCAGTTTTTCCTCTGAAATACCCGCCTTCACCAATGAGGATAATCCCCGCTCAAGCTGTTCCCTCAAGTCCGGGAGCGTGAGCCCCCTGATCAGGTCAGTGGTGGGGACAACACCCCACGCTATTACTCCGTTATTATCGATAAATGACGTTACTTCCTCAGGATAGATGCTTAGCGTATCCCAGAAATAATAGGCATCAAAATTAAATACATCCACTCCCGTGGAAAAGACCAGCGGCCAGTCGGCCTTACTGCAGCAGTGGATGGCTGCCAGGGCCCCTGCCTCATGAATGCAGTCAACGACATCTTTAAGCATACGTTGCGCTTCTGACATATCCACCGCTATGTATGCGGAGGTACCGAGGGCCGAGAGTACCGGTTCATCAATAAATATCAGCACCTCGTCAGCGTACTGCTTCAGCATTTCGACCTGCCAGATGACCTTGCCCTTCAGGAGTTCAAGTGCAAGTTCACGACGCTCCTCGTCAAAAAAGATAGGGCGTTTCTCCTCGTCCGTCAGGCTGAGCGTAAAGGTGAGCGGGCCGGTAATATGCCCTTTAACCGTCTCGAGCCTCCCTCCCTTTTCTTTAAGAATATCGATGAACGCATAGAACCCGGCGGCATACTCTCTGGATATAGGGAAGCCGGTTTTGGCAGCAATCGCTTCATAGAATACGGACAGATCCTTCTCATTTGCCTTTTCAACATGAATATGCTCCCCCTCGATCTTCACAAACGGAAACCCCTCTGAATACTGGGGCACCATCAACTCAAGAAAGCTCCTGTGAGGAAGCTGTGGCCAGAAAGGGATATCGACTGAATCAAAGATGACCCTGCAGGCCTCCTCAGGGTCTTTATACGGCAGGCTGCCTATTCCGGTTGAATTAAAGGTCTTTAGCATCATTAATAATACGATATGATGATCGTTACTTTCAAATAATCAGTTGGCATGTTTAATCCTACAAAAAGTATTCGGCCACAGATAAACACGGATAAACACCTAAGAAGAAAAACTTATGCCTGGTTTATATTTCACTGAAATGGTGAAATATGAATTACCTGTAACTCATTGAAAAATCTGTGTCGATCTGCGTAAATCAGCGGCTAACTGCTTGATAGCATTGACAGGACAGGATGCCTGTTATAAACTTCACTAACACCTAAAAATGGAAAGATCAGATAAAGATTCTGCAAAAATAGAGGCGATGTTCTCCTCAATCGCCTCCCGATACGACCTGCTTAACAGACTCCTGAGCCTGGGAAGGGACCGCTACTGGCGTAAATATGCCGTGGACCAGCTGCCAAACATCGACAACGGGACCTTTTTGGATATCGCCACGGGAACGGGCGACATAGCGATAGAGATCGCAAAAAGATACTCCTCCGGAACAAAGGTGGTCGGCGTTGATTTGAGTGAAAAGATGATAGAAATTGGCAAAGAGAAGGTGATAAAAGAAGGATTCCAGGAGAGGATTGAACTCGGCACAGGAGATATCAACTCTCTTGTTTTCAGGGACAATTCTTTTGACGCGGCAATTATAGCTTTTGGTATACGCAATATTCAGGACTATCAGCAGGGGATAAAAGAGATGGCACGGGTCGTTAAAGATGGAGGGAAGATCGTTATACTTGAGTTTACCAGTCAGCAGAATCGTTTCTTTAAAAAGCCTTACCGATTCTACATCACAAAAGTGCTTCCCTTTATCAGCAGTATAATCTCGGGGAAAAAGAGCGCGTACCGGTACCTTTCAGAATCAGTTATTGACTTTCCTCCACCCGAAGGGCTCAAAAAAATTATGGAGGAGTCGGGCTTAAGAGAGGTCAAGTATCATTCCTTAACCTTTGGGATAACAACAGTACATACGGGGTTTAAATGAAGCCCCCCGCCAACAAGGCGGGGCTTTAAAAAAAATTATTAATGATAATTTAATATCTATTCCCCTCTTTAACAAAGACCCGTTGCTCCGCCCCGAGGCGAGGGGGTTAGGGGAGATTATTAAAAGAAATTATTCGTAAAATCCCCCTCAATCCCCCTCGGAACGAGCCTACTCGGCTTTTCCAAAGGGGGAAATCTAAAAGGAGAACTTTATATCCCAGTTCACAAAATGAGGTATTAAAGTTCATTATTCATAAAGAATGAAATTTGTCGTTCAGGAACATAACGCAAGTCACCTGCACTGGGACTTCAGGCTTGAAAAGGAAGGGGTTCTTAAAAGCTGGGCTGTACCAAAGGGGCCTCCTGAAAAAAAGTCAGTAAAACGCCTAGCGATCCAGGTAGAAGACCATGACCTTGACTACATTGATTTTGAGGGCACAATACCTGAAGGGGAATACGGTGCCGGAGAGGTAAGAATCTGGGACAGTGGGACATATGAATTGGAATCCGAGACTCCAAAGCGTATCGTATTTTCCCTTCACGGCAAAAAGCTTAAAGGGGTTTATACTTTAGTGTACCTGAAAAACAAAGAGTGGCTCCTGATAAAGCAGAAATAGACGTCTGATTGAACAGCTAAAATTAATTAACCACACCTCGCCGCAGAGACGGCGGGATATCATTGGGTAAAATATATTATATTTATAATCCCCCTTAATCCCCCTTTTCCAAAGGGGGAAAACTGAAAGAAGAACTTTTTATCCCCGTTTACAAAACGGGGCATTCAAGTTCATTATTATAAAGTGGGTTATTTCTTATCATTTCTCTTCCCCTCTTTAGCAAAGACCCGTTGCTCCGCCCCGAGGCGAGGGGGTTAGGGGAGATTTTGAGGAAATCCTACAGCAGAGACTGTGGAATATTAAAGAACATAATCAAACAAATTCAAATGACCCCGGAAGAACTGCTCATTAAAGGCCTTAAAGAACTGGATATCCCGGTTACCGAAGCCCGGATTAATACATTCATGGCATTACTCCGGGAGTTGAAGAAGTGGAACAGGGCATACAACCTCACTGCCATAAAAACCGACAATGAAATAATAATAAAGCACTTCCTTGATTCCCTGCTGTACCTGAAGTTAATCCCTGAGGGCCCTTTGAAGATTGCTGATGCAGGCAGCGGCGCGGGCTTCCCCGGCATACCGATTAGTATCATAAGAACCGAAACAAAGATATCTCTTATAGAGTCTTCAAGAAAAAAGAGCGCATTTCTTCGACATTTAATCAGGACACTGAAGCTGCCGAAAGTTAATGTCATAGAGGAACGGTTAGAGGCCCTCTGCAAAAAGGATAAAATGGAGTATGACGTTTTAGTCTCAAGGGCAACGTTCAGTATTAAGGACCTTCTCAAGATGACCTGTCCATCTCTGGGGAAAGAATGCCTGATCGTTCTCAGCAAGGGCCCCGGTCTTTCGGATGAACTGAAGGAATTAGACGATATACCTGAATACAGAAACGCCGTAAAGAATGTCCTGAAACTTAAATTGCCGCTGTCTGAAAGCACGCGCAACCTTGTTCTCCTAAAATGCAGGAAAACAGGAGGGAGATAATCGATTATTATTATTGGCTCTTCCGGCTTTCGTGTGGGGAACCATCAACTTTCCCCTCCCTCGAGGGGAGGGGTTAGGGGAGGGTGACTAAACAATTTTTCTTATCACTTCTAATACGCCTTCCATGTTAGTCAGCACCTCATTGTTCCAGAACCTTAAGACCTTAAAGCCCTCCGAAGTGAGCCATGCGTCTCTTTCTTCGTCTTTCGTATTGTCTGCGTGCTGCCCACCGTCCGCCTCTATCACCAATGATTTCTCAAGACATATAAAATCAACAACATAATTGCCGATCGGCTGCTGCCTCCTGAATTTGAGTTCCTCTATCTGTTTTGCCCTTAAATGTCTCCATATCAGTTTCAGCATCCGTTTGACTTTTTCTAAGGGCCTTGGCTGTATTGACCAGCTTTTTCATTAACCTGATACACCCCCACCCTAACCCTCCCCCCTCCCGAAGCGGGTCAGAGTTTAGTCGTTTCGACCGAAGGGTCGCTTCGACAAGGGGGAGGGAACTTTTATATCACTTCAAGGTTCCACACAAAAGCCGGATGAGCCTTATTTTTTTGAAAATAATGCTTTGATATTAAAGGGGGGTAACAGAAGTGGGGGAATATTTGCTTTCATTGTCGTATTCCCAATAATCTCACGAACAAAAGGCATTATATGGGCTGGCGCATGAATTTTGGAGAAATTCCTGAGTTCCTTAGCATCATCACCAACAAATGTCCCTTCAACCGATACCTTAAGCTTGAAAGGGGGGGCTTTTGTTTTATGAAATAAGGTAGCTGAAAAGTGAGTGGTAAGAGTTTTTTTATCACGGCTGTAGGTATTTTTTTGATCAAAATTAATTTCAACAGGGATTCCGCCTTTAGGGAGCTTGAATTTTTTGTTCAGTTTGAAGTTCAGCTCTACTAACGTTACTTGGATAAAATGAATTCCGGTCTTAGTCACCAATTAAGTCCCCCTTCTTTACATTAAATATTCTGGCAAGTTTCTCAAGGGATCTGATCGGCACATTATATCCGGGCTTTTCAAGTCTGCTGATATTTGGCTGTGCCGTACCAAGCTTTTTAGCGAGAGTCTTCTGATCCATCCCATTGATGAGCCTGAAATATTTTACCCGGCTGATTCTACCGCTTTCCGCAAGCGCCTTCCATTCATCAAACTGCTCTTTCCATGCGTCCTCCCAGGCATTCCTGCCGTCGGGTGTTGATGTAAATTCATCTACTATCTCTTTTAAGGGGATTGCTTTTTCATTAACCGCTGTTATTAACTCTAAAGATTGTATTTCTTTATTAAGAAAGTCATTAAGCTTCCTCAGTTTTCTGTTTTCATTCTTTAACTTAATAATCTCATCATCTTTAACCGACTCGCAAGATTCAAAAATCTCATCCAGGTCGTTATGAGTAAATACATCATAAGCGGCCTGCCCGGGCATATCATATGTAAAAGCGTTTTTATCAGAGTATGTAAGCTTAACTAATGACCCCATCAACATTCCCTCCAGTGTGCGTGCAACAGCTTTATAAGTTTATAGTGTGATGAATCTTCGGAGTATGCATCATCATGTTTATCTCCTTTGGCATCAACAACAGCATAAACGCAGACGTCGCCGGATTTTCTGACGGCATAGAATATTCTGTAGTCTGCAATATCAATACACCTCAGTCTTCTTATTGTGATTCTGTATTTTTTTAAATTCTGAACAGTCTTTGAAGTGCATTCATCATTGTCAGGAAACGGGTCTAACCCGAGCGATGAAATTTTCTGGGTAATCTTTCCTGCTGCCTTTTTATTCTTTATAGATATTTGTTTTATGGATCGCCATACGGTTGGATGGACTTTTATATTTTCTGGAAGTTTTGGTACTTTCATAATATATCACTTCTGATATATTGTCAAGCCACTAAATATTGAGGCTATTAGTGTTATATACACAATATATTGTTGATTTATGATTGGATTTATATGCTGCTTCAACGTTCGAACTAATGGGCTGAGATTTAAAGCCCCTGAAAACTAAAATTATTAACGAAGCCAACAAGCTTCCAAATGAGATAGAGTAAAGCAACCCGCTTAAGTGAGTTTGTTAGGCTTTTTATTATTTGTTTTCACAATTCAAGGTTTAATCCTTAATGAATCTCCTTTAAATAGTCGCTGTTGTCCCCATTTAAGGGTCAGGCGATACCTTGCGATTGACAATATTCCCGAACTAACCGTTCAAGCAGGTCTATATACTCACGACAGCAATCGAGCACGGACGCCTGCGATCCACTGGCAGCGAAGAAATAGATTGGCTTGATGATCTCCGACGGTGGCGTCCCTACAGGCGCGAAAGCGGTTACTGTGCCAGACTTGTCTTGATAAGTGCCGTGCACGGGAATTCGACTCTTTTTCTCACCACGAGTCGAACCGCTTTCATGAACCTCAAAGTTGCGGTCATCAACCAAGAACTTCATTAACTGTTGCTCATTGTGAGAAAGGGATTTGTCCCATTCATCGCGAAATACCCGATACAGATCTCTTTGCTCATGCCGAAGTCTATAGTCGACCGTACGGCCAGCGCTCAGGAAGGCGCTCAAGTAGAAATCGAATTCCTCGTGATCACCGAATGCCTTTTGCTCTCGATCGGTCATCTTTCCTAGGAAAAAGCGGGCTTCGCGCAGCTTTTTGCGAACAAGCAACATGATACCTCCAACAACGTTCAACAATTATTAGACGAAGTTAGCCCTTGCCTCTACCTACGGCAGACAGGTGCCAAACGTCTAATTATCTGGGATTTCCGTTCATTATACGGGATTTTTATGAGTGCCGCAAGTGAAATAATTGACTTCGTATCTTTATAATAATAAACTAATCCAGATTATTATCTGTCCAGATTCCGCCCATGATATTATTTAATGTTTCTTTATTAATGTCCGCTGAGCCGTCATTCCCGAGGAGGCGGGAATCCAGTTTTTTTCTCTGGATTCCGGATCAAGCCCGGAATGACACTGATAGTGTAAATAGAATATTAGTATTACCCTTTTCAATATTTTAGCTTACAGGAAATGTACAAGGTGAAAGAACGATGCCGGGTCTGATCTTATGGCTGTTACAGCTCCTTACGGCTTTATACTTATTAGCCGGGCTTTATCTTCACCTCTTTAATGCGCCCCTTACCGGAAAAATTATTTTCGACTCTCTCTTTATCTTTTGCGCCGTGGCACACGGACTGAACGGTTTATGGGGGATAATTGATGAATCACTGAGGGGTAAGTGGTGGAGGATGCCCGTTACACTCTTTAGTGATTTTATCCGTAACAGGCAATCCGGGCATTTCATGTTTATACTCCACAGGGTTACGGGCCTCATAATCCTGCTCTTCCTGACTCAACATATATTTACAAATTCCCTGGTCTCGTTTTATCTCTCAATAGAGGATTCTATTATCATAGAGTATTTAAGGAATGATATTTTCATTTATATTGCAGTCGTATCACTCGGTTTTCACGCGTTTAACGGGATAAGGCTTATCTTTATTGAACTGACAGCGCTCACGTGGATCCAGAAGGAGACGGCATACCTAAGCCTTCTTTCCGGCGCTATTTTTGCGATGTATTACATTCTGTAGAATATATATGAACTACCCCGCATCAAACTGTGGGGTATCACGTCATACCCGTGGAAACGGGTAACCAGAAAACAAACATACTGGATTCCCGATCGGGGCCGGGCCTGTCCCGCCTGTCCCGATTCTTCGGGGATTAATCGGGGAATGACAGACAAAGGAATAAATCAATAACCTCGATGCTGAACATTGAGGAATTGAAAGAAAGAGCAACAATGAAAGATGTCGTAATCATAATAGGGGGAGGCCTGACAGGCCTCAGGGCCGCTCTCGAAGCTGCGAAAAACGGGGTAAAGGCTCTGGTCTTCTCCAAGGTATATCCCTTAAGGTCCCATTCAGTGGCTGCCCAGGGAGGAGTGAATGTATCTCTGGGCAATCACCCGGATGGTACTGATGATTCATGGGAAACACATGCAAGGGATACGGTAAAAGGCGGAGATTATCTTAATGACCAGGATGCTGTAGCGGTTATGTGCAGGGATGCTGTTGAAAGGATTATAGAACTGGAGCACTGGGGATGCCCTTTCAGCAGGACTGATGAAGGGAAGATCGCCCAGAGACCTTTTGGAGGCGGTACATACCCTAGGACCGCCTACGCGGCAGACAGGATCGGCCACTCCATGCTTAACACCCTTTATGAGCAGTGCATGAGGGCAAAGAGTGACGGCTTAATAGAGTTTTATGATGAATGGCATGTTATGTCTTTAATAGTGTCAGACGCCACGTGCTACGGGATTACCGCGTACAGTCTGAGGGATTCAGAGATCATGGCGTTTACTTCCGACTCGGTAATATTAGCCACAGGGGGTGCAGGCAGAATCTACATCAACTCGACAAATGCCCTGATCAACACCGGGATGGGAATGTCACTTGGCTATCTTGCCGGAACTCCGTTAAAGGATATGGAGTTTATACAGTTCCATCCAACCACACTATACGGCACGAATATCCTCATAAGCGAAGGAGCGAGAGGTGAAGGCGGAATACTTGTCAATAAATATGGTAACAGGTATCTATCTGATTATGAAGATTCCTCAAAGGCCATGGAGATCGCTCCAAGAGATATAGTAGCCCGCAACACCATCAGGGAGATAAGAAAAGGGAAGGGCTTTGAGGGTTCATATATGCATCTCGACCTCAGACACCTCGGGGAGGAGAAGATAAAGGAGAGGCTCCCGGGCATCAGGGAACTCTCAATCAAGTTTGCCGGGATCGACCCGATAGAAAAACCTGTCCCTGTTCAACCCGGACAGCATTACACAATGGGCGGAATAGATGTAAACTGCCGGACAGAGACCGTGGTGAAAGGATTATATGCGGCCGGGGAGACAGCCTGTGTCAGTGTCCACGGTGCAAACAGGCTTGGCGGCAACTCCCTGCTCGAAACAATTGTATTTGGCGCTATCTCCGGCAAACACGCCTCTGAATATGCTAAAGCGAATCACCGTGCGGGAGGGGAGATAATAAGAGAATATATAGAGAGGGACAGACAGAGAATCTCCAGGCTCTTTGAATCACAAAACGGCAGAAAACAGTGGGATATATGGGATGACCTAAAGAGAACCATGATGTATAAGACCGGTATATTCAGGAAGAAGGAGGAACTGAAAGAAGCTCTGAATAATGTCAGAAGGCTTATAGGTGAGTATGATGAAATCGGTTTATCAAGTTCAGATAAATGTATGAACATGGAACTCTTCTGGGCTGTTGAGTTGTTTGGAAGCCTTATAGTGGCGGAGGCCCTTGTTATGGGAGCCCTTGCAAGAGAGGAGTCAAGGGGGTCTCACTTCAGGGAGGACTTTACAAAGAGGGATGATGAGAAGTGGCTGAAGCACACGATTGTGCACTATAATAACGCGAATCCCTCAATAAGCTATAAGGATGTT
>JBCKZY010000033.1:0-16961 GCA_038918635.1 Thermodesulfovibrionia bacterium | reverse complement strand
GCTTCACCACTGTCGCATTTAATGCATTGGCAAGTTTGTATAATGGTGACTGCATCGCGCTGACAAGCATGGACAGCTGAACTTCTCTGGATGGAAGCTCGGAAATTGTCTTTAGATCTTTAGGGTCACAGACAGTTCCCTCGATAGAGCCGCCCGTAACTTTAAGCTTTTCATTGGATTTAATGAACTCGAGAACTTCCTTTGCAAGCAGAACCGGGTCACCATAACCGATAGCCAGTCCCACAGGTCCCGAGAAATAATCCTTTGTATTATCTAAAGACGTGCCTTCTACAGCCCTTTTGGCGAGCGTGTTCTTTACAACCATGAACTCCAATTGAGAGGCTCTTAACTTATTCCTGAGATTCGTGATCTCCTCTACGGTAAGTCCCCGATAATCCGTGAAGATAACACCCTTTGCCTTACTAAATTTTTCCTGAAGCTCTGCAACAACCCGAATTTTCTCTTCCTTTAGCAGTTTTCATCCCCCCTTTCTAAAATCAGAGACTCGCGTGACTGAGTTGCCTAAAACAAACAAAGCGCTTCAAGCTTTTCTCTTTTTAAGCGGTCTAAGCAGGTCGGTTAAGCCTTACTCAACAATTAAGCAAACCAGGAGTGGTTCGCACCTGCGGTCTCTGACCTTTATTTTTCTATTTTCAGCAAATATTGATGGAAATATATTTTCTGAAAATTTCCATAATTGTCGCTATATTAACGTAAGGTTACACTTGCAACATCCACAGGAATACCAACCCCCATGGTTGAAGATATTGACATCTTCCTGAGGTACTTACCCTTGCTTGAAGACGGTTTTGCCTTTATCAGGGCTCTAATCAAAACCATGGCATTTTCTTCAAGTTGCACTGTATCAAATGATGCCTTGCCTATGGAAACATGAACAATACCTGTCTTTTCGGTCCTGTAATCAGCCTTTCCGGCTGTTATCTCCTTTACAGCCTGTTGTACATCAAAAGTCACAGTACCGGTTTTAGGATTAGGCATAAGCCCCCTTGGGCCAAGGACCTTACCGAGTTTACTTACCATCCCCATAAGGTCAGGAGTAGCTATAACCTTGTCAAAATCAAGCCATCCGTCACTGATCTTCTTGACCAGGTCCTCTGTACCGACAACTTCAGCCCCGGCTTCTTCTGCCTCGGTAGCCTTCTCCCCTTTTGCAAAAACGATAACCCGGACTTTCTTCCCTAGCCCGTGAGGCAGCACTACACTGCCCCTTACTATCTGATCAGCTTTCTTTGGGTCTACCCCAAGATTTATGGCCAAATCGACGGTTTCATTAAATTTTTTGTCGGCATACTGTTTCAGCAATTCAATAGACTCATTTAATGGATAAGTCTTGGATCTGTCTATTTTTTCCCTGGCAATTTTATGTTTCTTTCCCACTGTTTCCCCCATAAGAAATACAATTATATTTCTGTATATTACATTTTACAGGTCTCGCCGAGGCCTGCCGTCAAGCAGGTCTGGAAAGGCGGACATTATAATTGCTAATTTTCCGTTATTTCGACTCCCATGCTTCTTGCCGTGCCCTTTATTATCTCCATGGCCTTTGTGATGTCAAAGGCATTAAGGTCCGGCATCTTCTTCTTTGCGATCTCCTCCACCTGTGACAATGAAATCTTGCCAACCTTTTCTTTATTGGGAACACCTGAACCCTTTATGATTCCCGCTGCCTTTTTAATCAGCTCAGACGCGGGCGGAGTTTTCATGATAAACGAGAATGACCTGTCTTTATATATCGTTAATATTGTTGGGACGATAGTATCTCCCAGCTTATCAGTCTTGGAATTAAATGCATTACAGAATTCCATAATATTTATACCGTGGGGACCAAGTGCCGGGCCTATAGGCGGCGCCGGATTAGCCTTTCCTGCCGATATCTGCAATTTAACCTGTGCCATTATTTCTTTTGCCATCTAACCCTCCAAACCGGAAAATCAAAAAATAAAATGCAAATTCTAGTAACTACTCAGGTATATTTTCTTTACTCCCCCTTTTCCAAAGGGGGAGACCAAGAGTTACGAATTATATTTTAATTTTTTTCTCCCGCATTATTTATTTTTGATTTATAATTTTATGCCTTCTCTACCTGCAGGAAACTTAGCTCTACAGGTGTCTGCCTGCCAAATATAGTAACCATCACCCTTAATTTATTATGGTCATAGTCGACTTCGTCAATGTTCCCGTTAAAGTTATTGAAGGCACCGTCTATGATTCTGACACTATCACCTATGTCAAACTCCGCATTAACCTGTGTCGCGGTTCCCTTCTCAATCTGCTCAATAATAACTTCTATCTCCTCTTTCAACAGAGGGGACGGATGCTCGCCGCCGACAAAACCGGTAACCCTTGGAGTGCTGTTAACCAGACGCCATGTATCATCATTAAGGTCCATCTCAACAAGAATGTATCCAGGATAAAACTTCTTGACAGCCTCCCTCTTCTTGCCGGATTTGAGCTCAATCACCTTTTCTGTCGGAATCAGGACCTGCGTGATTTGTTCTTCCAAACCCCTTCTCTTTATATTATCTTCTATTGATGCCTTAACCCTGTCTTCGTACCCTGAATATGTGTGTACAACATACCAACTGTTTGCCATTTTTTCCCCTAGTTAACCAGAATGTTTACGATCTTTGAGAGGAGCTGGTCTATAAATCCAAGAAAGACAGCGATTATCAAAACCAGCACCAGGACGACTTTGGTAGAGCCTATAACTTCTTCCCGTGAAGGGAAGACCACCTTCTTCAGCTCTATCTTCACCTCTTTAAAAAAATCTTTAATATTCTTAAGCATCTTTCATTTTCCTTTGTAATAATAATTAATCCAGTATATGGCAGGCCAGGAGGGATTTGAACCCCCAACCATCGGATTTGGAGTCCGGTGCTCTGCCGTTAGAGCTACTGGCCTAAATTTTTCAGAACAAAGAACACAGATAACAAAACACAGAATTTTCCTGTCTGTAATCCGGGCTCTGGGTTCTGAGCTCTACCTCTATGCCTTTGTCTCCTTATGAAGAACGTGCTTTCTGCAGTGCTTACAGTATTTCTTCAGACTCAGTTTTTCCGTGGTATTCTTCTTATTCTTGGTTGTTGAATAGTTCTTGTTACTACAGCTGCTGCATTTTAATAGTATTAAATTCTGCATTTTATCCGGTTCCTTCTTTTTTATCTATTTAATTTATTCAATTACCTCTGTGACTACACCGGCACCAACCGTCCTGCCGCCTTCCCTTACCGCAAATCTCAACTCCTTCTCCATCGCTATAGGCATTATCAGCTCCACCGTCAGCGTCACGTTGTCGCCAGGCATCACCATCTCCACTCCCTCAGGCAACTGCGCTACCCCGGTTACGTCCGTTGTCCTGAAATAAAACTGCGGCCGGTATCCTTTGAAAAACGGCGTGTGCCTGCCCCCTTCTTCCTTCGTCAGGATATACACCTCTCCCTTGAACTTCGTATGCGGTGTTATGCTTCCGGGCTTTGCCAATACCATTCCCCTCTCGACTTCATCCTTCCCCGTCCCTCTCAATAACACTCCTACGTTATCTCCTGCCCTGCCCTCATCCAGCAGCTTCCTGAACATCTCTATCCCGGTTGCCACCGTCTTCTTCGTATCGCTTATCCCTACTATCTCTACCTCTTCCCCTACCTTTACTATTCCCCTCTCTATCCTTCCGGTCACTACCGTTCCGCGACCGGATATGGTAAATACATCCTCTATCGGCATTAAATACGGCTTGTCCATATCCCTCTCAGGCTCAGGTATATAGCTGTCCAGCGCGTCGATCAGCTCCCCAAGGCTCTTGTACTCCTCCGCATTAACATCTGTACTCGTGCTCTCTATCGCCTTCAACGCTGATCCCATTATTACCGGTATATCATCCCCGGGATATTCATACTTGCTCAATAACTCCCTTATCTCCATCTCTACCAGCTCCAGCAATTCCGGGTCATCCACCTGGTCTGTCTTGTTCATATACACTACCAGACTCGGCACTCCTACCTGTCTAGCCAACAGGATGTGCTCCCTCGTCTGAGGCATCGGTCCGTCCGCCGCCGACACTACCAGCACCGCTCCGTCCATCTGCGCCGCTCCGGTTATCATATTCTTTATGTAATCCGCATGCCCAGGACAATCTACATGCGCGTAATGCCTCTTCTCACTCTCGTACTCTACATGCGCAGTCGCTATCGTTATTCCCCTCGCCTTCTCTTCAGGCGCGTTATCTATTGAATCATACGCGCGATACGTTGCTCCTCCCTTAAAGGCCAGATACTTCGTGATCGCCGCCGTCAATGTCGTCTTGCCGTGATCCACGTGCCCTATCGTTCCCACGTTTACATGCGGCTTTACCCTTTCAAATTTTTCCTTTGCCATATCCTGCCTCCCATAATGATATTCCCTGTGGTCTTGCCACTGGGAATATACTCGCTTACCATTTAATGTTTAAAGCTAAATACAAATAACAAGCTTTAGCCTGTAACTGCTTCACTGGAGCCCATGACCGGAATTGAACCGGTGACCTCATCCTTACCAAGGATGTGCTCTGCCAACTGAGCTACATGGGCACAAACCACGGCAATAAATAATATGTTCTCCAGTAACCATTGTGCCCGTTACCTGACACTGTCTTTATGGAGCGGGAAACGGGATTCGAACCCGCGACCCTCAGCTTGGAAGGCTGACGCTCTACCACTGAGCTATTCCCGCTATATATAATGTTAAACTCAGTTTATTCTTCCAAGCTTTTATGAGAAAATAAAAAATTTATCCCCTGGATTTTTCCTAATCTATCAATTGAAAAAACATTCTCAGGATTCACTGGTGGAGAGGGGAGGATTCGAACCTCCGTAGGCTGTGCCGGCAGATTTACAGTCTGCTCCCTTTGGCCACTCGGGTACCTCTCCTTCATTAACCAGGTTGAAAGTTAAAAGCATATTATCATGAATAAATAATTATCCAGGGGCGTTACTGTTAACTGTCAACTATATATCCATTTAAAAATTATGGTTTTTTTATGGAGCCGATGAGAGGATTTGAACCCCCGACCCGCTGATTACAAATCAGCTGCTCTACCAACTGAGCTACATCGGCACTAAATCTTTATAAACAAAAAAATGAATCGTCTTCACACGCAAGTCTATGGTGCGTTTTTCAGAAAACGTTCTTCATCTCACTTAAACCGATTTTTGAAGGAATGAATAATATAATAGATTTAATACCTTTTGGTCAACCGTAATCATACCATGTTATATCCAAGTTTTACAACTGCTTGTTTTCACACCGCTTTCCAGCATTTTCCATGCAAATATTTTTGTCAAATCCCGGGTTAACCCTGTCGCACGCCCGGAACATTAACACGTTGATTTTTAAGGATTTATCAATATTGCAAAATATGTAATGTTATTAAAACGGCAGTTAGCCGCTGATTTACGCAGATCGACGCAGATTTTTCAATGAGTTACAGGTAATGCATATTTCACTTTTTCAGTGAAATATAAACCAGGCAGAAGTTTTTGTTCTATCGGTCTTTATCCGCGTTCATCTGTGGCCAAATGCTTTTTATAGAATTATGTATAATAAATATATTCATGGAGGATATTATGAAGAGACTGTTAACCTGCATATTATCACTGACCATTTTATTGGTATTATTAAGCGCCGGTGCCGGCGCGCTGTGTGTCAATGTTTCAGAAGCCAATTTAAGGAGCGGTCCCAGCAGCAAGCAGGAGAAGACATGGCAGGTATTTAAATATATGCCCTTCAGTAAAATATCCAAAAAGGGTAACTGGTTCAAGGTCAAGGACGTGGATGGTGATGAACACTGGATTTACAGCAAACTGGTTACAGATAAATATAAATGTGCGGCTGTAAAAGTAGAGACTGTTAATGTCAGGAGCGGTCCGGGAACTAAATATAAGAAAAATATTTTGAGTCCTTCACCGAAACATACATCTTTTAAGGTAATTGATACAAAAAGCTCCTGGGTAAAGGTTGAGGATGAGTACGGTGATACCGGATGGATTCACAAAAAGCTCCTGTGGATACAATGAAACTGATAGGAAATTGCATTTCAAGACAGCCTGTCCGGAAGTAATCGTATAGATACAGCGGGGATGAAAGCAAGCTATCCAAGATATAATTCACTTACTCGCTAAGCATGCACCGTCCCAGGGGACGGTGTGCTTGTTGTAAGAAAGACTCGCATTCTTCATTGATAAATGAAATGAGGTTGATCAGCCGGCATCCTTCAGCATCCCTACGATTTCAGCCACCTTCTGGTCGGCGCTATCAGTTTGTAAAGGAACCGCACCGGCTCCTTTGTGACCACCACCACCAAATTTACTGCATATCTCACCGCAGTTTGCCTTGCTTGTCCTGTTAAATATACTGTGTCCGAGCGTTGTGGCAATAAACCCCATTGTAAGCGTAAGGATACATTGGCCTCAGGAAAGAGCGTATATACGAGAAACCGGTTCCCTACCGGCACCTTTTCTACCGGACGGAAATCCGTAATAACTACATTCCCGTCCATGACGGAACTCTCCTTGAGTATCTCCAGAAAAGCGGCATTGTTTTCCTTAATGAGTTTAACTCTTTCAGCAACTTCCGGCTGCTGTAGCACCTCGTCAACGGTCATCTCCCTGAGCCAGCCTACAAGGTTCATAAAATAATCCTCGAACTTGCCTATTCCGGTACGTCCGTCAATAGTGAAACCAAGGAGTATCTCACCTTTGGGGTCCGTTACGTCTTCCATGGAAAGCTGTGCAGAATCGAAACGGTCGGTTTCAGTGACCAGTTTTTCGAACTTCTTAAGTTTATCCGAAGAATAGTAATCGTAAATAACACGTGCAACACTCGGTTCTATAGCATGCTTGCCTTTATAGTTCTCGGGAGGTTCTTCATTGCTTTCTGTCAATTGATGATGGTCAAACCAGATCGCGCAGTTGGGATGATAAGGGAGATTGGCTATAATGTCGTTTTCCCGGATATCGAATTTCTTATCAGTTATATCCTGTGGGTGGATCAACTCGATAGCATCAACATCTTCCATTATGGTAATCAGCACTGCTGAAGTCAAACCGTCAAGATCTCCTCGTGTTACAAGTCTCATGTTGTTCTCCTTTTTCCTGTTGTATACGATCTTAACTATGTCACGTGTCAGTTCACTCTTTACCGCTCACATATCGCATTAGCCCACCCGTATCTTCCAGGATGTCCCGTCCTTCTTGTCCTCAAGGATAATCCCCAGTTCATCAAGCTCATTCCTTATCCTGTCGGCAGTGGCAAAGTCCCTTCCCTTCCTCGCCTCCTGCCTCTCGTCTATCTTTTGGAGCAGGGCTTCGTCTGAAAGCTCTATCTTCCTGACCTTCTTTAATGACCTGTACCATTCTTCAGAGTTCCTGTTGAAGATATTCAGTACGCCTCCAATCTCGTCAAGGAGATCTTTAGCCCTTACAATAATCTCCCTCGCCTTCTCTCCGGATGGGCCTGAATCAAGATACCTGTTTGTCTCTTTTAAGAGTTCAAAGATGTAGCCCAGTGCGGACGCAGTATTGAAATCGTCACTCATCGCGCTGTGAAACTTCTCCTTGACAGATGAGAGCATCTCCTCAAGTTCACTGAAGTTCCCCGCCCTGTCGGTATTACCGGCAGATTCAATGAAATCATTTATCCTCATATCAGTCGAATAGTACCTGTCAATCGAGGCCTCTGCCTCATTCAACTGCTTATCAGAGAATTCAATAGGGCTCCTGTAATGTGCTGACAGCAGAAAGCACCTGACAACTTCGGGATCATATTTCTGCAGGATATCTTTTATCGTGAAGAAGTTTCCCAGAGACTTGGACATCTTCTCTTTATCAATGGTGATAAACCCGTTGTGCATCCAGTATTTAACAAAGGGCCTGTCTGTTAACGCCTCGCTCTGTGCTATCTCGTTCTCATGGTGGGGGAAGATAAGGTCAGCCCCTCCTCCGTGGATATCAAAACTTTCGCCCAGGTATTTTACCGACATGGCGGTACACTCCAGGTGCCAGCCGGGCCTTCCCGGTCCCCATGGGCTCTCCCACGAAGGCTCCCCTTCCTTTGAAGACTTCCAGAGTACAAAATCAAGGGGACTGCGCTTCCTTTCGTCAACCTCAACCCTTGCGCCGGAAAGAAGATCTTCAAGGTTCCTTTTTGAGAGTTTCCCGTAACCGGAGAAACTGTTAACCTCAAAATATACATCCCCTTCAACAGGGTAGGCATGTCCCTTATCGATAAGCACCTTAACGGTATCTATCATCTCTTCTATATGATCGGTCGCGTTCGGTTCAATGTCGGCCCTTCCGACCCCGAGTTTATCCATATCCGCATAGTATTCCTCTGTATATCTCTTTGCGATCACGTCGGTAGGCACCTTCTCCTCATTTGCACGCGCAATGATCTTATCGTCAATGTCGGTTATGTTCCTGATATGGGTTACCTTGAAACCCCTGTATCTCAGGTACCGCTTGATAATATCGAATACTATAGCGCTCCGCGCGTGCCCCAGATGGCAGACATCATATGCCGTTATACCGCACACATACATCCTCACGTTCTTCTCTTCAAGCGGGACAAAGTCCTCCTTCTCCCCTCTCATTGTGTTGTATACCCTTATCATCTCTTCTTTCCCTTCCAGTAGATTTATTCTTTTCTCCAGTTCACGAACATATTTCCTCATATCCTCGAACTTCTCTTCCACAGGATCTGGAAGATGCACGTGATCAAGCATCTCCACAAGGCCTTCATCCAATATCTTGACAACCTTCTTCTTGATAACCTTGCCCGGCACGCCTACCACAATAGAGTTTTTAGGAACAGAATGCAAAACAACCGAGTTCGCCCCTATCTTTACATTATCCCCGATTGTTATCGCGCCAAGGACCTTTGCCCCCGCACCCACGACAACATTATTACCAAGAGTAGGGTGCCTCTTGCCCTTCTGCTTCCCGGTCCCCCCAAGTGTAACGCCCTGATAAAGCAGAACATTTTCTCCTATCTCAGATGTCTCTCCAATAATTACGCCCATGCCGTGATCAATGAAAAACCCCGGGCCGATCTTTGCCCCGGGATGTATCTCTATGCCGGTAAGAAACCTTCCGATGTGAGACAGCAAACGGGGGATTAAAGGCATCCCTGTTATCAATAGATGATGGGTTATCCTGTGCAGAAATATCGCGTGAAAACCGGGGTACGCAAGAACAACCTCAAGCCCGTTCTTTGCAGCAGGGTCCATTTTAAATACGGCCCTGAAATCCTGTTGTATGTCATGCCATAGTCCCATGGAAAGTATTATACTATAAAAAAGCTGGGTTATAGGTCATAGGTATTATAGGTTATTGGTTATAGGTAATGGGCTATTTATTCTTGCCTTTTCTCAATCACCCATCACCTATTACCTACTTACCCGGTCTTTATTTATCTATAATTAATAAACTCCATATGGATACCGAGGTCCTTTTCTTTAAGCAGAGCAATTACTGCCTGCAGATCGTCTATCTTCTTCGCCCTCACACGGACCTGGTCCTTCTGAATCTCAGACTGGACCTTAAGTTTTTCCCCTTTAATGATCTTCACAATCTCCTTGGCTTTATCAACAGGTATCCCCTGCTGCAGAGTTATGGACTGCTTAACTGTTCCTGAAAGAGCAGATTCGATCTTTCCGTAAGTCAGTGATTTGAGAGAAACCTTCCTCTTAACCAGTTTGCCCTGCAGGATATCAACCACACTCTTCAACCGGTATTCATCATCAGATTTCAGCAAAACCTCACTCTTCTCCATATTAAGCTCTATATCGCTCTTGCTGCCCCTGAAATCAAACCTCTGACCGATCTCCTTCATCGCCTGCTGTACCGCGTTTGTGACCTCCTGTAGATCAACCTTACTTACAATATCAAAGGAATTTTCCGCCATAATTTTCACCCTCCCTATATGTAGCCTTCTACAACTGATTAAAACATTTTATATGAATATTGATTAATTGATATTGACATATACTGTAAAACCGTTATACATTAATATAATTTATTGTTTTCAATTCAATGCCATTTAAATAAGGCGGAGCAATATGACTTTACGGAATATCCTCTATTGTCTTGTAATGTCAATAATCGTGCTTTCAGGGTGTGAGACCCTAAAGTCTTCAAAACCCATCAAGCCTATAAAAAAGTACGAACGTATGCTGGTTGGGAGGTTTGATGCAAACTATGTCGGCACGGATAACTGCCTCTCCGCCTGCCATTATCATGATAAAATAAAAAATGACTTCGATGCAAGCACAATGGGGACACAGCTTACCTCAGACTCAGGTATGGCTCTTGTCAACTGTGAATCCTGTCACGGCCCCGGGAGTCTCGCTATTGAAGGGCTGACACCCGAAAAGGTGGCTAAGGATGCGGAGATGGGTAAGAAGACCGCATGCGCTTACGATACACTTATAATCCTTAAAGAACTTCCACCACAGGCATTATCCCTGATATGCCTGAAATGTCACACCGCTAACGCAACATTCAATCTACACAACTGGAACGCCGGAGCACATTCAATCAATGACGTGTCCTGCTCTAATTGCCATAATATACATATGGGGCCTGACCTGATTATTAACCTCAAAGAGGCCTCGACTTTGGGGCTTAAAGTTCCGTTAGACATTCTCAGTTCTGCAACAAAAATTATAAAATGATACAAAATATATCACTTCAGAAAAAAGCGATATTAATGGTCGCTGCCATCCTCTTCTTCATAATAGTGGTAAACACCTCTGTTCTGACATATATAGCATACAACAAATATAAAAGGGCTATCCTTTCAAAAACCACCGCAATCGGTGACGGTATGCTGAGAGAGATCAACAAGATTGTAAACCTGGGCGTTCCCATCGAGTCACTGGAGGGACTAAACGAAAAGCTCGTAGAACTCATATCAAGGGATGATGCAATCGGATTCTCCATGGTTATGGACACGACCGGAAAGGTTTTGTTTCATAGCAACGCTGATAGCATAGGCATCGAACATACAGATGAAGCAACTGTCAAAGCCTTATCTTCAAAGAAGATGCTTATTCAGACTTCCGCCCTTTTTTATGACCTTTCCTTTCCCATCTTCGTTGCGGAAGAGAAACCTGTCGGAGCTCTACGCATTGGGGTAAAGACGGATATCATCAAGATCCAGTTGTATGATCTCCTCAAAAGGGCGCTTGGGATCTCCATACTATGCTTTTTGTTGTCACTCGGGCTAGTTTACTTTTCAGTATCCAGGTTTATCATCAAACCAATAAAGGAAATGGAGAAGGCTGCAAACAGAATATCATCGGGAAACCTTCAGGAGATGATTGTTATTACCGGTAATGATGAGATCGCAAAACTGGGAGAAGGTATAAATATTATGGCGTTAAATCTCAAGGACATGATCGCCAAGATAAGCGAAATCACCGAGAGCGTTGCAACTGTCTCTGAGCATATTTTAGTGTCATCAGGTGAAGTTCTGGGAGTTTCAGATTTGCAGGAAAAGTCAGTTGATTCTGCTGCTCTTTTGATTAAGGATATGAGCCTGGCGATATCAGAGGTGGCCGCAAGTTCAAAAAACCTTTCTGAAACAGCCATAGAAACCTCCTCCTCAATAATGGAGACAAAGACATCCATAGAGGCGATAGCCGAAAATACAAACACATTCAGTAAGTCCGCTCATGAGACCTCCTCCTATATTGAAGAACTGCTTTCAAATATCAAGCAGGTTGCTGATAGTCTAGATATCTTAACAGGGTCATCAGGAGAGATCGCCTCTTCAATTGAGGAATTAAATGCTACTACTAATGATATAGAAGAGCGGGCGAAAGAATCAGTGGTTCTAAATGAGACCGTAATGAAAAATGCCTCAGTGAGAGGCATGAACACATCAAATGCAGCGATAAAAGGCATGATGGAAATAAAGAACTGCGTCGTCTCTCTTTCCGAAGTAATCAATATGCTCGGAAAGAAGAGCGTGGATATAGGGAAGATACTTAAAGTGATAAATGATGTTGCAGAGCAGACCAATCTACTCGCTCTGAACGCAGCTATCCTTGCAGCCCAGTCCGGAGAATACGGTAAGGGGTTCTCTGTTGTTGCCGACGAGATTAAAGAGCTTGCTGAAAGAACCTCCGCGTCAACAAAAGAGGTTGCAGAACTTATTAAATCAATACAGGATGATACAAAATCAAGCGTAAATATGGCTTCTGAGAGCATAACGACTGTGGAAAACGGCATACTACTAGTAAATGACTTTAATGAAACCCTTAAAAACATAATAGAGAGTTCAAAGAATTCTACTTCTATGGCAAAGGCCATACAGAAGGCAACAGAGGAAGAGGCTCTTGCCATAAGACAGATTACCTCTTCTATTGAGAATGTGACCGGGCAGACAGAAAAGATCTCCATTGCCATTCAGGAACAGCACAAGGGAAGCAACTTCATAATTAAGGAGACTGAAAAGGTTAAGGACCTCTCAAGTCAGGTGCTGAAAGCGATCAATGAACAGAAAGAGGTGACAGGTCTCATAGCCGAGGCTATCGATAATGTTACAGAACAGACCTCCCAGATAGTAAGCGCAACAAGCAGGCATGATGAAAATAGTGTGGAGATAGTAAATGCCATGGAGAATATCCGCTCTACAGGCAAAAAACTGATAAGCTCATCAAACGCCATGAATGAGATAATCAACTCATTACATAAAGAATCTGCAAGCCTAATTAATGAACTTCATAAGTTTAAGGTTTAAGGCAGGTCCTGCCTCTAACTTTTCATTAATATTTTATATTTAACCGTATATTGAGTCGACTGGTTATGAGACCTACTGGCGCTATCGGTATTCCCCTGGTTCAAATACTAAAATAGACTAAAATATGGTTCATTCACAAAAAAGTCGAAATCGATGTAACCCCCACTGTTTCGCTTTGCTACCCAAAGATTTGTAATCGCATCTATAAAAATGGGTACAAAGCAGGCAATGCGGTGAGGGCGAACCTTATTTAGCATTTGATATTCATTGATATTCTTTTCTGCTGACAAAAGAGGAAATCCGGTAAATTTATGGTATTATTAATCATAGAATGGCACCTGATATAGATATAAAATCAAGTTATCACAGCGAATTAACAACACAGGTAACGGTTGATAACGTCTCCTATATAGTACATACCGAGGGAGTTGGAAAATCTCATACAAAGGCGTCCTCAAAGGTCTTTTCTGAAGGCAAGGTAGTCTTCTCAAAAAGTTCCAACTATTCTCACCTTGTCGGCAAGAAAGATATGAACCTCAAGCTCTCTGAATTTATGGGCAAGCTCCACAAGTCCGTGATAAAGGAGTTCACCAACTCTCTTTTAAGGAAGCAGATAAAAAAATCCGATTTTTTTGAGCTTGCAAAAAGTTTGCTCAAAAAGAATAAAGGGCCCGAGGCCTTTAAGGTCCTGCAGGAGGGTTTGGAGATTTACCCATCAGACCCTTTTCTGCTTTCATATTACGGCTGTCTTCTCTCCATTACCAGCAAGAAACACGCTGAAGGGGTAAATATATGCAGGGACGCGATCAGTAAACTCAACCAGACTATTCCAGTAGGGAGGGAGTACTTTTATCCGACCTTTTACCTAAACCTTGGGAGGGCATATCTTGGAGGCGGTAAAAAGAGAGAAGCAGTTAAGTCCTTTAACCTCGGTCTTAAGGCAGACCCCGACGATGCTGAAATTCTGAAAGCTATGAATAGTATCGGGTCCCGCCGCAGACCACCAATCTCATTTCTTGAAAGAAACAGCCCTATTAATAAATATATCGGCGTGCTTTTAAGAAAGAGGGGCAAAATCTCTTAGCTGTCTTGCCCGTTAACTTGAGAAATCAAAACTGAACTTCCTGAGCCTTAAGGCGTTTGTTACAACCGTAACCGAGGACATCCCCATTGCGGCAGCGGCAAACATCGGGTTAAGGAGTATCCCGAAGAACGGAAAGAGTATCCCCGCGGCAACCGGGATAAGGATCGTGTTATAGGAAAAGGCCCAGAAGAGGTTCTGTTTTATATTTCTGATAGTAGCCTTTGACAGGGCGATGGATGCTACAACTCCTTTCAGGTCCCCTCCGATCAATGTAATATCAGAGGACTCCATCGCAATATCAGTTCCAGTGCCGATAGCGATGCCTACATCGGCCTGGGCAAGGGCGGGAGCGTCGTTGATCCCGTCGCCAACCATCGCAACGATCCTGTTGTCGGATTGGAGTTTAATAACCTCCTTCACCTTATCCTGAGGCAGGACATCGGAAAATACCCTGTCTATCCCGACCTGTTTTGCAATGGCCATCGCAGTCCTTCTATTGTCACCCGTTATCATAACTGTCTCCACGTTGAGACTGCGGAGGGCCTTTACAGCATCAATTGAGTTCTCCTTGAGTGTATCGGCAACAGCCAAAACCCCTGCGGCTTTCCCGTCAACGGCAACATACATTGGGGTCTTGCCTTCTCCAGATAGTGCTTCAGCTTTATCTAACAGTTCTTTAATGTCTATCCCATAATCATTCATAAGATTCGCGTTACCGAGCAGAATCTCCTTTTCATCAATACGGGCCCTTATGCCGTGT
This sequence comes from Thermodesulfovibrionia bacterium, assembly GCA_038918635.1. Taxonomy (GTDB): domain Bacteria; phylum Nitrospirota; class Thermodesulfovibrionia; order UBA6902; family UBA6902; genus CAXMSH01. The sequence continues at coordinate 2,322 of JBCKZY010000033.1, read as the reverse complement.
CCGGGAACAGCCTGAAAATCAGCCGGTTCCTTAAGCTTAAGGTTTTCCGCTTTAGCCTTATTGACAATCGCCTCTCCAAGGGGATGTTCTGAGCTTCTCTCAGCTGAAGCGGCAAATATTAAAATCTCCTGAGCCGTCAAAAGTGAACCCTTAGCGGTGGTGATGTCAGTAACCACCGGTTCCCCCTTGGTCAGCGTACCTGTCTTATCAAATACAACTACATTAATTTTATGCGCTGTCTCAAGCGCCTCACCGCTTCGTATCAATATACCGTTTTCAGCCCCCTTCCCCGTTCCGACCATAATAGATGTCGGTGTAGCAAGTCCAAGAGCGCATGGGCATGCTATTATCAGGACTGCTATGAAATTCAGGAAAGCGTATGTAAATGCAGGAGCAGGGCCAAAGAAATACCAAACAATAAAAGTCAACGCCGCTATTCCAATAACAGCTGGAACAAAAATGGAAGCAATTTTATCCGCAAGCCTTGATATGGGAGGTTTTGAGCCCTGGGCCTCCTGTACCATATTTATTATCTGAGACAGCATAGTGTATCTTCCAACTTTGGTTGCCTCAAATTTAAACGAGCCTGTCCTGTTTATTGTCGCTCCAATCACCTGATCGCCGGGATTCTTCTCAACAGGGATGGACTCGCCTGATATCATGGATTCATCGACAGATGAATGTCCCTCTTCTACAAGACCGTCAACCGGAATCTTCTCCCCCGGCCTGACCAGAATTATATCCCCTATCTCCACATCTTCAATAGGGGTATCCTTCTCCTCCCCGTCTCTAATAACCTTTGCTGTTTTAGGCTGCAGACCGATAAGTTTCTTTATCGCTTCTGAGGTCTTTCCCTTTGCCCGTGCCTCAAAGAGCCTGCCGAGCAGTATCAATACAATAATAGTCGCGGCTGTATCAAAATAGACATGCGCGGCATATCCCTTTATCTCGAAGATTGATGGAAAGAAAGTAGCTGTCAGACTATAGAGGTAAGCGGCAGAGGTTCCAACAGCTATCAGGGTATTCATGTTTGTCGTCCGATGGCGGGCGGCAGTTATGGCCCCTCGATAGAACTGCCCGCCTACCCAGAACTGAACAGGGGTCTGTATTATTAACTGTAAAAGAAAATTGGTCTGAACCGGTATATCAATAAGAGAAGAAAACCCTATTCTATCCCAGAATACAAGGATGAATACGGATACTGTCAAAGAGGCGCCGGTAATGACCTTTCTCTTTAATTCTCTATATTCCTTCTCTCTCTCTATCTTTTCCTTCTCAACAATGTCCTCACCCTTCTCAACCTCAATAATGTCATAACCGATATCCTTCAGAGTCCTCCTGAAATCCCCCATCCCAACCATTGATGCCGTGTATTCAACAGTCGCTTTTCCCGTAGCAAAGTTAACAGAGGCTGAAATGACCCCGCTTAAGGATGACAGGGCATCCTGCACCCTTTTTACGCACGCGGCGCAGGTCATGCCTTTTATTGGAATTGTAACTTTAGAGACTGAGACATCATATCCAAGATCTTTTACGGCCTTTGTAAAATCATCTACATGAGCGATAGATGAATTGTAGAAGACCGTAGCTCTTTCAGAGGCAAAGTTCACGCTGGCGTCTTCAACCCCCTTAAGTTTTTTCAGGGTCTCCTGAATCCTTGCCGCGCAGGACGCGCATGACATCCCTGTAATGGGCAGGTCTATCCTGCTTGATTCAGGAGATATGTTTTTCTTCTCCCCTGCCGCATCTTCCGGTTCCGTGACAGGACAGCTCTTGTCAGTCATAAATCACCATAATTTAAGAAGGATTCGAGGGTTCTAGGATTCAAGGGTTCAAGTGTTATTTTCAATGATTATATAAGTGTCTTGAGCATCCTTTTCCCCTTCTGCCATATCTTCTGTACTTTCTTTAATTACACAAACTCAATACAGTTTAGATCTCCGGAACCAGTCATTCCCGCAGAGCCTGTCCTCGCTTGTCGGGAATCCGGAATCGGTATAACAATATGATCCCCGACAAGCGGGAATGACAGAAGGATTAAATTGTTTTGCTATTTAGTGATTAATTGTGTTTGTTCACTAGAATCCTTGACCCCTCAAGACTTAACAATATTTTCGTAGTTAGTCACATTTTTTAATATTGGGCTTCGCGTAATCGAGTGGTTCAGTTTTTAAATCCCCCTTTGCAAAAGTGAGACTTTTTTATTCCCCTCTTTGGCAAAGAGGGGTTAGGGGAGATTTTATTAATCGAGGTCTCCCCCACTCTTTCACGATGATCCTTACTATTGAGCTGCAAAATGTCACAGGCTCTCTATAACCTTCT
>JBCKZY010000032.1:0-17037 GCA_038918635.1 Thermodesulfovibrionia bacterium | reverse complement strand
ATGGTGAAATATGAATTTCCTTCAACTCATTGAAAAATCTGCGTTGATCTGCGTATATCAGCGGCTAACTGCCGTTTTTAGGACTAAGCGATGCTGTCTGGAGCATTGACTTCTGTCTCACGGTTATCATCTCTTCTGAAAAGATTAATAATGTCCTCCAGAATTATATACAGGGACGGCACCAGCAGAAGGGTTATCAGTGTCGCAAAGAGGATACCAAAGCCGAGGCTTATGGCCATCGGGATCAGGAACTGCGCCTGCATGCTTTTTTCCAGAATGATCGGCGTAAGGCCAAGTGAAGTAGTGAGAGATGTCAGTATTATGGGGCGAAAACGGCGCTGTGCGGATTCTACCACAGCCTGAAATAAATCAACTCCCTCTTTTCTCTTCTGATTTATAAAATCAACGAGCAGTAGTGAATCATTTACAACTACGCCGGTAAGGGCCAAGATGCCGAACATGCTCAGAATGCTTAAATCAAAACCAAGAATCATGTGGCCCAGTACTGCCCCAACTATACCGAATGGTATTGATATCATTATAATGAGCGGCTGGACATAGCTTCTGAAAGGAATAGCCAGCAGTGTATAAATCAGCAAAAGCGCCATCAGGAACCCTTGGCCTATACTTCCCATAGAATCCCTTCGTTCCTTCTCTTCCCCTTCAAGATCATACGTAAGCCCCGGATAGTCATTCACAAGCTCTTTTAACGCGGTACTCTTCATGTCATTCAGTATCTCTTCAGTATTGGCAAGCCTGTCGTCCACACTGGCAGTGATATTAATGACCCTCTTTCTGTCAGCCCTGTTTATCTCGCTGAAACCCCAGCCTTCCTGAATCAGCGCCGCCTGTTTAAAAGGGATCTCCCCTCCATCATGTTTACGAATGCGCATATTTTCAAGATCCCCAATACTCTTCCTCTCTTCTTCAGGATACCGGACCATTACCTTCACTTCATTGCGTCCCCTCTGGAGTCTAAGAGCTTCAACTCCGTAGAATGCCGCCCGGATCTGGCGTCCCAGTTCAGCTTCATTTATTCCCAGCATTCGAGCCTCAGAACTTAACTTCAACTTAAGCTCCCTGTTCACCCTTGTATAGTTATCAGAAATATCCCCTACCCCGGGATACAGTGAAAGCGCGTATTTTATTCTATCCTTTGCCTCTGAAAGCACTTTGAAGTCCTCGTGCGCTAACCTTATATCTATATTCGCACCGAAACTCACCATGTTTGAGGCGACAGATATAGATTCCGCCCCCTGAATATCTCTGAGGCTGTTTCGAATATCATTGCCTATATCCGCGGAGGAGATACCCCTGTCTTCACCCTTTGTAAGCAGGATCATTATGTCAGAGAGATGAGAACCTGTTAAACTCCCTTCTGACAGATGACCCTGCGGGATCCTGCTCCCCACCAGAGAGAATATATGTCTGAGGATGCTTTTTCCTTCAGGAAGGTCCCTGTCATATTCATTAACAACTTCAAATACTCTATTGACTACATCGTCCTGCGCCACTTTTGTCACTTCTGCGGAAGTACCGATGGGCATTCTCAGTGAAACGGTTATAAAATCTCCGTCTACCTTAGGCATGAAACTGAGCTGTACAATCCCTCCTCCTATAATACCGATGGTGATAAGCATTAACGCTATTGCAAGCGATATTGTTATATACCTGTTCTTAAGACAGCGTACAAGAAATGGTTTGTACTTGCTGGCGACAAAGTCTTCAAGCCAGGTTCCAAAACCCTTACGTATACGGGTAACAGATTTAATAACTCCATTAGATGAAACGCTCGCGGATTTCAGACTCAGGTGGGCAGGTAGAATCAGGAGAGACTCAATAAGTGAAATAAGTAGTATGGGGATGACAACAAACGGGATTACTCTAATGAATTTACCCATAGTTCCAGTCACAAAGATCAGTGGTAAAAAAGCCGCTACTGATGTAAGAACTGAAAATATTACCGGTCTCGCAACCTCTATTGTTCCGTCAACGGACGCGGTAATAAAGTCTTTACCCATACTTCGGTGGGTAAAGACATTCTCCCCAACTACAATCGCGTCGTCCACCACAATCCCCAGGGCAAGGATAAAAGCAAAGAGGGACAGCATATTTATTGAAACATCAAGCGAAGGCATTATAAGCAGAGCGCCCAAAAAAGATATGGGAATACCGAGCATCACCCAAAGCGCAAGCCTGATCCTGAGGAATAGTCCCAGAACAAGGAAGATCAGAACTAATCCGATAAGGGCGTTTTTTACCAGAAGGTTCCGCCTGCTTTGAAATATCTCGGAAAAATCAAACCATACAGCGATACGCACGGAATCCGGCATATTTTTTCTTTTTTGCTCAACATAGTCCTTTACGGCTTTCGATATTACCGTGGGCTTCTGATCACCTACACGGTAGACCGCCACCATCGCGCTCGGGATACCGTCAAAAAGGGCATAAACGTCTGTTTCGGCAAACGTATCTTTTATCTCCGCGATCTCCCCAAGTTTCAGCTCACTACCGTCACTGTTTTCAAGAATAGTTATATCAGCGTATTCCCGGCCTTTATAACGCCTCTCCTTTGTACGAATCAGTATCTCACCACCACCGGTCTTTATGGTCCCGCCCGGGAGATCAATTGAAGCCTGACTGACCCTCTCTGATATCTGCCCAAGAGTCAGTCCATACCGGCGCAGATTCTCTTCCTTTACTTCAATGGATATTTCGTAAGGTCTGACGCCTCTAAGCTCGACCTGCGTGATCTCAGGCAAAGCGAGCAGGTCATCTCTGATTGATTCGGCTTGCTCCCGCAAACTCCTTTCAGGAGCATCACCGTATACAACTGCTGAAATAACCTCACTGCGGTTAACAAGTTTTTTTACAACAGGCTCTTCTGCCTCTTCAGGAAAAGTAGTAATACGATCGACTGCTGTTTTAATATCCTGAAGAATTATGTCAATATCTTCACCCGACAGGATCTCCGCTAAAACAATACCCACACCTTCGGTAGCTATTGATTTTGTTTCCTTTATACCTACTATACTGCTCAAATTTTCTTCAATCTTCAGGATTATGCCGTCTTCTACCTCTTCCGGACCCGCACCCGGATATGCCACTGATATACGAACGAAATCCAGTTCAAACTCGGGGAAAACCTCCTGTTTGATATTAAAACCCAGGATGATACCGCCAACAATGAATATCATCATAAGTAGGTTAGCGGCCACATGGTTATTGACCATCCATGTAATAGGGCGTTTCATATCTTAAGTATATTAGTAATTTAGTTATTGAGTCATTTTTTAATAACTTAGTAACTTACTGACTTAATGACTTTATTTTCTATAACCCTCAGTCTCATACCGTCAGCAGCCCCTGATATGTTGGTTAAAACGATCCTGTCTCCCTCTGAAAGGCCTTCACGGATAATTACCTTCTCCCGTTCTATCCGAAGAGGTACAGTCTTCTTTATGTATAGTTTGTTGTCATCGTCTATAACCCATACTGAAGAATTATCGCGAAAGGCTGTTCTCGGGATGACAAAAACATTGTCTAATTCCCTTCCCATAAAGCGAACTTCAACAAAAGTACCTTCAGCAAGAGACGGCCTCAAGGAATCAGATTCATCTTTTAAACCATAAGGGTCGTTTATCAGGACTACGAGCTTCATCATGCGAGTCCTGGGATCAACTTCTCCCGTGGACCTGACTAACCGGCCCCTCCATTCATTAATCTTTTTACCTGTTTTAAAACTGACAACAACAGGCGATCCTGTAATATTATCGCCGCTTCGGGGAATAATCAGCCATTGCAGATCGTCCATTGAAAGGGGAGCATAAATTTCAGCATAATCCGTACCCGCCAGAACAGCCACACTGGTCCCTGATCTTACGTACTGACCGGGATCTATGCTTTCTGAACGAACCCTGCAGTTAAAAGGGGCCTTTATTTTTGTCCGCTCCAGATCCAGAACCGCCTGTTTTACTGAAGCATCGACAGAAGCCAATGCAGAGATCGCGTTCTTTAGCTGTGGTTCAAAAAGAACAAGGGGATTCGGCTGCTCATTATTATCACGGTTAAGTCGCTCCCACTCCGCACGGGCGATCCGGGCCTGACTCTCTATTGTAGCGAGTTCATATTCTGCCTTTGCCCTTGACGCGGTCGAGCGATCAAGAGCCAGTAGGTAGTCCGTATCCTCTATTTCAAAGAGTATCTCATCTTTCAGAAAGAAACCGCCAACCGCGAATTCAGGAGAGACACGCGTTACTAGTCCGCTAACCTGCGGGTTTATACTCACTTCCTCTGCCGAAGTTACAGTCCCCGTGCCTTTTACAACTATCGGAACGCTGGTCTTTTTTACTTCAAAAAGCTTCACAAGCACTCCGGGATCCGCCTTAACCTCTTTTATTGGCTCCGGGCGTATCGCAACCAGAACCACCATTATTACTATCCCGGCTATAATAATGATAATCGGGATTAATATTTTAATTAATTTTTTAATTAATTTTTTGTCTTTGATCATTTTTTCTCTTCCCCTATCTTCTTATAGCTTATATATTCTTTAAAAGCCTGATCAGTCCATTCTCCGCCAATTGCACGTGCAAGTCCAATGGTGTCAAAAATCAACTGCCGCTTTGCTGACAGCAGATTGCTTCTTACAGTAAAATGACGCAGCTGCTCGGTAAGCACCGGCAGGTAGTCGGTCAGCCCGTTCATATAGCGGTCAAGCGCGAGACGGAGAGAATTGTCTGAGGCATTAACGGTTTCATCAAGCATCACAATACGCTCTTCCGTAGCGCTGATTCTTACGAGTGAGTCTTCAACTTCCCTAAACGCGTTCAGGACAGTTTTATGATATAAAGCCAATTTTTCCCTGAAGACCGCCTCTGTCCGTTCAACTTCAGCCTTTCTTCTCCCTGAGTCAAGAATCGGCTGAGCAGTCTGCAGAAGGATATTCCAGAATATGTTAGGCGAATCAAGAACTGCTCCTATCTCATCACTGCCTCCACCATAGGAACCGATGAGGTTAAAAGAGGGGAACCTGTCCGCAACCGCTGCGCCTACCCTTTCATCACTTGCCTTAAGCCTGAATAATACCGCCTGAATATCAGGACGGTTGGTTAATAGCTTTGAAGGCAGACCGGCTGAAAATCGGGGAACATCTATCAGCTCACTGGCATCCCCTCCTATGTCCGGTTCCGGAAATCGTCCCGCAATGACGGAAAGTGCGTTGAGCGTCTCTTTCAGCTTTGCTTCGAAAAGAGGCCTCTGTGCCTTTGCTGAATAGAGGTTCTGACGCGCCTGATATACATCAAGCGCGGGGACTAATCCTGATCTGTAACGCCTTTCAACCCTCTCAAGTGTATCATTAAAGGATTTGATGGTCTGGTCGGAGAGTTCAAGCTGCGCTCGCTGTTCAATAGCAAGATAGTAAAGCTCCGCCAGCCTTGCCGAGATGCTTATGTAAAGAGCCTTCATCTCCTGTTCTGATGAGAGGAGATCAAATCGTGCGGCCTCTGTGCCGGCATCGAGTCTGTTCCACAGGTCAATTTCATAACTTGCGGCAGCTGAGAGCGAGTAGGTGTCAGAAGTGTTTGTTCCGGTTAAGCCTGTCTGTCGGGCCCTTCCTCCGGAACCCTCTATCTTCAGTAACGGTCCTCCCGCAGCATCAGTAATTAGTACTAAGGCCTGAACCTGCCTCAGACGTTCGTATGCCTGCGCAATATCCTGGTTGTGCCTGAAAGCCTCCTCAATGAGCTGATCCAGTCGTTCGTCTCCAAAATGCTCCCACCATCTTCCAACCGGCGCAGCGGTATTAGCTTCCGCCGTTGAATATGAGGAAGGGATATCGACCAAAGGCTCTTTTATACCCGATTTATGAATAGAGCATCCTGTTAAAGTAAAAGAGATGAAAACAATCAGGATATTCACAATTAATTCGGTCTTCTTCATTTCGCCTTCATACCCGCCGTTACATACGGGATTATAAGATTAACAAGTGATTGAGCGTCAATATCGGTCTTCATACCCATAAAGCCCGGCCCGGGATTTCCGGAAATGTGCATCGTGTGGAAGAAGGCCCCCATGGTAAAATGAAGCCTCCAGAAGAGCAGTTCCCTGGACAGCCCGGGTAATGCTTTAGAAACTGTCTTAAAGAGAAACCGGGCCATAGGGTTGATAACAGCATGGAACGCATTTCTGACCGTGTCATCAGGATCGGCAAGTGACCTTCCGATAAATGTGATGAATTCTTTTGCCCCGGGTTCGGATTCCTTAAATAGAATGGTAGGCTCTATAAAGGCGGTAAGCACGTCTTCTATATCCGGGGGGATTCCACTGGACTGTGCCAAGTCCCTCACCTCTTCAAGCCTCTTCTTCCTTATCTTATTTAGCGGCAGTATACGTCTCTTGATTACTTCATCAAGCAGGCCCTTCTTGGAACCGAAGTGGTAATTTACAGCGGCCAGATTCACACCTGCCCTGCCGGTAATAGCCCTGAGAGAGGTGCCGCGAAACCCGTCGCGTGCAAAGAGAGATTCCGCTGCATCGAGTATTCTTTGACGGGTATCAGGAGGTTTCATAATAACTCCATCTATTCATACAATTGATTAAAACACATGTTTGAAAAAATGTCAAGAACCCTGCCTCAAACTAAAACAATTGGTAAATATCACATCTGTCCAGAATAGGTTTTTTTGGACAGCATATGGAAGAATTAGAGTGGTCTGTCTTGAACAGAATTTGAAGGGAAAATAACCTGCTTCCAGAATAAGAATGTGTCTGTCAAAAAAAGCTGTAAATTTAATGGGTTAACAGACATAAAGAGGCATATTTAATACTATGTTGGACAGTAGTGGATAAATATATTAAAATAGACCATAAATTAATTTGGTGATTAAATAATAAATATAAACCTATTAAAGAATCGAGGCAAAAGATGAAGGCTGCTGTAAAAAAAACAAAAAAAACTACTAAAAAGATAGAAGTGAAAGGTATTAAGAAGCAGTACCTTAAGACCCGTCCAGACTGCAAGGTTACTTTCAGATTACCCAAAGAAGCCGCCATGACCGCAAAGTATGTTTCAGTAGTTGGAGATTTCAACAACTGGAGCATCACTGAAACCCCTCTGAAGAAACTAAAGAACGGGGACTTTACGGCAACTATAACAATGCCTTGTGACAGGGAGTACAAGTTCAGGTACCTCATTGACGCGGACCGCTGGGAGAATGACTGGTTTGCTGACAAATATGTGCCAAACTGTTTCGGCGGTGATGATTCAGTAGTGGTTATCTGCAAGACTTCCGGCTAATAAAGCCTGTAATGTTAATTGAGTCCTCTTTCGGAAGAAAGCATCAATATAAGTCAACTCAACAGTAAAGAAAAAACCAGCGTCATTCCTGACTTAGCCTGTCGTAGCGAAGCGAAGATCCCGACTTGTCGGGGTCCCATGCCATTAATTCTTCGGGGATTTATCGGGGCCCCTCTCCGCATCCTGTTAAAGACCTCTTAGAAAGAGTCAGCTCATCTCTGCTATAATTACTGTGAGTATAGTCTTAAATAATTTTTCAGGAGAAGAAATGATGCGCCCGGACTGGGATAATTATTTCATAGAGATAGCAAAGGTGGTTTCTTCAAGGGCCACGTGTCTTCGCAGAAAGTACGGCGCTGTTATCGTCAAAGACAGGGTAATAATAAGCACAGGCTATAACGGATCTCCCCGCGGCATGAAGAATTGTATAGACATTGAAACGTGTGCCAGGGAGGAGCTCAACATTCCTTCTGGAGAGAGATACGAACTCTGCGAAGCTGTGCACGCTGAGCAGAACGCGGTCATAAGCGGGCCTCCTGAACGGATGAAGGGCGCGACTATCTATGTAGCAGGGTTTGAAGATAATAAGAGTTTTGCTAATGGACTGCCCTGTAAATTATGCGACCGAATCATCAGAAACGCGCAGATTGCACAGGTTATTTATCTTGACAAAGACGGCAGTTTCAAGAAAATACATATCCCCTGAAAGACCACTTTAAACTTGGACATATCCATCCATAAGGGCCTGACCGGAAAGCCTGTTGTGATCTTCATTCACGGCCTTGCGGTAGACAAAGATATCTGGATCAAACCCCTTGATACAAAAATATTCGCCGAAAATATCCCTCTTAAATATATCGCCGCCTCGTCCCCTGAAGCAGGTGCATCAACACAAAAGAGAACTATTACAACCGGGGTCATTCCTGACAGTTTAGATACTCTTTGGTCAGTCCTCGGTGATGAAGGATATAATCTCGTATGCTGGAGCCAGAGAAGACCTGTTGGTCCAATATCCGTGGCTGTTGAGGATCTCAGGGAGCTTACGGAGAAGGTCAAAGGGCTGTTTCCGGAAAGCCCTTTGACGCTTATAGGCCATAGCCGCGGAGGCCTTATAGCCAGAAAGTTCATGGAAGTAAAACACCCGGAGATAAGGGCGCTTATTACCATAGCATCACCTCATGAAGGAAGTTCACTATCAAATATTGGTAAGTACCTTTCACCCCTGCAAGGGGTAATCAAAAACATCCTGCCCCGTGAAACCCACGGTACTGTTACACAGGTCTTAAAGAGGATCAGCGATCTGATTGAAGGTAATGTACTTAAAGAGCTTATGCCCGGATCGGAGTTCTTCAGGCAGCTAGGAGATACCGCTTCAAAAGACATTACCTATCTGTCATTTGGAGGAGACAGTCCTGAACTGATTACTATATACAAATGGGAGAAGGGTAATACAGAAAATGGACCTAAAAAACTGCTGACTATCCCTGATTCACTGCTGAAGTTCATACCGGCGTCAGCGGTCCCCGATGAGATAACCCCCGGTAAAGGCGATATTTTGGTGAGCGCTAAAAGTTCAGTTCTGCCATGGGCTTCGGATCATTACACCCTTAAGGCAAATCACTTTACGATCCTTTGGGACCCGGTGGTGATCAGTAAGACTTTAGAGGTTCTTGGAAGGATCGGATAGTCTGCTCTTTATCCGGGATAAGGACTTCAGGATACTACACGTCTACGACCTTTACTTACCCTGCCTGACTTCTGTTATTTCTTCAATGGTATATATGAACGCTGAGCTCACTGGATGTAAAAACGCGCAAGCGTTTTTGCAATCCATGTGCAGCGCCTTGTTAGTGGCGTTTCTGGGGATTTGTCGGTTGTCAAAAACAGAATGTATGACAATTTCGTTAACTTCGATTGTGTAAAATAATGAAAATGGAAATCTTTTAACAACACAACGTCTAAAATTAGAATAGATCTCTTCATACATTTCAGGGAATCTTAATATGCTTTTCAAACCTACCTCTATACAATCAAGAAATTCAAAACCCAATCCTCTTCTTTGTTTTTCATACCAGGAAAATGCTGTTTCAAGATCATCTTTTGCTCTATCGGTATATCGTACATTCATTTATTTTTTTCTCTTAAATCTTCATGGACATTTTCCCAATTATGCAATTGTAACGAGCCATTTTTATATTCCGAGTAACGTCTATCTAATTCTTTTTTTTGCCATTCAGGCATTGGTAATTCAGAATTGAATTTAGCAATACTGTCCCATATTTCCTCAACTAAAATAATTCTCTCGGATAACCCTAGCTGGTCTACTTCCTTTAATATTTCATTTGATTTCATCATTTTTTACCTCCTTGATGCATTTTATCATTTTTTAATCTATTTTTGAAATTCTCCCCTAACGATGAGTTCACCTGCCACTACCTGAAAGGAATTAGACGTTCAGAAAATTACAAAACATTTGATAGCAAAAGTTCTACTAAAAAAGATATCAGCTGGTTGTGGACAGGTGCAACATCTGGTTAGCCGGTGTTTTAAACGAGTTAATAAAAAGAAGTTTTTATTTTTGGATAATATTGACTGGTTATCTGGCAAAGAATAAGGTCATCACCATCTAATTTTGAAATAACTAACGCAGGACGTCTTTTGGCTTGGGTTAAGTCAGAGAATGGGAAAGGAACAACAACTACATCGCCCTTTACAAATTTTGCCATGCTTCATCTTCCGCTGGCTTCATCCAATCTTTTCTGAGAGAGGATTCACTGGCAATGGCAGTGTCCAGTCTTTCACGAACAACCTTTGTTTTTAAAAAGTGAATGAAATCCAATACCTCGTCAAGAAAAGGCTCTGGAACCTGCTCAATCTCATTTAAAAGCATTTCTTTCTTGCCCATACTTTACCTCACCTTAATTGGTTTATACCAAATTATACCAGATATAAGCATCAAATTGCGGAAATCTTTTAGCCAGTTTAAATGAATGAAGCCAAAGAAAATTATTTGAACATGATCTGTAAACGCTTTTCGTGACTTACACAATTAAGGGTAATGCCTCCTCTGCTGACGTCCCGATAGGTTGTTTTGTATCGGGACTAATGAACCTCAATAAGTGCCTGCCCCGTAGAAACTGGAAGTTTTGTACGGGGTGAAATGCAGGCCTGTCTGCCGACCCGCTTCGCCGGATCGAGGCGAGCAGGCAGGCATGTTTGTCTTGGACCTGTAACCTGATTAATCGAAAAGAAGTCAGAACCTGTTTTTTGTATCGCTTCCTGAAAAATCTGGATTCCCGCTCCCTGCTTACTACCTGCTGGGACAGGCTTAGCGGGACTGTCCCGCCTGTCCCGATTCTTCGGGGATTTATCCATTCTCCGCCGTGTACCGTACGGTGCATGGCTCCGTAGCGCTGCGAAGGATGAATCGGGGAATGACTGTTAGTGGGTACTTATTGCCATTGACATCAGGAGGTCTTATAAGTGTTAGATTGCTTTTTTGGGTTCTATTGTGATTTTTGCTGGTTTTAGATCTGTTACTTGCATTTCTATTTCTCTGTTTCCATCTTTCATAATCACATCCTGGACTTTGTCTATTTTCAATGCCTTCACTATTTCCAGGTGATGCCATGATCGATACGGCATGAAGTCATATGTTTTTTTATCTTTATGCATTTCAATCGTTTCTATATAGCCAATTGCGCCACCTCTGAAAAAACATTCAAAAGTATTCAAGTTGTCCAATTGTCCTTATGCAATCTAACGTTAAATTAATCAGAGGTGGTACACGTTCTGATTGAATGGTTTGTTATGAGACTCTTTACGAAGCCCATTTGATACTCGGCTTACGATGTGATTGGACACACTCTCTTAAGTATAAATTGATAAGATTTTGATATGGGATACCCGTTTCATTTGCCAGCTCCTTAAAATACTCGATGATGTCTACACCCATCCGGATAGTAACCTGTTTCTTTAGTTTCTTGGCATAAGGATTCTTTCGTCCCTTCATCTTTGAAAAATCATATTCTTTTCTCATATTATCCTCCCGAATACACCTTTTGTTCTTTCTTTGTAGCTTTTCTTGCGGAAATTATCCTTATTTCGGTATCGTTTTCCCTCAGACAATGACATACGACAAGAATACGCAAACGATAACTAAGGCCTAACATGATAAATCTATTTTCATTTTCAGAGTGATCAGGATCAAAAAACTCTACCGCATTTTCGTCAAAGAAGACAGTTTGAGCTTCATCAAATGAAATGCCGTGTTTCTTCAGGTTTGTTTTATTCTTTCGATTGTCCCATGAAAACCTTAGTGGTTTCATAATTATATTGTAAATATATTGTAATTATAAATCAAGATTATGAGGTTGGCTGTCCAGGAGTGCTGTATTTATTTGTTATGTCATTATTCGTAAAATATATTACCTTTTCTAATATGATAAAGGCTCGTTAATTAATTCAGGTATGGCTTCAGGCATTTCCTCACCTGTAAGTAGCAAGTGAAAGCCTATCTCATCTTTTACTTTATACTCTATTGTGTCAATAACAAGTGGGTGTATAGGCCAGAGAGACACTGAATCGGCATATGAGGAAGAAACAATATGAAAAGTATTCCTTATTGTACTATATGCCTCTTTCAGGCGTTCTTCAGCTTTCTCATCTCCTCTAATTCTGTAGGTGGAAGTTAGTAATCCTATGCCTGATAGAAAATCAGTAAGCAGATCTGCGTAGCCATTTTTATTTCCTATACTGAACGCAGAAGTCAGTGAACTCGACCTGTAAGCAAAATGGTAATTCGTAAATCCACAAACACCAGCAAGGCAAAAACCGCTCAACTCGCCATCTGCGGTCGAGTTTCACTGCACTGACTGGTTATATTCAGTCTATATAGCTATCGCTTCTATCGTCTTCCAGTCATCCGAAGAATGAGAAGCTTGCCATAAGTCGTAATTCTGCTGTAGAGTCAACCAAAGCTCGGGCGTAGTATTAAAGGCTTTTGATAACCTGAGAGCCATGTCTGGAGTGATAGAACCGTTCTCATTGACAATCTTCGATAATGTCTTTCTGGATACGCCGAGAGTACTTGCCAGTTCCGAAATAGTTAATGATAACGATTCAATATACTGTCTTCTTATTATCCCACCTGGATGTGTTGGTGGTCTTTTTCTAATCCTCATAATGTTATCCCCCTAATGATAATCTTCATAATTAACGCTTTCAGCGTTGCCTTCTTTAAAGTTGAATGTTACTCTCCAGTTTCCTGTCACTTTGACAGCCCAGAGTCCTTTCTTTTTGCCTTTCAATTGATGCAAACCGGAACCGGGATAATTCATGTCTTTAATATCCATAGCAGAATCAAGTGTATCTAAAATATCTGCTAATTTCTGAGCATGTTGTGGCTTTATGCCTTTTTTTGTGCCGTCATAAAAAAAAACTTCCAATCCCTTGTGCACAAAGCTCTTTATCATTATTTATTAGTGTAACCGCTTAGGTTACATATGTCAATGGTCTATTTATGCATCGTCTGAGTCAGTGAATCGAACCCTTGAGACTATTAACATGCATCAGGCTGATTTGAACATCAATAAATTATGACTGCTAAAATCATATTCGCCGGTTCGATTTCATCTGCACTGTTTTGTGTACGCCCGGCATGGGCGTGAACTAATGGGGTTAAAGTCCCCTGTACGTGAACCCTGCTAATTTTATTGATATTAGCAGAAGTATCCCGACCCTTCGGGGGGCGGAATCGTGAGAGACCGTCTGAAGCCGACAGTAGGGGCTTTAAGCCGAAGCATACGGCAAAACTATGAGCCAGAGCCTGCCCCGGACTTGATCCGGGGAACAGAAACAGCATAGAAAGGCCGAGCCTGCCTGCCGGCAGGCAGGTCTGTGGGTAAGTCGATACGACCCGAAGCCGGGTTGGGCACAACACAACGAAGCCCTGGGTTCAATGGAGGAGCCTGTCCCGGTATTGCGTTGAGCCGGGAGTAAATGCTGCGGTTGCATAGTAAAAGTTCACGTCCTTATCCGGGGAGATCTGTCTAACAGGCGGTTTTTAGTCTGCTTACTGGAGGAAATCCGGGAGGGCAAAACCGGAAGAACAAGCCCATGGCGTTAACAAACACTTTATTAAACTCAAACAGCCAGGAGATAATTAAAAAAGAAACCGTTCGGACAAAACCGGATTTAGTGTTCGAATGGACCGGATTTGGCAAACTAGCTATACTTACTTATGATGTTAGATTGGATCTTATCAGGATAGATTATGTCGTGGAGTAATGTTTGGACAATAAAACAGTTATTCTTTTATGTTCAATATATAACGCGAAACTGAGGGGTGCGAAATTCAGCCTTCGTAGCTGAAGTTGCTACTTCGGCGAAGTAGGTAAGCGCCCCGGTACTAAGCATCCCTCTCAAGTGACTGGTTATGCAATCTTTTTTTCTGATATATCTGAGGTAAGATTTTTATTTATGACATACTTGTCACGATTAAAGATGCGACCCCAATCATTTAAGCCACAACCTCCTGCGTAATTTTTATATATTTCGCGTAAGTATTAACATCAGTGTTGAGATGCAACTCACTCTTTTTCCCAGGTTTCGTTTTGAATGGCCTCTTTAAATGTCCACAACTTGCAATTGATAGCGAAAAAATGCCAACAACGATAAGTAGAGCTATTTTTCTCAACATAATTCTTACCTCCTTTTTAATTAATTGACATAACGCCTTGATAAGCTGACCGCCATTGAATTAGGCGGTTGGCCCGGAAGAGTTTTCGGTTCAGCTTTATTAAATTGTCACACATTTTAAAGGAGATTGTCAATGAAAGTGACAAAAACACCTGGCTATGAATGTTGTGCTTGCGAAAGACAAAAAAGCATAGATGAGACAGCCTGGATCTATTGCGGCATCTTCAATAATACAATGATGGAACTGGACAGATTTGACGAAACCCGCGAAACACACGGCTGCACTGTTGGGGCTGCCTTTAAAATTAGGCAAAAGGTGCAAGCAGTATAATGCGGCAGTTGAGCGGTGGGCCGGCTTGTCCGCCAAATGTTTTCGGGCGGAAGGCCCATTCGTTTCCAACTCCTGGTTCTTCCTCGCGGCGTGTCTCGCCGGAATGAGTGAAGGCGGAAGCGCATTTACCACGTTGGTCGCTCAACTGCCGCGTTCCCCCGTCGCTCCGCGACGGGGGAACGTCATGCTCACCTGACCCCAAGGCCGCCAGGCCCTTGGGATCAGGTGGAGCTATTGGTTATGATTTAGTAGTTAGTGTTTTAACTTTCTTTGTTGACGATACTATACTTCTTTAAATCCATCCTTGATCTAATTGCATTGATTTTAGGATATTCACTTATAAGACCTGCTAACTCCTCGTCATTCATTTGATAATTACATCCAGTTATGATTTCTTTTAAGACCAAGTTGTCATCAAATTCCTGAAAATATAATCCACTTTCATATTCAAGCGTATTAAGTTTATATACCAATCTGAATTCTTCTTCATATTTCCACGATATGAATTTAGTCTTATGCAATTCAGCAATAAAATTTCTTCTTGGCAATGGGTCGGTAGGCATTTCAGTCCATTTGAATAATGGCCTATTCTCAGAGTATACAATTTCGATTGCTTTATCATCTGGTATATCGAAGCCCAAGGCACATCCAGTGTGTTTTTCCGCATAATGACTCCACAATAATGGATTATGCCAGTTTTTTGAAAAGCATAGAATACCAACCTCTTTCGAGATCTCCTCTTTCCAAACAAGAAACGTATCTCTCAGCAAGCTGTTGGGATTTGAAAAGCCTGCATGGAATTCAAAAGGATCATTTAATGTATTTATAATTGATACCTTAAGTCGTTTTTTATTTAATGCTTCTTTTGCATATTTTTTGGAAATGAAATGGTAGACTCTCATGTTTCCTTACAAAATCATAATGCCGGGGCTGAGCCATGACCCTCAGGGCATTGGTTCGTGCCCTTGGTTCTCCCGCGCGGAGCGGTGGATACCATGGCTCAGCCCCGGCATTCTCCCTCGCGGAGCGAGGGAGAACGCAAAAGTCATGGATGCGTTACTGAATCACACTGTCTTGCCCAAAAATAATTTGCAAATCAATAGTCAAACAGAAGCAAAAAAAAGTCTCCGCTGTCACGCATTCCAATGCACTGTCAGGTTATGTTTTTTATTGATATATATTTCTTTAGCTTATGAGTTTCCACACATAAAAAATAACAGCTGACAATATTAAACCCCAAAAAAGACCTAATATCGGGCCTACTAAAAAAGACACAACGAGAAACTCTTTAAAGTCTTTTTTTATTCTGTAATTAATGAGTTCAAATACATATACGATTGCAAAAGGGATACCAAATAATGGAAACATTAGAAATCTTAACCACATGGGTTGAATATCTAGCACTCCACCAGCAAGCAAGGCTACGAACCATATTGAACTTAGAATGATAAAATATGAATTTGCATATATCTTTATTGGGATGTAAGAAGTCTTCCTAATTTTATCATCCTCTAAAATGTGCAAGAGTGCATCTCGCTCATTTTCATTAAGGTGATCTAAGGAATTGACAATATCATCAAATGATTTTGACTCATTCATATTGAATCCTTATCTGAACATAACGTATAGAGTTTTATCCGTAGTGCCGGAGGCATTACGGATAAAACATGTTGAACTGAACCTTCCAGCTAATGGGATTAATATAACCGGTTCTATGGGGATTGTAAAGACGATTTTTATTGGATTTTACAGATTAGCAGTCATAAATGCCGCAGTTTATTCATCAGACGCATGATGGTATATCTTTTTTGGTGATACGAATTAATAACAGGCACCTTTTTTGCCTCCAAAAAAGCATATAAAGGCGTACCTGTCCTGTTCTCTTTTGCAAAACTTTTTTTGATATTTCAAACTGAACAATCCATCTCTTTTCATCATGAAGAATCCATGTATTGCGGTTTAACCTTCCACAGAGGGGATATCTCTTCAATAACCCTCATGGTCCCTTCTTTACAGCAGGGACATACAGTTATATCAACACCTGTCAGATCAAGCATAAGTTCCTGGGTTGTCATATTGGCGCTTTCCCGGAAGGAGATAGACGCAGTATTGAAGCACCTTTCATATCCCTATAATCTTGTGGTAAAACTGTTGTACGGCTGCGGGCTTCGTCTTTTTGAATGCGTGAATTTACGGGTGAAGAATTTCAACTTCAACGCTGGAATCCTTACGGTACATGGAAAGGGCGGAAAAGACCGGACAGTGCCGATTCCACAGGTTATCATGCCGAAATTAACGGAACAGCTTGAGGCGATAAGAAGACTTCACGATACGGATATTGCGGCGGGCTATGCCGGCGTCTTTCTCGACAATCAACTCGAAAAGAAATATCCCTCAGCCGGCAAGGATTTCATATGGCAATTGTTTTTCCCGCAGAAATCCCTGACTTTCGTGGAAGGAGCCAGGGAACTGCGGCGCTATCATCTTCATAACACGCACGTCCAGTTGGCGCTTTACGAGGCTGTCCGTCGGGCGAAACTCACGAAACGCGTGACATCACATACTTTCAGACACAGCTTTGCGACGCATCTGCTTCAGGCCAACTATGATATACACGCACTGTGTGCCAAGCAAAACGATTAAGGAGGTTAAAAGCCCGCTTGATTTTTGATTCCAACGAGACGGGTAAAATTGCCGGAGGTCTTAT